>NZ_JAZEWV010000002.1:0-416327 GCF_036353415.1 Actinacidiphila polyblastidii
TACGCCGCCGTCAACGGCCTGCCGCCGGAGACCCGCAAGCCCGTCGAGCAGTACCCGGGCGAGCTGGAGCACCTGCGGGAGCTACTGGCCGCCGTCGGCCGGACCGCGCCGCAGAGCGACGCCAGCAACCCGCTGACCGAGATCCTCATCGACCACTACTCCGACGCGCGGATCGTCGACGCGCAGCTCGCCGCCGAGGACCACGACGGCCCCGGCGCATCCGAGCTGCGCGAGATGGACCAGGCCGACGAGGCCGCGCTCGACGCCGCCGCCGAGGCCGAGTTCGCCGCAGACACCGAGGGGCAGCGATGACGAACCTCAACTTGGGCATCACGCCCGGCGCGCTCGGCCGCCGCCCGCAGTTGCGTGCCGACCAGATCCGCCGCGACAGCCTCACCATGCTCGCCGCGGCCCTCGCCGACGGTGAGGACAACGAGCTGCAGAACGCCTTGGACGCCCTCGTCGACGCGAAGAAGCGCGGCGTGTCGGCCGGGGAGATCGCTCTGCTGCTTGACGACATCGAGGACCTGGCCGGCATGGGCCAGGCCGTGATGGACCTGACTCCCTCCGACGTCGGGCAGCTGGCGGAGGAGGCATGGGCGGCGCTGCCAGCCGCGCCGGTCGACGCGCCGACCGCGCCGCAGCCGCAGCCGGACTGGGTGAAGTACACGACGCCGCGCGGCGTCCGGCAGCAGCGGGACCGGCGGTGGTCTGCGTGAGCGAGCCCTTCGAGCGCCTGACGGTGCTCCTCACCCCAGCGTCGTCGACGGCCCTGCGGGAAGCCGCGGACATCATCGGCGACAGCGAGACCGACACGGTCAACCGATCACTCCAGGTGTACGCGATGCAGGCACACGTGGTGGCCGAGGGCGGCGCGGTGTTGCTCCGGCACGGGAAGGACACCGACGACGCCACCCAGGCGCCCGTCGGCGAGTCCACCCAGGCCGCTGAGCCGTTCGTGCCGCGCACCGAGCGCGAGCACTGGGTCGCCATCGCCGACGCCCTCAACGCCTGCAACGCAGCCGGGATGCCGGTCGGCATCGACATGGAGGGCATCCTCACCGACCACACCGCCTGGGCTGTGGTGTGGAACCGCGACCAGGAGCGGTGGGAAGTCGGCGGATACGAGGACGGCAGCCCCGCCGAGACGCCGGCCGACGCCGAGGACTGGGTCATCTGCTGCTCGCCGAAGCCGCGCTGCCCGAACGGAGAGCGGCGGGCGAGGGCGCTGGAGCGCGGTTGGACACAGAACGGCCGCGCAGGGAACTGGCTGTGCGCCGAGCACTCGCCGGACTTCTTCCAGCCCGCCCGCACGTACACCGACGCCAAGTCCGCGTGGAGGTTCCGCTGCGACACCGTCACCACCCACCCGGGAACCGGTGAGCGCACCGCCCTCGGGTGGCGGCTCCACCAGGGCGAATGGGAGTCGTACTCGTACGGCGAGGACGACTGGGACGTGCAGACCTTCGTCGGTATGGCCGATGGAGGTGAGGCCCGGTGAGCGTCCCTACCCCCGCCGTCATGGCCCGGCGCCTGCCCCGGCCACGGCCCCGGCAGATCACCGGCCGCCGCCTGATCCTCCTCGACGCGATCCGCCGGACCGGCGGCCGCTGGACCACCGGCCGCGTCCAGTCCCTGTACGCGCTCGTCCTGCCCTCGCACGTCTACCGCTCCACGATCCGCGTGGACCTGCGGGAGCTGTGCGCGGCTGGGCACCTCGTCGCCCACGGAGGTGATTACCGCCGCTACTACACCCTGCCCGAGCCCACCGCGCACCAGACCGGCTCCGCCGCAGAGCGCAGCGCCGAGCCCCACCGCGCCTGCCCCGTCGACGACGGATCAGCCGAGGGCGAGCTGCACCGGCACGTCACCCGCCGCCACGGCGGCCGCTACGGGAAGGCGAGCACCACCGAATGAGCACTACGACCACGGCCGGGGCGCACGCCGCCCCGGCCGGCGGCCAGCCACTCCGCCGGCGCGTCCAGTCCCTCCAGCTTCTCCTCGACGCGATCCGCACCGAGCAGGGCGAGTGGACCGTCGGCCGCGTCAAGGCCCTCTACGCCAAGACCGTCCCCACGCACATGCTGCGCTCCGTCATCCGCCGCCACCTGCGCACCCTCCACACAGGGGGCCACCTCGCCATCCACGAAGAGGCCGCGCGCCGCTACTACACGTACAGCCCGCACTGCGCCCGCTGCGGCAGCACCACCGGCCCGTTCGATGGCACGCCGTACCGGAGCCGCTGCGCGACCTGCGTCAAGGAGCGTGCCTGGTGACCACTACTGCTGACCCCCGCCAGCTCCCCGGCGGCATCTACCAGATGACCGCCGAGGAGTACCACGCCGACCCCGTCCCCGGCGGCTCCCTGTCGTCCAGCGGAGCGCGCAAACTCCTTGCCCCCTCCTGCCCCGCGAAGTTCCGCTGGGAGCAGGACCACGGCCAGGCCGCCCGCGCCGCCTTCGACTTCGGACAGGCCGCGCACATGCACGTGCTCGGCGAAGGCCCGGAGATCGTCGTCGTCGACGCCCCGGACTGGCGCACCAAGCCAGCCCAGCAGCAGCGCGCCGAGGCCCGCGAGCGCGGTGCCGTCCCAGTCCTCATCGAGGAGCAGCAGCGCATCAAGGCCATGGCCGCGGCGCTGCGCGAACACCCCGTTGCCCGGGCCCTGTTCGACCCCGACCGCGGCCGGCCCGAGCAGACCCTGATCTGGCGCGACCGCCGCACCGGCGTCATGCGGCGCGCCCGACTGGACTGGCTCCCCGACCCCGGCCCCGGCCGTCTGATCATCCCCGACTACAAGACCTGCGCCTCCGCCGAGCCCGAAGCACTGGCCCGGGCCGTCGCCAAGTACGGCTACCACCAGCAGGACGACTGGTACCGCGCCGGTGCCCGCGCCCTCGACCTCGCCGACGAGGCAGCCGCGTTCGTCTTCGTCTGCCAGGAGAAAACCGCGCCGTTCGTCGTCACGGTCTTCGAGGTGGACGCCGCGAGCCGCCGTCTCGGTGCCGCCCGCAACCGCCGCGCCATCGAGATCTACGCCGAGTGCCAGCGCACCGGCCGCTGGCCCGCCTACGGCGACGACATCGCCTACCTCTCCCTGCCCCCGTACGTCGAGCGGGCCGACTCCGAGGAGTATCTGTGACCCAGTCCATCGAGCATCTGGTGCCCAGCGGCGCCCCGGCCCGGGTCGGCCAGGGCACCGCGGTGGAGCAGTCCCGCGCGGTCGCCGAGGTGCAGGCCGCGATCGTGGTCGCGCAGCAGTGCCCCCGCAACATCACCTCGGCGATCGCGGAGATGCAGCAGGTCTGCCGCCGCAAGGCGCTGGCGGAGCGGGCGTTCTACTCCTTCCCGCGGTCCGACGGCACGGTGTCCGGCCCGACGGTGCAACTCGCCCGGGAGTTGGCGCGCTGCTGGGGGAACGTGCAGTACGGGCTAATCGAGATGCGTCGTGACGACGAGTACGGCGAGTCGGAGATGCAGGCGTTCGCCTGGGACGTGCAGACCAACGCCCGCGTGTCCTCGACGTTCATCGTGCCGCACCGCCGCGACACCAGGAACGGCACCAAGAAGCTCACCGACATGCGGGACATCTACGAGTCCAACGCCAACAACGGTGCCCGCAGGGTTCGCGAGCAGATCTTCGCCGTGCTGCCGGGCTGGTTCGTCGACGAGGCCGTCGACACCTGCCGCAACACCCTCAAGGACGGCGGTGGCGTGCCGCTGCCGCAGCGCATCGCAAAGGCGGTGCAGGTCTTCGAGGGCATCGGCGTCCACGTCGACCGGATCGAGACGAAGCTCGGTCGGCCGTCGAGCAAGTGGACCGAGCACGACGTCACCGAGCTGCAGATCCTGTTCCGCTCCATCGACCGCCGCGAGGTCACGATCGACGAGGCGTTCCCGCAGGCGCGGGTGACCGCCGACGAGATCGTGCAGGCTGGCACGGCCCCGGCCGCCAGCCGGCCACCGGCCGCGCCTGCTGACGATGTGTCCGCGCCGCACGAGTGGACCCTCCAGGACATCGCCACCTCGCTCGGCATGAGCCCCTCGGACCTGGAGGCGCGCTGCTACGGCGTCACCGGCGGCCCGCTGGACGACGCGTCGCCCGCGCAGATCAGGGCGCTCACCCAGGAACTGGCCAACGAGTTCGCGGCGCAGAACCGGGGTGGTGCCCGGTGAGCTGGCACCTGCACCCGATGCTGGCGTTCGACACCGAGACCACCGGCGTCGACGTCGAGACCGACCGCATCGTGTCCGCCGCCGCCATCGCCATGGCCGACGGCCGCGCCGACACCACCGAGTGGCTCGCCGACCCCGGCATCGACATCCCGGCTGAGGCAACCGCGGTGCACGGCATCACCACCGAGCACGCCCGCGCGCACGGCCGCCACGCGAAGGACGTCCTCGTCGAGGTCCTCGCGGCGCTGTCCGCCGCGGTCGAGTCCGGGGTGCCGCTCGTCGGGCACAACATCGTCTATGACCTGACGATCAGCGACCGCGAGGCCCGCCGGCACCTCGGCGTCGACCTGTGGACCGCGCTCGGCGGGCGCCCGTTCGTCATCGACACGATGGTCCTCGACCGGTGGACCGCGCCCTTCCGGCGGCGGATCTCCGAGACGCAGGGCCCGTACCAGATGCGGACCACCGCCGAGACGTACGGCCTCGGCTGGGACGAGGACGCCGCGCACGGCGCCGCCTACGACGCGCTGATGTCCGGCCGTGTCGCCTGGCACATGGGCCGCATCGCCCACCTGCCGCGCGGCCAGCGCCCGCCGTGGGTCCGGGTCCTGCGCGTCAGCCGCCACAACCACCTCGCGGGCCTGTCGCTGGCCGAGCTGCATGAGCGGCAGGTCGAGTGGGCGGCCGCGGACGCGGAGTCGTACCAGGCGTGGCTGAGGAACCCGGCGAAGGCAGGCGACAACTACGACGCCACCGCGGTGATCGACGGAACGTGGCCGCTGCGCCCCGTGCCGGAGGCGGTGACCGCGCCGTGAAGCACACCACCGCCACGCCCACCGAGCAGGAGCTGACCGAGCGGCGGCTCGCGCTCCTTGAGGAGCAGCTCGCTGACCTCAGCCGCAAGCACATCGTCCTCGGCCGCGAGTCCCGCGCCCGGGCGGCGATCATCCGGCGGCGCAACGCGCAGCTGCTGCTCGCCAGTGAGCTGGTGCGCCGCCAGGTCCTCGCCTACCTCGCCCTGTCCCGCGTCCGCGACCGGCTCCGGCCGGCACCCGACCCGATCGACACCGGCACCCCCGGCGTCTACGCGGCGGTGACGCGATGACCCGCGAGTTCACCGCGCTGCTCGGCGCGTCGTTCGGCCTGGGCGGCCCCGCGCTGGTCTTGGTGTGCCGGGTCTGGCCCTGGTCACGATCGGGCCGCACGGCCCCCGCTGCCGGCTTGGTGCCGACGGCGTTCCGATACTGCCCCGCCGAGCTGCGCACGCGCGCGGTCGTCCCGCACCCGGACGGCACCGCGACGTGCAGCTGCGGCACCCACATCCCCGCAGGTGATTCATGACCACGACAAACGCAATCGGACTCGACCTGTCCATGACCGCCTCCGGCGTCGCGCTCCCGGACGGCACCACGATCACGATCAAGCCCAAGGGCGACGGAGACCGTCGGCTGCTCTACATCCGTGACGCCATCTGGCAGTCCGTCAAGGGCAGCGACGCGCTGATCGTCCTGGAGGACATGCCAGCAAGGCTGATGGCTAACGCGGCCAAGGCGATCGGCTTCGTCCACGGTGCGGTCCGCTCGCTCCTCCTGGAGGAGGGCTTCGTCTACGTACCGGTCAGCCCGGCCACGCTCAAGGCGTACGCGACCGGCAAGGGCAACGCGGACAAGACCGCGATGGCGATCGCCGCGCTGAAGCGGGGCGGCCGCGAGTTCGGCGACGACAACCAGTGCGACGCCTGGTGGCTCCGACACGCCGGCTTGGACCGCCTGGGAATTCCGGAGTTCACGCTGCCGCAGGCGCAGCGAGACCGGCTCGACAAGGTGATCTGGCCTGAGCAGGTGATCGTGTGATCGCCAGCCGCACCGAGATCGTCACCCTCATCCAGCAGGGCAGCTCCAACAGCGCCATCGCCCGCGAACTGCACTGCGACAAAGCCCGTGCCGCGCGCATCCGCCGGGAGTTGGGTCTCCCCAACGCCGTCCGCCAGCCGCTCACCCTGGAAGAGAAGTGGGCCGCGCGCACCCGCCCCCTCGACGGCGGCCACCTCGAATGGCTCGGCGAGCACGTCGGCAAGTCCGGCACCCCCGTCATGCACTACCGAGAGGTCTCCTACACCGCGACGGCGATCGCCTTCCGCATCCGCACCGGCCGCAACCCGGTCGGCTACGCCATCGCCGAATGCGGCCACCACCACTGCGTCGCCCCCGCGCACGTCGAGGACGACCCCGGCCGGCAGAAGGCACGCGAGCAGCTGCGCTACCTCACCGGCGGCCAGCAGCGGCCGGAGCGCTGCGCCCACGGCCACGACCAGGCCGAACACGGCCGCTACTCGCCGACCGGCGGCGCGTACTGCGGTGCCTGTAACCACCACCGGAAGCAGCGGGAGCAGGTGAGCTGCTGATGGCCGGCCACCACGCGCCCGACACCCTCCAGCGCAGCGACGCGTGGGCACTGCGTGCCGCGTGCGGAAGCCGCGACAAGGAGACGTTCTTCAACGAGCGGTTCCTCGCCGACGCCAGAGCAGTCTGCCAGGGCTGCCCCGTCCGCGAGCAGTGCCTCGACGAGGCGCTCGCCGTGGAGGGCGACGCGTCCGAGGACTGGCGGTTCGGGATCTACGGCGGCCTCACCGCGAAGGAGCGCGTGCAGCTCGCTGCGGAGCGCAAGACGGGGCGCTCGACGCGCCGCGGCCGTCCCCCGGCGCCGTGCCCGTCGGAGTCCGCCTACAACCGGCACGTCCGCAAGGGGGAGCCCATTGACGACGGGTGCCGCCTCGCGCATAACGCAGCGGCCCGCGCCGAGCGGAGCGCCTCCACCAAGCAGGTGAGCCGGTGACCAGGACCGCGCCCGCCCGACGGCGCCCGCGCCCGCGCGTCCCGGAATTCCACCCCGGCCAGATCCTCAACTGGTGCTCCTCGTCGCACTGGGGGTGGGACGAGCAGCCGTGCCGGTACTGCGGTCTGCCCACCCCGCTGCGGGACAGCCACCGCTCCCCGGCCCACAAGGTCTGCGCCGAGGACGCGCTCACCAAGCAGTACGCCGAGGCCATCGCCCAGTACCGCGGAGACCAGCTGTGATCCGCCTCCTCCTGCCCGCCGCCAACGACATCGCCGAGCTAGTCGACGCGCTCCTCGACGCCGCCGACACCTGCCAGACCCGCGCGCCCGACCTCGCCGCCCGCCGCCGCGCCCTCGCCGACCAGATCGGCGACGCCCTCGATCAGCTGCCCACGCCAACTATCCGAGAGGACCACGACACCCCGTGACCAGTACCGACCAGCCGTACACCGACGCCGATCTCCGCCACGAGGCCGCACGCCAGCTGGCCGCCTGGGCCGAGCACGTCGATTCCCTCAGCGTCAGCGAGCAGATGGCGGACACCGTCGTCCCCTCCACCGACACCGACACCTGCTCGCGCCAGACCTGGAACGAGCTACTCGTCGCGCCCACGCCGGACGACGAATACAAGGACTTCGACACCGCGCGGGAGAAGGTCCACGCGCTCATCAGCGGCGCGGCCGACCTCTCCGAGTGGGCCGTCAACCTCGGTGCCGACGGCCTGGACCCCACCGGCCACGTCCTCAAGGTCGGCTCCGCCTCGACGCAGATCGCGCGCATCCACTTCGCCTTCGCCCCCGACCTCGACGAGACGGCCCGCCGCGGCCTCGTCGAAGGCCTCGGCCAGGCCATCGCCGACTCCCTCTGACCCGCAGCCCTCGCACCAGCCACCGGAAGGACAGCGCACATGCCCAAGCTCACCAAGCACGCCCGCGTCACCGCCAAGCTCGACAGCGCCGCCGAGTTCGTCGACGTCGCCCTCACCGCCGCGCAGAAGCGCGAGCTGTTCGAGAACCCCGGCAAGATCGCGTTCGCCATCGTCCAGCTCCAGTCCACCGCCTACACCGGCCACGCCGAGACCGAAGGCAAGGACCCGCAGGTCAAGCTCCGCATCATCCACGCCGAGGTCGCCCGCGACGAGGACGAGGCCGCCTCCCTGGGCGAGGCCGGCCGCGCGATGTACCGGCGCCGCCGCATGGACGGAACGCTCGACGAGGTCGGCCAGGGCCCCCAGGGCGTCACCGCCATCCTCTCCGCGGACTTCGCCGGCTACCCGTCCGAGGAGGAGTTCCAGCGGCACGAGGAGGCCAAGGCCGCCCGTGCCCGGGAGCTGGAGCGCGCCGCGAAGCTCCGCTGACCCCGGACCGGCCCGCGGCGACGACTCCCGCCGCGGGCCCCGAACCGCCCCACCACCCCGACTGCACCGCCGGAGAGAAGCCACGTGAACGACACCGAGCAGGCCCCAGACCGCGCCGCGGGAAGCGTCCCCAACGCCTTCCGCAACGCGCTGTTCTGGCGCTGGGCACCCGACATGCCCAAGGGCCTGCCATCGGGGTTCGTCACGCTGCTGTACGCCGCCAGCGCGGCCGCTGACCCCGCGGGGAAGCTCAGGTTCCGCGACGGCGTGGTCATCCGCATCAAGGACATCGCGGCCGCCTGCAAGGCCGACGAGAAGGACGTCCGCCGGTACGTCGAGGCCGCACTGCGCGCCGGGGTCCTCAGCGTCGAAGGAGAGCGACGCCGCGGGCACCGCGCGCTGTACGGCCTCGTCGTCCACCCGGCCCCCGACTGGGACGCCGCGGTCCACTCGATTCAGGAGTCGAAGCGGACCCGGACGGGCCGTCAGGCAGCCCCGTGGCAGACCGACGAGAACGGGGGGCGGACCCCCGAACTTTCCACCCCAGAGAACGGGGGACCGTCCCCCGTTCTTGAGGCCGATCCGGACGAAGAAGAACGGGGGACCGCCCCCCGTATGGGTTCGGGGGACCGCCCCCCGTTTGGAACGGGGGACCGCCCCCCGTACAACCCAGGTAGTACCCATGGGGTTTCCCACGGCGGGGCTGAGGTTGTCTCTCAACCTCAGGTGGATGGGCCCTGGGCGGACGAAGAGATCCCCCAGGACGAACCACCCCGCGACGACGAGCCGGCCGACGAGCCGCCCGCCGACGCCGACGCCGCCGACTTCACGACCGGCCGGTGCTCCGTCTGCCACGAGCGCATGATCCACCGCCCCGGCCGGCCCGACATCCACGCCCACTGCGCGAAGAACGCCGCCGCAGGAGCCGCGTGATGACCGACCCCACCACCGACGACATCACCGCCCTTCGCCGCGACAAGGACCTGAGCTCCTACCTCCGCGGCCTCATCCGACCGACCCGCACCACGCCGTCCGCCGCCGACGACCGCACTTTCGGCCCCCACCACCGCCCCGGTGCCTGGCCCGCCGGCACCCAGCCACCCACCTCCGCGATCTGCCACCCCGACTGCGGATGCGCCCTCACCAAGCCACCCACCACCTGACCAGGAGACCCCGATGCCCGGACCCGCCGGAACCTGCCCCCACTGCCACCGCCCCTACGCCCTCCGCGCCGACGGCCTCATCCGCCACCACACCGCCGACGGCACCCGCACCGGCACCACCTGCCCCGGCTCCCGCCAGAAGCCCGCCACCCGCTGACCACACCGCCGCCAGCTCGACACCCGCCCGCGCCCGCCCGCCGAACCCCACCCCACCCGAACCCCATTGATCGCCTACGCGCCCGCGTAAGCCCCGCACAGCCATCCGAAGGACCCGACCACCCACACACGCCAAAGACCGCCCGCCAGCCGCCCGCACAACCCCACCACGACCCCAAAGAGAGATCACCATGACCCACGCAGACCCGGTTCCGGACCAGACCGCGCGCCATAGCGCCGCCGATGTCCTCACCGCAGGCCTCCGCTGGCTGTACGAGACCGGCCAGCCCGACGACGCGCACGCCCAGCACCACGGCGAGCAGCTCGCCGCCGGCAACAACCGCACCTACCGGTTCATCCCCGTTGGCGTCCACGACCTGCCCGTGGTGGTGGTCGGCGTGACCAAGGTCGAGTGGGTCGACGTCAACCCCACGACCAGGGAGCCCGCGAACCCGCTGGAGCCCGGGGAGTTGGCCGCGCTCGCCGCCGAACTGGAGCGGCGCGGGTACGACGTGCGGGACACGTGGAACGGTGCCCCCGGGAGCGTCACCGGCAGTGTCGGCCTCGCCCGGCCCGCGCATCCCGAGCAGGTCGCCGCGGTCGAGCGGTATCACCGTGGCTGCCGCGATCACCCGGAGAAGCGGGTGTTCTGCGACTGCGAGGCGTGGCGGGCCGGGTTCCGGCGCGTCGTGCGGCCGGCCGTCGTGGTGGACGGCGAGGTGACGCTGTGAACGACAGCCGTACGCCGGCCGCGCGCCTACAGGCTGCCGCCACCCACCTTCACAAGGCCGCCGCGGCCGCTGACGCCGAGATCCAGCACGCCTACTTCTCCGACTACCCGCGTGTGGCCCGAGCCCAGCTCGCCGCGCCGCTCGGCGAGTACGCCGCCCTCATGCACCCGGGCGTCGGCAGTAAGTTGGCCGCGCTGCTGGTCTCGGCCGCGTATGACGCGAGGATGGTCGGCGCCGATCCGGCCGCGGTCGCGCTGGCGGACGCGATCCTCGCCGGGGGTGGGCAGTGAGCGCGCGTCCGGACCGGTGGCGGTCGCGGCCGCGGGCGTGGCTGCTGACGGCGGCCGGCTGCGCCACGGTGGTCGGCCTCGCCATCTGGCCCCGGCCGACCATGTGGGTGCTGGCGGGCATCGCGGCCGGCGGCGCCGCATGGCTGATCGGTCGCGGCGTCCTGCTCTTCGTGGCAGAGCGGCGCGAACCGGCCGTCGACGATCTCACCGCCGAGGAGGCGCGCGACCTCGCCGACGACCTGGGCCGTGAGCTGTACCTGGCCCGGGACGCGCTGACGTTCGTCGAGGAGTGCTGTGACATCGCCGACCGCGAGGGCCAGCAGCCGACGACCGCAGCGGTCCGGGAGTGGCTGCGCGGCGCGCAGTGCGCCCGGCAGGCCGGCCTCGTCTTCCAGTCCTCCGTCGAGCCGCAGGCCAACGCCGCGCTGCTGCTGGACGAATCCGCGGGCGGGCAGCGTGAGCTCGTCCACGCCTCCTCCGATCCGGACGCTTCCGGAACCTCTCCGGAGACCGTCCAGGCAGATCCGGACGCCTCCGGGCAACAGCCCGCCGATCAGCCCGGAGACGATCCGGACGACCTCCGGAACCGCGTCGCAACCGCCCTCCGCACCGCGCTCCGGACCCGGACGCGCCCGGCGCTCGTCGACTACGCCGGCCGCCAGCTACGCGGCACCGAAGTTGGGCTGACGGAGCAAGACCTCGCCGACGTCGCGCTCGCCGAGCTGGCGTCCGAACTCGAGGACCTGGCCGCGCTCCACGAAGGCGAGCAGCCGTACACCGACGAGTCCACCATGCCCACGCCCGCCCAGTGGATCTGGCGCTGGAACCGCTGTACGCCCGAGCAGCGCCTCGACGCCGCAGCACACGTCATCGGCATGAGCAACAGCCTGGAACTGGTCGGCATGGTCCGCATGCGCGCCGGCCGCTACCTCACCGCCCCCGACGTACGACACCTCCTGGAGGACCTGGCCGCAGCACTGGCCGGAAATCCGCCGCCCGCGACGCGCGTCGTCCACACCGCGAAGGAGCAGCCGGTCAGCGGCCCGCAGCAGGTGGACGAATCCGCGGTCGGCCACCACGACGTAGCCCACGTCGCGCGCCTCCGAGACGCAGTCGCCGAAGCGATCATGTGCGGAGACGGCGACTGCCTCACCAGCCACCACCTCCCGAAGATCGCCCAACTCCTCGGAGGGGTCGGCCTCGTCGAGGAAGCCCCGCCGGCGCCGGTCATGGCCACGCCGCCGCTCACCGGCCGCATGATCCCCACCACCACGCCCACCTGCGGCACCAACCTCCCGTCGACAGACGGCATCCCCTGCGGCGAGCCCGCCGCCTGGCACATCCGCTGGACCCGCGGCGCGGACACCGACCCGACCTTCCCGGCCGGCCTCGCCTGCACCGTCCACATGGAGCAGCTCGCCCGCACCCACGCCTGGTACGAGCGCCACGAGACGACACCGGCCTGCCACGCCGAGGACGGCGAGTGGCGCACCCGCGGCTGCGTCCACGTCGACCAGGAGCCGTGATGCGCGCCATCTGCGTGAGCCTCGCCTTCTTCTTCGCCTTCGCCGTGATCACACACAACCTGGCCCACACCCGGCCGAACCCCACCACCACAACGATCAAGGAGAAGTGATCATGGCCGCCAGTAAGTCCACCGTCAGCGTCGAGATCCCCGGCCTCGAACAGCTCACCGCCGACCTCCACCGCCTCACCGCAGCCATCGAAGCCAACGACAACACCACCGCGGGCATCGCCGTCCGTGCCATCCAGCTCATGCGCGAAGCAGGCGAGCAGCGCGACGCCGCAGCCGCTCGCCTCGACCGCATCGCCGAAGCCCACGTCAAGCACATCGACGCCCACGGCGGCACCACCGGCGATTGCGTCGAGTGCGGCGAGCAATGGCCCTGTCCCACGAACGTCTGGGCCACCACCGACCGCAACCCTGACGCCACCTGGGATCCCGCCGACGATGACCCGCCACCCGCCTGCCCGGCCGGTCTCATGCCGCTCGACGGCGGGCCCGTCGACCGCTGCATCGTCGACGGCGCGCACGAGCAGCACGTCAGCGCCCTCGGAAAGCGCTGGGCCGACGACACGGAGGACTGACCGATGACCGTCAGCAGCAGTCCCCGCGGTGAGCGCCCCGGCCGGCCCGGCCCCACCTGGGAGACGGAGCTCCGCCTGTACGAGGCCGTCGTGCCCGAGGACGGCGACGAGAGCCCCGTCGGCTGGAGCGACCCGCCCCAGCCCAACCGCGCCACCCGCCGGCGCATCGCCCGCAACGCCCGCCGCAACCGGAAGGACTGACCCCATGCCCACCACCACGGCCGACACCGAAGCAGTCCCGCCTGCCAAGCAGAACCCCCGCCGCTTCTACCTCCACCGCGCACACGACACCACCGGCGTCTCCGGCACCGGCCGCATCGCCGACGGCATCGAGTGGCCCGACGGCACCGTCACCATCCGCTGGCGCGGTGACCGTCCCTCCGTCGTCCACTGGGCCGCCCTCGCCGACGCCGAACACGTCCACGGGCACGGCGGCCGCACGTACGTCGTCTGGCTCGACCTTGAGCAGTCCACCCAGGGAGCCCGTGAGCGTGCCGAAGCCGAGCGGGACGGCGCGTACCGCGAGCGCGCCCACCTCCTCGCCTGGCTCGCCGCGCTCCACCCCGCCGTCCGCACCCTCGCACCCGACACCGCCGAGCCCGGCTGGCAGATCCTCTACCTCAACCCCGTCACCGGCGGGCAGATGTCCTGGCACATCGCGCCCCGCGACGTCGAGCTGTTCGACCACGTCGAGTACGTCCCCGCCGGCTCCGGAGACCAGCGGGCCCTGTGGGACGGCCACACCACCGAGGCCAAGTACGAGCGGATCGCAGCGCTCACCGCCGACCTCGCGCAGCGCTGCGGCTCTGAGTGCGACGAGGGACACACCTACGCCGGCCGCTGCGAAGCCGCCGTCACCACGACCACGACAGGGGAGAACTGATCATGGGATTCGGCAGCGCAGGCATCACCTTCTTCGACCCGATGGCCCGCGCCCTCATCAAGGCCGGCGCGTCCGACCAGGAGAAGGAGCAGGTCCTCGGCGACCTCATCGGCCACCTCCAGGGGGAGGACTGGGACACCGAGCTGGACAGCCTCCAGCAGTTCCTCGACGACCCGGCGATCGTCCGCGCCTTCGCCAAGCACGGCATCACCTGGGACGACGGCGAGCCGGACCAGCCGAGCGACTCGGACAGCGACGTCCTCGCGCTGATCTCCGAGATCGCCAGCAGCCTCGCCGACGCCACCGACGCAGGCGAGTACCACGCGGCCGGCCTGATCGGCGACCTCGCCAACGGCCGGAAGACCATCGCCGAAGCCCGCGAAGAGCTGACCCACATCACGTTCCGACACATCTAACCCGGAGGCAACCATGACGGAACCGCTCACAGCCGGCGAGACCGAGGGCGTCGCATCCCAGACCGAGGTCTACTCCGTCGGTCTCCTACACGACCTACAGCACTTCATCCACACCCCCGACCGTAAGCAGGCCCGACTGCGCTTCCGCAGCAGCCTCCGCTACCCGCTCAGCCAGGCCCGCGCCCGCAACTGGCGCGCCCTGCGGAACTACTTCAACGGCTACCTCGCCGAGCACCCGATGTCACCCCAGTGCGGCCATGGCTGGACACGGGGCCGCGCGTTCCGTGACCTGGCCCGCCACCTTGCGGACGCAACGGTCATCGAGCAGCTCTGACCTAGACGCGACGGAGGGCGTCCCCCTGGCCTGGCAGCACACCGGGGACGCCCTCACGCGGTGCGATCACCATACCGCCCACCAGCACAAAGAGGCCGAGATGACCGCCACCGCCGAACTCGCCGCGATCCACCTGCAGTACGTGATCGACTCCTGGGAACACCTCACGGACATGCTCGACACCCGCCACGGCGCACCCTGGCCCCCCGCAGCCCGCATGACCGACTACCTCGCCGGCCTGAAGAAGGCCGAAGCCACCGCCGACGAGATCGCCGAAGCCGCCGCGCACCTCCGCGCCGGCCGCCGCCTCGCCGAACGCGCCGACTCCCGCTTCACCCTCGGCGAGAGCCCCGCACCGATCCGCCTACAGGTCCTCGACGTGATCCGCACCGTCGAGCACGACCTCGTGTACCTCGCCGACACCATCGCCCAGGAGATCCAGCGCCCCGTCATGGCGAAAGCCCCGTCGAACTGGCTGCCCGCCGACCGCAAAATGCGGGACAAGCTGGTCGCCGAGGACGCCGCAGACCCGCGGCGTTGGCGGTACCGGCAGTACCGGACCGCGCCGTTCGCCGCGGTGTGGCTCGCGGCCCGCGCGGAGGAGCGCCCGGGCCCGTTCCTGCGGCCGACCAGCTTGCAGGTGCAGCGGATCGCGACGGGGGCTGCGGCTGCTGCTGCGGCTGTGCAGCGGGCCCTCGACGGGGTCCGGCAGGCACAAGTGGTGAACCGGCCGTGCCCGCTGTGCGGCGGCACGCTGGGCATGGCGAGCGGCGACGGCGAGGCACCGATCGTGGTGTGCTTCGCGTGCCGGCAGGAGTGGCAGCTCGTCAGCCCGAGCGTGGCCTGACCTGGCCCGCGTCCATCACGGCCGCAAGTGTCATACCTGGGGGGTATAAGTACCTGCATGACCGACATACTTTTCAGGGGTGGGAACCGAGACGGACTCGCGCAGTCCTTCGATGGCCCCGCCGCTGTCGCCATGACGTTCGTCCCCTGCGACCCCGCCAGCGGAATCCCCATCGACAGCTTGGCCGAGAAGTACGAGCGCACCGGGCACGCCGTGCGGCGGGGCGAGAAGGACTACCAGCTCTACACGTTCGTCGATCCGGAGCAGCCGTCCGCTTGACGGCGGCTGATCTTGTGTCGCATCCTGGCCCCACGTCCGGCGTGCCCGGACCCTGACGACACCGAAGCCCCCGAGCCGACCGCGGCCGGGGGCTTCGTCATGCCCGGGCACCAGCCACCCATCCCGCCGCCGGCCACCAGGAGGCCACCATGCCCGCGCCGACCATCGGCCGCATCGTCCACTACACGCTCACCGCCGCCGACGCCGACGCGATCAACAAGCGCCGCAGCGACTTCACCGCCTTCGGCCAGACGCTGGCCGGCACCCCCGACCCCGGGCACCGCGGCGCGACCGGCCACGTCGCCCACGTCGGCAACCACGCCCGGGCCGGCGCCATCTGCGCCGCCATGATCGTCCAGACCTTCGACGGCCACGCCGCGAACCTGCAAGTCCACCTCGACGGCACCGACACCTACTGGGCAACCAGCCGCACCGAGGGCGACGGCGAGGGGCACTGGGTCTCGCTGCCCCGTACCTGACCTCTGCACCACTGCTCGGGCGAGGAGGTGACCATGCCGGCGAACCTGGTCACCGACGACGAGCGCGAGCAGATCCGCGACCTCCACGCCCAAGGCCTCGGCCGCAACGAGATCGCCCGCGCGATCGGCCGCGGCACCCGCACCGTCTCCGTCCAGGCCTCGAAGATGGGCCTGGTCTTCGACAACGCCGAGATGACCGACGCCGCCACCCGTGTCCGCAAGGCGCAGCTCGCCGCCCGACGGATGGACCTCGCCGAAGCGCTCCAGGAGGACGCCGAGAGGCTCACCGAGCAGATGTGGGAGCCCGCCTTCGTCTTCAACTTCGGCGGCAAGGACAACACCTTCGAGAAGCGCCCGGTCGACGAGCCGCCGGCCGACGCGAAGAAGTCGCTGATGTCCGCGGCCGGCATGGCGATCGACCGCTCGCTCAAGCTGGTCCCCAGCGAAGAGACCGCGGCTGAGGACGAGGCCAAGTCGATGCTCGGCCAGCTCATGGTCGGCCTGAAGGTCGCCTACGACCAGGCCAAGCAGGAAGAGGCCGGCGAGGAGGCCGGCAGTGAGCGCACTCCTTGACGCCCTCCCGCTCTCCCGCAAGCAGCTGATCTCGGTCGTCGAAGCCGACGGCCGGATCAACGCCTGGGAAGGAAGTGTGCGATCCGGGAAGACCGTCGCCTCGCTGTTGCGCTGGCTCATGTACGTGGCCACCGCACCCCGCGGCGGCGAACTCGTCATGGTCGGCAAGACCCGTGACTCCCTGAGCCGGAACATCTTCGCGGTGCTCACCAACCCGGCGATCTTCGGCCCGCTCGCACGCCTCGTGCATTACACCAACGGCGCGCCGACCGCGACGATCCTCGGCCGGACCGTCCACGTCATCGGCGCGAACGACGCCCAGGCCGAACCGAAAGTGCGCGGCATGACCTGCGCCGGGGCGTACTGCGACGAGATCACCACGCTGCCGCAGGCGTTCTTCGACCAACTGGTCGCACGGTGCAGCGTCCCCGGCGCGAAGATCTTCGGCACGACCAACCCCGGCGCGCCCGCGCACTGGTTCCGCAAGGACTACCTGCTCCGGCCGACCGAGACCCGGCTCCGCAGCTGGCACTTCGTCCTCGACGACAACCCGTTCCTCGACGCCGAGTACGTCGCCTCGGTCAAGGCCACGTACACCGGCCTGTGGTACCGGCGGTTCATCCTCGGCGAGTGGTGCCTGGCCGAGGGCGTCGTCTACGACATGTGGGACCCGGACCGGCACGTCGTCGACGTCCTGCCGTCCATGCACCGCTGGATGGGCGTAGGCGTGGACTACGGCACAGCGAACCCCTTCGCGGCACTCTTGCTGGGGTACGGCGTCGACAACAGGCTGTACCTGGCGTCGGAGTACCGGCACGACTCCCGGCGTGCCCAACGCCAGCTCACCGACGCCCAGTACAGCGCGGCTCTCCGGAACTGGCTGGCGACGTACCGGCACCGCGACAGCCAGGGCGTCGAGCCCGAGTGGACGTTCGTCGACCCCAGCGCAGCGTCGTTCATCACACAGTTGTGGTCCGACGGTCACCCCGGCGTCGCCCGAGCCCAGAACGACGTCTTGGACGGGATCCGCTCCTTCGGCACCGCGCTCGGCTCCGGGATCCTCTCCGTCCACCGTTCCTGCACTGGGCTGATCGACGAGATCGCTGGCTACGCCTGGGACGAGAAGGCGGCTGCCAAGGGCGAGGACAAGCCCGTCAAGGCGAACGACCACTCCTGCGACGGTGGCCGGTACGTGCTGCACTCCACGGCGCACGAGTGGCGGCAGCTGCTGCGCACCGACCTCGACAAGGCGGCCTGAGCCGCCCGCACCCCTGGGGAGGCACAATGGCGCTGCCCGCCGACGGCACCGCGTGGCCGCCGATCGCCGCGGAGGTCCGGACCGCGCTGGAGGACTGGGCGGCCTGGTACTCCGCGAACCCCAACAAGATCGCCGACCGGTACTACTGGCGGTCGACGAGGGTCGGGCAGTACGGGCAGCAGCCCGTCAACCGCCCGTCGCAGTACCGCCGCGGCCTGGTCGGCGCGATGGCACGGTTCTTCTGGGGCGAGCCGACACCGTGGGGCGAGAAAAGGATCAAGCTCCACGTCCCCTTGGCCGGCGACCTCGCCCGCACCTCATCCGCGCTGCTCTTCAGCGAGCCACCCACCCTCAAGGCACCCGACCCGAAGGCCGCCGGCGCCAAGCCCCTCCAGGAGCGGCTGGAACAACTGCAGGAGACCGGCCTCAACCGCACCCTGATCACCGCCGGGCAGCGCGCCTCCGCACTCGGCGGGGTCTACCTGCGCACCGTGTGGGACGACGAGATCTCCGACCGCCCTTGGATCGACTCGGTACGGGCAGACGCCGCAGCACCGGAGATGCGCGCCGGCGTCCTGATGGCCGTCACGTTCTGGACGGTGATCGCCGTCGACGGCACCAAGGTCACCCGTCACCTGGAGCGGCACGAGCGCGGCGGCCTGATCCTGCACGCGGTGTACGAGGGCTCGTCGGACAACCTCGGCAAGCAGCTGCCCGACAGCGCGCTCGGCTCGTTCCCGGAGACCAAGGGCCTCCAGCCCACCCGCCAGCTGGCCATCGACAAGCTCATGATGACCGTCTCGTACGCCCCGAACACAGCGGACAACCGCGACTGGTGCGACGTCCCCGGCGCGCACTGGCTGGGCCTGTCCGATTTCCAGGGCTCCGAGGGGCTCCTCGACGCGCTGGACGAGACGTACACCTCGTGGATGCGGGACGTGCGCCTCGCCAAGAGCCGGATCATCGTGCCGCACGGCTACCTCACCAACCACGGCCTCGGTCAGGGCGCGTCGTGGGAGGACCGCGACGTCTACGCGGGCCTGAACATCCCGCCCACCGAG
Source organism: Actinacidiphila polyblastidii (assembly GCF_036353415.1). Classification (NCBI taxonomy): domain Bacteria; kingdom Bacillati; phylum Actinomycetota; class Actinomycetes; order Kitasatosporales; family Streptomycetaceae; genus Actinacidiphila; species Actinacidiphila polyblastidii. Next base: position 18,950 of record NZ_JAZEWV010000002.1, read on the forward strand.
ACCGGCGCCGGCATCACCCTGAACCAGTTCGCCATCAGGCACGCCGAGCACAAGGCGACGTGCGACGAGCTGCGCGACCAGATCATCCGCAACGCCGGCTACAACACGGGCTCCTTCGGGGAGGACTCCGACGGCGCCGCCGTCACCGCGACGGAGGTCAAGGCGAAGGCGTCCCGGTCCGAGGCAACTCGGTCGTCGAAGAGCGAGGCCTTCGCCGTGGCCGTGCCGGACATCGTGGAGACGCTCCTCGCGCTGGAGGCGTCCGGCCTTTTCCCGGGGCTGCCGAGCGTGGACGTCGAGCGGCCCGTCATGACCTTCGCCGACTCCATCGCCGCTGACCCCCTCGTCCTCGCCCAGACCGCGGCCGCGCTCCGCACCGCGGAGGCCGCCTCAACGGAGACCCTCGTCGCTCTCACCAACCCCGAGATGCCGGCGGAGGAGCAGGCCGTCGAGGTTCGCCGGATCCACGCCGAGAACGGCCGCACGGTCGCCTCCCCCGACACTGCTGGAGGCCACGGTGCCAACCTCCCCGGCGACAGCGGCGACCCTGTCCCGCCCAGTCCGTGACCTCTACGCGGCCGCCGAACTCGACCTCCTTCACCACCTGGCCGACGAGCTCGGCCAGGACCTCGACTCACCTCGGTGGGCGGAGCGGCGGCTCCGGGCGGTAGGGAACCTGCGCGGCGTCGTCGACAGACGGGCGGCGGCGCTGCGCAGGACCACCACGACCGCCGTTGACCGCGCGCTCCTCGACGCGTACGACCGCGGGCGCCGCGAGGCGATCGCCGACCTCGGCCGGCTGACCGCCGCGCAGCGCCGCAGCGTGGACGCCGCGGCCGCCGACGGTGCCCGCTCGGTGCGGGACTTGGCGGCCGGCCTGGAGCGGGACTCGCGGCCGCTGTACCGTCGCATCGTCTCCTCGGTGACCGGCGCGTACCGGCAGATCGTGGCCCGGGCCGAGCAGGCCCGCGACCGTGCCGCCGAGGTGCAGCGCGCCCTGACCACCTACGCCGGGCGCGGCATCGTCGGCCTCGTCGACGAGCAGGGCCGCGGCTGGTCGATGACCGGCTGGATCGACAGCGCAGTGCGCACCGCGGCTGGCCGGGCGCTCCTCGATGGGCACAGCGCGCTGTTGTCCGGCGTCGGCCTATCCCTCGTCGTGGTGTCGAACAGCCCGCTGGAGTGCCCGCTGTGCCGCCCCTGGGAGTCCAAGGTCCTCACCCTAGATGCGGCACCAGGCCGACGCGTCGTGCTCGCCCGGAACGGCATCGGCGCGCCCCTCAGCGTGCCCGTCCTCGTCGCCGGGTCCCTGGAGCAGGCCCGCGCCGCCGGCCTCTACCACGCGAACTGCCGCCACACGCTGCGCCCCTACGTCCCTGGCCTGTCCAGCATCCCCGACCCGGCGCCGGCCCCGCGACGCGCGACGTACGAGGACACCCAGCGGCAGCGCTACCTGGAGCGGCAGCTCCGCGCGTGGCGCCGGCGGGAGGCCGTCGCGCTCGACGACCGCGCCCGGGCCGCGGCCCAGGCCTCGATCCGCTCGTACGACGCTCGGCTGATCGGCCTGACCCGGGTCACCGGCCTGCCGCGGCAGCACGACCGCGAACGCATCCCGACCTGACCAGGAGGCACCTCATGGCACCCAAGCTCGGTTCCGGCGGCCGCTTCAAGAAGCTCACCGGCCAGCTGGCCGAGAAGGGCGCGAGCGACCCGGCCGCGCTCGCTGCGTTCATCGGCCGGAAGAAGTTCGGGAAGGGCGGCTTCGCAGCGCTCGGCGCGGCGGGCCGCAAGAAGGGCTGAACCGTGCCCGTCGCGATCACCAAGTCCGGCCACCCGTTCGTGTGGAAGAAGCTCGTCGCTCAGCTCACCGCGAAGGGCGCGCACGACCCCGAGGCGCTCGCGGCGTGGATCGGCCGCCGCGTCCTGGGGAAGACCCAGTTCCAGGCGCTGTCGAAGGGCCACCGCCACCGCGGTTGAGCCTCCAGCGCCCCTTCAGACTTCGGCCCGCCTGGTGCGGGCCGGGACCACAGCGCCGCCCGGAGCGGCGCAGCACTACACCACTGGCGCGCCAGGAGCGCGCCGACCACACCGCCCGCCAGGCGCGGGCTGATCCACGCCCGGGAGGGCATCATGCGCAAGCGGACTCTGCCGCGCCACGGCGGCGCGGGCACCGGCTGGTCACACCCCTACGGCAACGGCCCTTTCTCCCCGTTCCTGTACGCGGACGGAGGGGACGGCGACGGCTCCGGATCCGGCAGCGGAGACGGGAACGGCGGGGGTGACAGCGGCGGCTCCGGCGACGGTGGCGGCGGCACGGGCGGTGACGGTGGCGGTGCCGGCGGGACCGGCGGCCAGGGAACCGGGAAGGAGGCGAGCGCGAAGAAGGACGGCAGCACCGGCGCCGAGGACCACGCAGCCACGATCAAGCGGCTGGAGAAGGAACTCACCGACGCGCGCAAGGAAGCCGGGAAGGACCGCACCGCGGCCAAGCAGCAGGCCGCCGACGACGCCCGCAAGGCGCTCGCGAAGGAGGTCGGGAAGGCGCTCGGGATCGTCCAGGACGACGACACCGAGGAGACCGACCCGACCAAGCTGCTGGCCAAGCTGAAGGAGTCGCAGGCCGCCAGCACCACGGCGCAGGAGCAGGCCATCGCGGCCGGCATCGAGTCGATGGTGCTGCGCACCGCGTACTCGAACGGCGTCGACGGCGACAAGCTCCTCGACTCCCGCTCGTTCTGCGAGGAGGTCGACGCGCTGGACGCGAGCGACCCGGCGAAGTTCAAGACCGCACTGAAGGCCCTCATCACCGAGGCCGCGAAGAAGGACCAGCGCCTCGCGCTGCAGGGCGGCGCCGGACGCTCCGGCGGCGACCAGGGCGGCAGCCGCGAACGCGCTGCCGTCAAGCGACCCGGCCTCGCCGGATCCGTCGCGGCCCACTACCAGACCTGACCATCAGGAGTAACCCATGCCCGTGACGCTCGCCCAGGCGCAGCTCAACACCCAGGCGGACATCGACTTCAACGTCATCGACAACCTCCGCCGCAACAGCTGGCTGTTCAACAACATGGTGTGGGACGACGCCGTCACACCCAGCACCACCACCGGGACCCTGGTGTACGGCTACACCCGGCTGCTCGCGCCGAGCAGCGCGAGCTTCCGCCGGTACAACGAGGAGTACCCGGCGAACCAGGCCACCGCGGAGCAGAAGACCGTCAACCTGCACCCGCTCGGTGGCGCGTTCACCGTCGACCGGGCGCTGGCCAGGCTCGGCCCGGCGGCGTCCAACTCGATCACGTTCCAGATGGCGCAGAAGATGACTGCCATGCGCACGAGGTTCCAGCAGGAGCTGATTCTCGGCGACACCGCGGTCGACGACTCCGGCTTCGACGGGCTCGACAAGTCCCTGACGGGGCAGAGCACGGAGTTCCTGCCGATCAACGAGGGCTACTCCACCGGGTACGTCGACTGGTCGCAGGGCGCGATCACCACCGAGGACCTGGCGATGTCGGCGTTCGACGCGCTCGACGACTTCCTCGCGCGGATCATGGGCTCGCAGACCGGCAGCGGCGACACCGGCGCGGACGGCAGCATCCCGCCCGGCGTCAAGGCGATCCTCGGCAACACCAAGTCGATCAGCCGCATCTCCTCGCTGGCGCGGCGTGCCGCGCAGTTCACCGAGATGAAGGACGCCCTCGGCACCCTGGTCAAGAAGTACGGCGACTGGGTGCTGATCGATCTGGGCGACCGCATGGACGGCTCTGCGCCGATCATCCCGATCTACTCCGCGGACACCGACGGCGGCGGCGCCGGCGGCACCATCACCGGCCTGACGAACATCTACGCCATCAGCCTCGGCCTGGACGCGTTCCACGGCGCGGCCGTTGCGGGTAAGCCGCTCGTCGAGACGTACCTGCCGGACTTCACTGCGCCCGGCGCGGTCAAGACGGGCGAGATCGAGATGGGCCCTGTCGCGGCGGTCCTGGAGAACACCAAGGCGTGCGGCGTGCTCCGCAACGTGAAGGTTCGGTGACCTGATGCGATACAAGATCACAGCCCCGCTGAAGGGCTTCACGGGCCAGTCCGTGGGCGTCGCGTTCCAGTCCGGCGTCGCCGAGGTCGAGGACACCAGCGACGCGGGGCGCTCCGCGATCGCGTACTTCCAGCGCGCCGGCTACCGCGTCGACGAGATCAGCGACGGGGAGAGCGCCGAGGTCCTCGCGCCCGTCGACGGCGACAAGCCGTATGACCCGGCCGGCCACAAGGCGGACGAGGTCCTCGCCTACCTCGACGGCGCCTCGTACCAGGAGGCCGTGCGCGTCCTGGACGTCGAGGCGGCGGCCGACGGCAAGGCCCGCGTCACGATCACCGGCAAGCGCGACGAGATCCTCGCCGCGAAGACCCCGGCTCCGGCCGACGACCAGAAGGGACCGCAGGCATGACTGTCCTCGGGCACTACCGCGGCCTCGTCCGCAACGATCTCGCGTGGCTCAGCACCGCCGGGCGACCGGACGCGGACGCCGTGTTCTGGCGCGCCAACCTCCCGCGCACCGGCCTCGACGACGTCGCCGCGGCGGCATCCGGCGTGATGCTGTCGACGCCGCTGTACCTGGAGGAGAGCGACCTCGTCACGAACCTGAGCTTCATCTCGGCCGCCACCGCGGCTGCCAGCCCGACGAACTACTGGTTCGCGCTCTACTCCCCGGCCGGCGCGCTCCTCGCGCAGACCGCCGACCAGACCAGCACCGCCTGGGCGGCGGACACCGTGAAGACGCTGCCGCTCCAGACCGCGCAGCGGATCACCCGCTCGGGCCTGTACTACGCGGCGTTCGCCATGGCGGGCTCGACGATCCCCACGCTGGTCGGCACCGGCACGGCCAAGCCCGTCCTCACCGGCGAGAGCAACCTCGCGCAGACGTCCGGCTCGGGCCTGACCACCACGGCGCCGGCGACGATCGCCAGCCCGGCCTTCAAGCGGCAGGCGCCGCTCGTCCTGGCCAGCTGAGGGGGCGGACATGGCACGCACCGCGCTCACCCCGCAGCGCCTGGGCCCGCACGGCGTCCTGGCGACCTACGTCACCCCGGACGCCGCGGGCATCTCCTTCCGCAGCTCCGGCCGGCAGTTCGTCCACATCAAGAACGCCTCCGGCGCCTCCATCACGGTCACCGAGACCATCGGCCGCACGATCCAGGGCCAGGCCGTCACCGCTCCGACGTCGACCATCGCGGCCGGCGCCGAACGGTTCTACGGCCCCTACCCGGACGACTACGAGCAGCAGGACGGCACCGAGAACGTCTACCTGGGCATCTCGTCGGTGACCAGCGTGACCGTGGCCTGCCTGACGCTGTGACCCCCAGGCGGGGAAGGACGACTCGATGACGCTTCCTGTCTACGCCACCGTGCAGCAGCTCGGCGTTTTCCTCGCCCCGGCCCCGGTGCCGGACAACGCCGAGCGGCTCCTGACCAACGCGTCCCGCCGGCTCGACGGCCTGCTGATGGGTGCCCGGTACGAGACGGACAGCAACGGCGCTCCGACCGAGCAGGACGTCATCGACTTGTTCCGGGAAGCGGTGTGCCTGCAGGCGCAGTACATCGCTGACCTCGACGACGAGACCGGGGCCAACGCCAACGTCAGCTCCCAGCGGGTCGGCGACGTCGCTGTCACCCGGGCGATCTCCGTCGTCGGCATCGGCACGCCTCGGGTCTCTCCGGAGATGATCGAGCTGCTCCGCACGTCGCGGCTCGCCCACGCCCACCCGGTCGTCGGTTGGGGGTGGTGACGGTGCTCCCCTTCACCACGGACACCGTCACCGTCGTCCGCGCGGGGCTGGTGACGGACTCGTACAACAACCGGGTCCGGGACTGGGCGCACGCCGTCCGGACGCCGGTGCGGGCGGTCGTCGACGGCACGACCACCGCGGAGGACACCAACGGCGTGGACCAGACCGACACCACCTACCGGTGCTACCTGCCGCCCGGCACCGTCGTCACCGCGCAGGACCGCCTGGAGTGGGAGGGCCTGGTCTTGGAGGTCGCTGGCGAGCCGATCCCCCGCAAGGGCCCCACGAAGGCGCTGAACCACATCCAGGTCGACGGGAGGCTGATCTCGGGATGAGCCTGATCAACATCGAGATCGACGAAGCAGCGATCGCGGCGCTGGCCGCCGCGCCGAGCGTGAAGCGCGACATGCGCGCCCGCGGCCGCCGCGTCGTCCAGGCAGCCCAGACCACCGCGCCCGTGGACACCGGCGAGTACCGGGACTCCATCCACCTGGAGGACGGCGACGAGGACGGAGAGGTCCTCGTCGTCGCGAGCGCCGACCACTCGATCTACGTCGAGCACGGCACCCGGCAGCCGGGCCACCCGGCGCACCACACCCTCACCAACGCCCTCGACGCGGCAGGAGGAGATACCTGATGCGGTTTCGACTCGCTTTCTGGATGAAGGACCCGCCCGGCGCGCCGGGCGATGTCGTCGACGTGCCGGACACCGAGGTCGACGCGCTCGTCCGGGCAGGGATCGGGCACCCCGACGACGGTCCCGCGCCGTCCGCCGACGATGCGCCAGCAACGTCCGACCGAGACGCGGCCCCGGCACCCGCGGCCCGCAGGAAGACCACGAAGGCCGGCCAGGCCGACTGACCAGGGGGTGCACATCGTGGCGCTCCCCGACGTCGAGGCCCTGATCGTCCACTACCTCACCGGCGCTGTCGACGGCCTATACGTGTGCACCGTCCGCCCGGACGGCACCGCTTTCACCGCGCTGCTGCCCCTCGCGCAGATCACCCGCGTCGGCGGCCCCCGCACGATCCCCACGTGGAACGGCCGGTACGTCGCAGAGGACGCGAGAGTCTCCGTCGACGTCTACGCCACCAGCCGCGAGGCAGCCAACGCCAGCGTCGGGACCGTCCGCCTGGCCCTGGAGTCCCTCAGGGGCCGGGTGACGCAGCAGGGGACGGTCTCCCGCACGTGGGAGGAGACCGGGCCGACGGCACGCCCGGAGGAGCCCAACACGAACGTGGTGCGCATCGGCTGGACCGCCGGCCTGACCATCCGCTCGACCTGAACCCATCCGCCCGGGCCGTCCGGGCTCCATCCGGCCCCGGCGTGGGCCACCACTGAGGAGTGACCATGGCCTTCGAGCCCGTGATGCTCGGTGTGGGCGGATACGCCTACATCGCGCCCGTCGGCACCACCGCCCCCGTCGACCCGTTCGCCAGCTGGGGGGCCGGCTGGACCAACCTCGCCGACGTCTCCGAGGACGGCCTCGTCGAGGCGCTCGGCGAGGACCGCACCCAGATCATGCGGTGGGGGTCCAACACCCCGGTGCGCTCGCAGGTGAAGCAGCGCACCAGCACGTACAAGGTGGTGCTGATCAACATCACCGCGGCTGGGCTGGGCCTGTACTACTCGGTCCCCGTCGCCGACATGACCAGCTCAGGGAGTGGCGACACCCAGTTCCTCAGCTTCAGCGACCCGGCCACCACCGACCCGTACGAGATGGCACTCGGGTTCGACGTCCTGGACGGCGACCGGCACTGCCGCTTCGTGATCGCCCGCTCGGAGGTCACTACCAAGGGCGACCTGACGTACAAGGGCGACACCCCGGTCGGGTTCGACCTCACCTTCACCGCCCTGACAGCGCCCGGCGGCGCCGCGTCGATCCAGCGGATGTACGGCGGCGTGACCCTGCCGGCCTGACCGGCCCTTATGGACGGCGGCCGGGGAGTACGTGGGTCCTCTCCGGCCGCTCATCTTCTTCCGACCCACGCGCACTACTCGACCCACGAGGAGACCCACATGTCCAAGACCGGAGCGCCCCGCAAGGCACTGAACCTCAACGCCCTGCGCGCCCAGCAGGCCGACGCCCGCGGCGAGAAGTACCTCCACTTCGACCTCACCCCCGAAGGCAGCGAGGAGCCGCTGTCATTCCGCGTGCTGCGCCGCACATGGTGGCCGGTGAACTTCCTGATCTCCGTCGACCAGCTGAAGGGCGACGTCGACATCCTGCGGGCGCTCATGGGCGAGGAGCAGTTCGACCTGGCCTGCGAGGCCGGGCTCGACATGACCGACATGAAGGCGATCTTCAAGGAGGTCATGGGACGCGACGGCGAGGACGGCGAGGACGAGACCGACGGCGCGAGCCTGGGGGAATCCTCTGGCTCCTCGGAGTCCTGACCGACCACCCGCGCAAGCTCCACGCGGACATCGCCCGCTACTACCCGGGGCGGTCCCTCGCGGAGTTCCACGCCAACGAGTGGGGCGAGGGCACCATGTCGTGGCTGGAACTCCTTTGCTTTGTCGAGGGGCTCCCCGCGGACTCCGCGACCAAGGCCGCGCTCGCCGGCGACACCGAGGGGCGGCGCTGGACCGACCAGGACTGGATGGCCGCCTACACGGCCAGCCTCCTGCAGACCCTCATCCGCATCCAGTGGGCCGGCCACGGCATCAAGGGCTCGCCGACTCTCCACCCGGTCGACGTGCCCACGCTGGAGCGGCCACCCAGCGACGAGGACGTCCGCCGCGCGGAGCGCCGGCAGCAGCAGCTCCAGCAGCTGGCTCGCATGCGGCCGCGCGGGGACGCCCGCAGCCGGAACTTGGCCGCGCTCGATGCCGCCCTCAAGGCCCGCCAGGGCTCCGTGACGTCGTGACGAGGGGGTCAGCGTGCCGACGACCGTCGGATCGGCCCAGGTACGCCTGGCCCCCTCTCTCACCGGGTTCGCGCAGCGGCTACGCAGCGAGCTGCGGACCGTGCGGACCGATGACCTGACCGTCGGGATCGACCCCAAGCTCAACCGGACGGCCGCCAACAAGGTCACCCGCGACCTGGACAAGCTGACCCGGGCTCGATCGGTGGCGATCTTCGCGTCCGTCGACACCCGGGTGGCCGCCGAGGAGATCGCGGCGCTCACCCGCAACCGCACTGCGACCGTCCGGGTCGATGCCGACACCCGGGTGGCGGCCGACGAGATCAACGTCCTCACCCGCGAGCGGACCCTGACTATCCGCACCCGCACCGTCGGGGGGACTGGCGGCGGCCCGAGTCCCGTAGGGGGTACCGGGTCGGGGGCGGGCGCCGCGGGAGCGCTTCTCTCCCTGGCGCCGGCCGTTGCCCCCGTCGCGGCGTACCTGGCCTCGACCCTGGCATCCGTCGCGGCGGCCGGCGGCGCGGCCCTGGTGTCCGTCGGCGCGTTCGGCGCTGCGCTCAAGCCGCAACTCGCGATGCTCACCGGCCTGGCCGCAGCCGAGTCCACAGCCAGCGCGGCCGTCAAGAAGTACGGCGCGGCGTCCAAGGAGGCGCACCAGGCCCAGGACACCGTCGCCGAGACCCTCGACGCCATGCCAGGACAGACCCAGCGCGCCGCGCTGGGCTTCAGCATCCTCAAGGACGATTTCAAGAAGTGGTCGGACGACATGTCCGACTTCACGATGGTCCCGGTCACCCAGGGACTCGCCATCGCCGACTCGCTCATCCCGCGATTCTCGACGCTGGTCAAGGACAGCTCCGGCCAGCTCACCCGGCTGACCACCATCGCCGCGGGCGCCGTCGAGACCCCCGGCTTCGACAAGATGATCAGCAAGTTCGACACGTTCTCCGCCGGTGCCTTGAAGCAGATCGTCGACGAGACGGTCCACCTCACCCGGCTCCTCAGCGAGGGCAAGACCAGCGGCCCAGCGAGCGAGTTCCTGGCGTACGCCAAGCAGAACGGCCCCGAAGTCCGCGAGACCCTCACCGCCATCGCCACGGACGTCCTGCACGTCGTCCAGGGCGTCTCCGAGGCGGGCCCCAGCATGCTCACGGTGGTCGACGCTGCCGCGCACCTGGTGTCCGCGCTGCCACCGGAGTTCATCGGCCGTGCCCTACAGCTGTACAGCGCGTTCAGGCTGTACAAGCTCACCGCCGGGGGCATTAACACCGTCGCTGGCAGCCTGCGGACTGTGGGCACCCGCCTGACGGCCGTCCGTACCGCCTCCACGGCGGCCGGTGGTGGTCTTGCCGGTGTCCGGACGGCCATCGCGTCGCTGTCGACCGGGGCGAAGATCGGCGGGGCGCTGCTGGCGGTCACCGCGGTGGTGGTGCTCCTCGACAAGCTGAGCTCGTCGGGCAAGAAGGCGCCGGACGTCGACAAGATGACCACCGCGATCGGTCAGCTCGGCCGCACCGGCAAGGTCACCGGCGAGGCCAGCCGCGTGTTCGGCAAGGACTTCGACGACCTGAACACGTCCATCGGCCGGCTCAACGGCCAGCGGTCCGGGATGGACGCCTTCAACGACTCAATGAACCGCGTGTTCACCCTCGGGATGGCGAAGTCGAACTCGGCGAAGAAGGCTGCCAAGGACGTCGACGCCGTCGACAAGTCCCTGGCCGACCTGGTGAAGAACGGGCAGCCCGACCTCGCGGTGTCGGCGCTCAAACGGCTCACGAGCGAGTACACCAAGAGCGGCAAGCCCGCCTCGGACCTCACGTCCAAACTCGACGACTACCAGAGTGCGCTGAGCGACGCGAAGTTCGAGCAGGACCTGACCGCAGACTCGATGGGTCTGTTCGGGCGGCAGTCGCAGCAGGTGCAGGCGCAGCTCGACGACCAGAAGAAGAGCGCCGATGGGCTGCGGCAGTCCATCCAGGCCCTCAACGACGTGAACCGGGCCGGCCTCAACGCCGAGAGCGACTTCGAGCAGGCCATCGACGACGCCAGCGGGGCGATCAAGCACCACGAGACCGCCCTGAAGATGGTCAACGGGCAGCTCGACCTCAACTCCCAGAAGGCCCGCGACGCCTACAAGCCGCTGAGCGACCTGGCGGACAAGACCGATGCGGCCGCGGCCGCGCTCCGCGACCAGGGCAAGAGCTGGGACCAGGTCGAGGGGGTGTACGACCGCGGCCGCGCCAAGCTCATCGCCACCGCGCAGGCGATGGGCCTGCAGAAGAGCCAGGCGACCGCCCTGGCCAACGAGATCCTCAAGGCCCCCGACAAGACCGCGTACCTCAAGGGCAACATCGACGACCTGAAGCAGAAGGTCACCCAGGCACAGTCGAGGCTGAAGTCGGTCCCGCCGTCGAAGACCACGGCGATCAAGGGCAACATCGCGCAGCTCAACAACGAGATCCGCGACGCGCAGGCCAAGATCGATAGCCTGCACGGCGGAACGGTCACGATCCGCGCCACCTATGCGGTAGTGAAGGGCAAGCCGACCGAGGTCTTCCACGAGGGGGGCGGATACGCCACCGGCGGTGTCCTGCCCGGCCACACCCCCGGCCGGGACGTCCACCACTTCTACAGCCCCACCGCCGGCAGCCTGCACCTGTCCGGCGGTGAGGCGGTCATGCACCCGGAGTGGACCCGCGCAGTCGGGCCGGCGATGGTGCACGCCTGGAACGCCCTGTCCCGCTCGCAGGGCGCGGCAGCCGTACGCCGGGCGATGGGCTTCAAGGACGGCGGGATCATCGGGGGCAGTTACGCCTCCGGTGGGGTCACCGGCTCGAAGGCCAAGCCCCTGCCCCAGAACGTGATCATCATCGGGGGTCAGAAGGTCAACGAGGGCTCGATCGCCAACGCCATCAGCAACGCGTTCGCCTCCAACCTTGCGGGCACGGTCAGCCAGATCCAGAGCGCCACCAACCGGGTCGTCTCCTCGATCCAGAGCGCGTTCAAGAACGTGCGGACCACGCTGGACGACCGGGTCATCGCGGCCCTGGAGAGGCAGTCGACGCAGCTGCAGAACCTGGCCAAGAAACGGGATGGCATCAAGGCCCAGCTCGCCGCGGCCAGCTCGTACGCAGTCTCGGCCCGCGACAGCGCCCAGTCCTTCGCCAGCATGACGAGCCTGCCAGCTGCCGGGGGCTCGTTCGGGGCGGGCGGGATCCTGGCGGGCCTGCAGACACGCCTGGGCCAGATCAAGAAGTTCACGGCGAACATCGCGCTGCTGGGCAAGCGGGGGCTGAGCAAGACCCTGCTCAACCAGCTCGTGCAGGCCGGGCCGGAGCAGGGCTCGGCGTACGCCCAGGCGCTCGCTGACGCGTCGGCGTCGACGCTGAAGTCGATCAACTCCACGCAGTCGGCGATCGACAAGGCCGCCACCGCGTACGGCAGGGGCGTCGCCGACACGATGTACGACTCCGGCTCGCAGGCCGGCAAGGGGTTCCTGACCGGCTTGCAGTCGCAGGAGTCCGCCATCGAGAAGGAGATGACGACCCTCGCCAAGAAGATCCAGGCCGAGATCCGCAAGGAACTGAAGATCCACTCCCCGTCGAAGGTGACGCAGCAGCTCGGAGAATTCACCGGCCAGGGCTTCCTGGTGGGCTTCCGCAGCAAGCACCCCCAGATCGAGGCCAGCGCCCGCCGCATGGCTGCACTGGTCGCGGCAGTCCGTCCGGGCTCCGCGAGCATCGAGCGGGACCAGGCGCAGCGGGGGGTAGCGCAGACGGTCAACCACTTCGATCTGCACACATCCGACCAGCCAACCGAACAGGGGGTCCTCACCGCTCTCCAGAGGGCCGCTGTCCTGCGCCGTCCCGCGCTGCTTCCAGGAGGGTAAGTCGTGCCGATTCTGGTCGCATCAGTCCCAGCGGGGACGGTCACCCCGCCGCCGTTCGGGCCGCTGGAGGCCCCCGAGGTCACCTGGACCGACGCTCAGGGCCGCGTCACGGTGCTGTCGGACGACGAGAACGGGTGGGTCATCCAGCCTGGCGCCACGGGCCTGGACATGCCCACCTACCAGGTCTACTCCGACGAGAGCCCGGAGATCGACGGCAGCGCGATCCGGCAGATCAGGGCGCAGGCTCGGACGATCATGCTGCCCGTCGTGGTGTTCAGCGACGTGGACCGGGCGGACTTCCTGGCCAAGAAGCGGGGCCTGCGGCGCAGCCTCAACCCGAAGTTGGGCGCCGGCACCCTCACCATCACCGAGACCGACGGCACCCAGCGATCGATCGCCGCCTACTACCAGTCCGGTGGCGAGGGCGACGAGTCCGTAGACGTCGGCGGGATGCGCTACCAGATGGTCGCCGTGGTGTTCGTCGCGCCGTCGCCATACTGGCTCGGACCGCCGGTGCACCTCGACTTCCAGGTGGCGCAGTCGGGCAGCTTCTTCCCGCTGCTGCCCCTGGCCGTCGCCGACTCCCAGGTCCTGGGCGACACCTTCATCAGCAACGACGGTGACGACGTGGCGTACCCGGTGTGGACGATCCGAGGCCCAGCGACGTCGGTGATCCTCACGAACATCATCACCGGCCAATCGCTGACGCTCAGCCAGTCCCTGACCTCCAGCGACACCGTGGTCATCGACACCCGCGAGCGGATCCAGACGGTGCTGATGAACGGCTCCACCAACCTGTGGCCGAAGCTCGCCACCGGGTCCGCCCTGTGGGGTCTGGCGCCCGCGGACAACGAGGTGGCCCTGACGCTCGCCGGGGCCACCACCAGCACTCTCGTATCGCTGGACTACCAGCCTCGCTACCTCAGCGCGTGAAGGAGGCCCAGTGGGGTTCACGGTCCTCGTCCGCGACGCCACGCTCACGACGATCGGGCAGCTCAGCGACTACACCTCGCTGACGGTGGTGCCCCGCTACACCGCGGTCGGTGCCTTCACTCTGACCGTCGCGGAGAACTCACCGCAGGCGTCACTGCTCGTCGAGGGCAACGGCGTGCAGGTCTTCAAGGGCAGCACGCAGGTGCTGTCCGGGCCCATCAGGTCAGTGGACTGGTCCCGGACGGCCTCCTCGGGCGGCAAGGGCACGCTCACCGTCTCCGGCGTGGACGACATGACCGTCCTGGCCGAGGCGACGTGCTGGCCCAACCCCGCGGCGGCGATCGGCTCCCAGGGCAGCACCTTGTACAAGATCAGTGCCGTTGCGGCAGAGACCGCTATGCGCGCCCTGGTCAATTCCAACATCGGCCCCGGCGCGCTGAGCGCCCGGAAGATCGCCGGGCTGACGCTGGACACCGACCTCGCGCGGGGCGCCGCGGTCACCAAGCAGGTCAACCAGTTCGACAACCTGCTGACCGTCCTCCAGGACATCGCCAAGCCCGCGCGGCTGGGCTTCCGCGTCGTACAGATCGGCGCAGGCCTGCAGTTCCAGGTCTACCAGCCCGCCGACCGCTCCCTGACCGCCCGGTTCTCCTTCGACCTGGGCAACCTCACCGACGCCTCGTACACCACCACGCCACCGACGATGACCCGCGCGCTGGTCGTGGCCGGCGGGGCGAGCAGCCCACGGGTGTGCAAGCTGTACGACCGCACCGACACGTTGTTCCCGGCGCTGGTGGTCGAGGGCTTCGTCGACAAGACCGACGTGGACACAGCGTCGGTGGACCTCACCGCGCAGATGGACCAGGCCGCCGACGAGGCGCTCACCTCCGGGGCGTCCCAGGGCTCGCTGTCGATGACGCCCATCGACATCCCCGGCCTCGCCTTCGGCGTGGACTACTCGGTCGGCGACATCGTCTCCTGCCAGGTCCGTAACACCTTCTTCGCCGACGTCGTCCGCGAGGTGACGATCAACGCCGACAGCGGCAGCGGCACGACCGTCAAGGCCACGCTCGGCAGCTCCGACTCCTCGGACACCAGCGACGTGGTCGCACAGATCTTCAAATTCCTCGTCCAGGTCAAGCGAACCGCGGCCCGGCTGGCCACACGAAGGCAGGCATAACGATGACCGAGACGAGCTTCCCCTTCGCCTCCTCCTCGATCGCCACCGAGGACCAGTGGGCCAGCATGTTCCGCATGGCGCAGGTCGACGGTGTCTTCGCCACCGATCCGACCGCGACGAACCTGCTCGCCACCGGGTCCAACGCCTCCACCGTGGCCGTGGCCGCAGGGGAGGCGTGGATCCAGGGCACGTACTACGCCAACTCGGCCAGCCTGAACGTGCCCGTGCCGACGAACTCCGGCGGCGGCGCGGCCCGCAAGGACCTCCTCGTGCTGCGGCGCGACCCCGCCGGCGACGTCGTCTCGGTGAAGTACAAGACCGGCAGCACGTCCTTCCCGACGCTGACGCAGACCCTCAACGGCACCTGGGAGATCCCCCTGGCGCAGATCACCGTGGCGGCTGGAGCGTCCGTCGTACCCCCGGCCGGGGTCGTGGACCAGCGATGGTTCGCCGGCCGACCGCCGGCCATCAGCAATCCGAACGGGCGACGCCCCCCGGTCAAGGGGCAGCTCATCGTCGAGGGCAAGACCGTGCTGCTGGGGAACGGCACCGGCTACGACACGCTGGCCGTCGCAGGCCAGGACACCGGCTGGAAGTCGATCACCCTGGCGTCCGGCTACGCCACCCAGTCCGCGGCCTGCGGGTACCGGGTCAAGGACGGCCTGGTCACGCTGCGCGGGAACTTCCGGAAGACCTCGGGCAACCTGCCCATCGACGTCGTCACCAAAATCGCGACGCTCCCGATCGAGGCCCGGCCGGCGTTGAGCCGCTTCGGCGTGGTGCCCATGGAGTGGAACTCGGTGTCGGTCGGCGGCACAGAGGTTGGCTTCCTGGCCGCCCGGGTGGAGATCCACCCGGACGGCACGCTGTGGTTCCTCATCCCCAGGCCAGTCGCGCCGGCCTGGTGCGGCCTCGACTCCTTCGTCTACTCCCTTTGACCCACAGGCGAACCCCCGACGACGGGGGGCTCGCCACGTGCGGCACTGCCGCAGAACCGGAGGCACCTGCGTGGCCCGTCACCTCTTCGGACTCAGCCCGGCCGACTTCGCGATGCAGAAGGTCGGAGTGGCGCTGCAACTCGTGCCCGGCGCTACGGGCACCGTGTGGGACGCGGTGAGCGGCGGCACTCAGCTCACCGACCTCACTGACTTGGACTCCTCACCCGTCAGCGTGGTGACAGCGGACAGCAACGCCCAGGTGGGTTTCTACGGGCCCGACACCGTCACCGCCGTGTACCTGGATTTCGGGTTCGACGTGCGGTTTCTGATGATGGCCACAGACCTGGGCGCGGACATCGACGTGCTCCGCACCGGCAAGTTGAGCCTGGCGGACGTGCCGACCACCGACGGCATCACCGACTGGGTCAACGCGGCGTCCCCGGCCTACGCCGGCGGCGCCGTGGGCGATGGCGTCGCGGACGACACCGCGGCGATCCAGGCCGCCTTGGCCGCAGTGCCGGCGTCCGGCGGCGTGGTGTATCTGTCCGCGGGCACCTACCTGCTCAACGGTGCTGCAGCCCTCAGCCTGGCGACCGCTGGGACGATCCTGCGCGGCGCGGGCGCCGAGGCCACCAAGATCGTGATCGGTGCCGGGTTCAGCGGGACCGCAGCGGTGGCGATCAGCGCCTACAACTGCCAGGTCAGCGACCTGTCGATCGTCGGCGTGAGCACGACGACGACCAGCAACCCGGCAGCTGATGCCATCCGGATCAGCGGGGTGCGCCGCGCGAAGGTCAGCCGCTGCCATTTTTTCAACATCAACGGCTGGTGCGTCGCCGCGCTCGCCACCTCCGCCTCCAGCACCAGCAACCCCCTGGGCACCCAGCTCACCGGGTTGTACGGGTCGTCGTGTGCCGGTGGCATCCGCTTCCTGGGCAACAGCGCCCAGGGCTACGCCGTGAACTCCTTCGTGTCGGACTGCCACTTCCAGTCCGGGGGTGTCACCACCGGCCCGTCCGCCAACTTGGACGGGCTGCGGATCGAGGACACTTGGGACGTCCTGGTGACGAACGTGCTGGCCTGGACATCCGTTGGCACCGGCTCCAGCCTGCACATCGTCGGCAACTGCGCCGCGACCTTCATGGCGAACCTGGATGCCCTCGGGCCCAACGGCGGCCCCTGCGTGAAGATCGAGGACGGCACCAACGGGTCCCCGCAGAACGTCCAGATCAGCGGCGGCGTCATCCAGCAGGGCTCGGTCGGGGTCCTGATCAGCGGCGCGGCCAAGCAGGTCCACCTCAACACGTCGCGGATCATCAACAACCAGGGCCACGGCGTCTCGGTCACCGGCACCGCCACGACGATCTTCCTGTCCGAGCTGTTCTTCAGCCTCAACGGCGCGGCGGCCACGGGCAGCAACTACGACGTGAACTGGGCCGGGACGGCCACGGGGTTCATCACCAACTGCCGACTCGCCAGCGCGATCGTCGCCACCGGCAACGCCGGTGTGCAGCAGTCCATCAACGTCGCCGCGGCCGGCCAGTCCGTGCGCGTCCTCAGCGCCGCGTTCCTCGGCACCGGCGCCTCCGCCACCAACTGGTTCACGAACCTGCCCGCCGGCGTCATGGAGGCCAGCAACGGCAAGCTGAACTTCCTCACCGGACTTACAGCTCAGAGCAACGTGGCGCTACAGCCCACCGCCTCCGGCAACTCCGCGCTGTCCGTCAACGTCAACGGCTCGGACGCCTTCGATCGGCTCCGCATCCTCGGCAACGGGAACATCCAGATCGGCCCCGGCACCGGGGCCCGGGACACCACGTGGGGCCGACAGGGCGCCGCCCAGATCGGCACCCCGGACGCAGACATCGTCATCGGCTTGGCCGGCAAGGGCCTGCGGATCAAGGAGGGCGGCACCAACGCCCGCCTGGGCACGGCGACCCTGGTCGCCGGCACGGTGACCGTCTCGAACAGCTCGATCACGGCGAACACCAGGATCCAGCTCGGCGGCGTCACCCCCGGCGGCACACCCGGCGCCCTCTTCGTCCAGGCCGTCACGATCGGCACCAGCTTCCAGATCAAGTCGACGTCCAGCACGGACACCTCTGTCGTGTCGTACCAGCTGGTCGAGGCCGCCTGATGCCGCTCCTCGGCGCCGAGACGCCTGCTCCGCCGGTCTGTCCGGTCACGGCGGTGGTAGCCGCCGCGCCCGGCTGCATGGTGACGGCCGGCCCCGCGTCGGGTCCCATCGTCGCCTGGGCGCAGATCGCCGACCCCCAGTCGCCCGGCGGCGTCCGCGTCGACCCGGTGTGGATCGCCGGCGGCCGCACGTGGACCCCGGACCAGTACCGCGCCGCCACCGGCACCCACAGCGCGGTGACCATCACCGCACCGTAGATCCCCACCCCTCGCCCGCCCCCGCGCCGCCGGCCCGGGGGCTTCGTCATGCCCGGAGGCACCATGCCCGCATTCCGCCTACTCCCCGAGGACCCGGCCGCCCCCTACCGGATGGGCCGCCACCAGGTCCACGACGCGCTCGTCCCGGAACTCGAGGCGGTCGTCGACCTGCTGGAGCCCATCAGGGACGTCGAGCACTACGAGTTTCAGGACTCCTTCGACCAGCGCCAGGTCGGCGACTGCACCATGAACGCCGCCTACGGCACCCTGGTCTGCGACCCGTTCGGGAAGGCTGGCATCTCGTACACCCAGGCCACGATCCTCGACGGATACCGGCGAGAGACCCGACTCGACGACTCCCAGATCCCCGGGCACTACGAACCGGACGACACCGGTTCCACCGGCGCCTGGTCGATGCGCGTCCTGGAGAAGCTCGGCCTGATCAAGACCTGGCACCACTGCCGGAGCCTGCACGCCGCGCTCCGCCTGCTCAACAAGGGCCCCATCTCAGTGGGTATCCCGTGGTACCCGAGCATGTTCACCCCGGACGCCGACCACGTGATCCACGTCGATGACTCCGTCGACCCGTCCGGCGGCCACCAGGTCTGCGTCGTCGCCAACGACACCAAGCGGCGCCGCGTGAAGATCCGCAACAGCTGGGGCCTGTCCTGGGGCGACCGCGGACACGCGTGGATCTCCTGGGACGACCTCGACAAGCTGCTGAAGCAGGGCGGCGACGTGGTCCAGCCGGTGATGGCATGACCGTCTCCGGCATAGACATCGCCTCCTACCAGGGCACCTCGTACAGCACGACCGGCCTGGGGTTCGTGGTGGTGAAGGCCACCGAGGGCACCGGGTACGTCAACCCCCGGCACGCAGCCCAGATCGCCACCGGCCGACGGCACTCCCTGGTCGTCGGCCACTACCACTTCGTGCGGCCCGGTTCGATGACCGCCCAGGCCACGTACTTCCTGCAGCACGCCGCGGCACGGGCCGGCGACGTGCTCGCGCTGGACTGGGAGGACACCGGCGTCACCGGAGCGCAGAAGGACGCCTGGATCGAGCACGTCCAGGCCGCCGCCCCGCGCAACCGCGTCCTGCTCTACTGCAACCGCGACTTCTGGTTGCACCGCGGCCCGACGTCCTTCGCCGGCGACGGCCTGTGGATCGCCGACCCCGGCGCCCCGGCCGGCCGGCCGCGGGTCGATTTCCACTGGACGATCCACCAGTACAGCGAGACCGGCGGCCTCGACCGCGACGTGGCGAACTTCGCGAACACGGCCGCCCTGCGGGCGTGGGCGGCCAAGGGCACGCCCGCCCCCGCCCACGAGCCGTTCCCCGGGGTCGCCTGGTTCACCCTCGGCCGCCGCTCGCCCGTCGTCGCCGCGATGCACGCCCGGCTGGTCGCCGTCGGCTGCAACCACTACGCAAGCTCGGCGAACAAGGACGTGATCGGGTCCGGCGACGTCGCCTCGTACGAGGCGTGGCAGCGCCGCTGCGGCTTCACGGGGGCGGCCGCCCAGTGGCCGCCCGGCAAGGCGTCCTGGGACAAGCTCCACGTCCCGAACGTCTGACGCCTTCCTTTCCCCACCAGCAGAACGGATTCACCATGCCCAAGTTCTTCGGCCGCGAGCCCGCCATGTGGCTCGCCCTGATCGCCGTGGCCGTCAAGCTCTCGACCGCCTTCGGCCTGGACCTGACCGACAAGCAGCAGGCCGTCATCAACGCCGCGGCCGCCGCCCTGGTCGGCCTGCTCGTCGCGATCTCCGTCCACGACGGCATCGGCGCCGGCGTGCTCGGCCTCCTCCAGGCCGGCATCGCGCTCGCGATCGGGTTCGGCCTGCACTGGTCCCCGGACCAGCAGTCGACCGTGATGAGCTTCGCGGCCGCGCTCGTCGCGATGTGGACCCGAACCCAGGTCATCGCGAAGCAGCCGCCGCTCACCAGCTCCGCGCCCCGGGGCGTGTGAGGTGCAGGCCGCGCCGGCCAGGCGGCTGTGCTCCCGCGTCGGCTGGCGCGGCCTGGTGCTCCTGGTCTCCGGCGTCTCCTGGATCAGCTACGGCGCGTACATCGCCGTACAGCCGTCGTACGGCGTCACCCGCGGTATCTCCGTCCTTCTGCAGATGATGCCGATGACCGCGTGGGGCGTCGGCTGGATCGGCTGCGGCCTGGTCTGCCTGCTCTTCGCGGCGATGCCCGCGGGCCGGGACCTGCCGGGCATCGCCACGTCGATGGTGCCGCCGCTTCTGTGGGCGACCGCGTACGCGATGGGCGGTGCCACGGGGGCCAGTCCTACCGCGTGGGGTGCGGTCGCCCCGTGGGCCAGCCACGCCGCGCTCGTCCTGATCACCGCGGTGGTGACCCGGCCGCGCGCGGTCTTGGTGCCCGTGGCGGTGACCGGTGGATAGCCCGACCACGTGGCTCGGCGTGGTGGCCGCGGCGATCGCCACCGGCGGCGGTGTGGCGACCGCGTGGCTGGCCAGGGGGCGGCAGCAGGAGGTTCCCATGGCGGTCCCGGACCCGGCGCCGGAGCTGGTCGACGCGGACCTCAGCACGCTGGCCGGGATCGCCCAGGTGGTGTCCCGGCAGTCGATGAAGATTTCCGCGCTGGAGCGGCGGGCGGCGGCCGAGGCGCGGTACCGGCGGCGCTTGGCGGCGGCGCTGCGGGAAGAGGGCCTGCCGGTGCCGGACCCGGACCCTGAGGACGCGCCCCTGCTGCGGGGCTGAGAGGCGGAGCGATGGCGATTCCCGAGGGCGTGCCGCGGCGGACGGTGACGACGGGGCTGCCGTACATCAGCCCGGGCGGCAGCCCGGCAAGAGGCCGGCTGGTATTCAGCGGGCCGGACCTGGTGACGGTCGGGGGCCTGGACCTGCTGCTCGGCGGCGGTGAGCCGATGTACCTGACCGAGGGGATCGGCACGATCGACCTCGTGCCGAGCGACGTCGAGGGCATGAGCCCGTCGGGCTGGCCGTACCAGGTCGACGCGATCTTCGCGGACGGCACACCGGGCTGGACGCGGTATGTCCAGGTGACCTCGGGCACGGGGGCGTTGCAGCTGTCCGAGGTGCTGACGCCGGATCCGTCGACGCCGAACTATGTGCCGGTCAAGGGGGACCCGGGGCCGCCCGGCGCGGCCGGCCAGGATGGGCAGCCGGGACCGCGGGGTGCGGCGGGGGAGGATGGTCAGCCGGGCAGCGCGGGCGCGGCCGGCGCGAGCGCGTACGACATCTGGCTGGGGCTCGGACACAGCGGCACGCAAGCCGACTTCATCGCGTCGCTGAAGGGCCCGAAGGGCGATCCCGGTGCAGGCGGCGGAGGAGGCGTCCGGCCGATCATCTACGCCGACGACCTCAACGCGGGGATCATCGTGCTCACCGCGGCCGCCGACTGGACGCCGGTGATCGGCACCGTGCCGGTGCGGCGCGTCATCGAGAACGTTGGGGTGGGCGACGTACTCGATCTGCGGTCGGCGTTCCTGCGGATCGGCACCGTGTTCTTCCTCGACGCACGGTTCAACGTCGACGGCGCCGCCGGCCGGTACCTGTCCTCGATCGACGACGGCCTCAACCTCCCCGGCCCGGAGGGGTATGCGCCCTGGTACAACCAGCTGTCCTTCAAGGAGGCCACGGGATCGCGGACGCTGGTGGTGAAGGAGGAGGACATCGCGGCGGACGGCTCGGTGACGATCGAGATGGTGTACCAGGGCTCGGGGATCACGGACACGTCGCAGCACATCTACTTCGGCAACGGCTACCAGGGCTACTTCGACGTGTGGCACTGGCCGTTCGGCTCCTGACCTACAGCAGTGCGCCCCCGCCTGGCCCACAGGCCAGGCGGGGGCGCTGCTGTCGTTCTGGTCCGGCTACCGGCGCAACCAGGCTGCGGCGACTGCCACGACCACCGTGCCAGCCTGGTATGAGGCGCCGTAGGCGAATCCGCGGGCGACGTATTTCGCCGCGCGGCCGACGAAATGCGATTTCACGCGCGGCATTCGTGCGTTGAACTTTGCTGGTCTGCCATGGTGAAATGGCAAAGTGACCTCCTGATTTCGACGTCGGCTAGGTCCACACGAGGAGCCCCTCCGCCTGCTCTAACAGGCGGACCACAGGGGCTCCTTGTGCTTGCTCAGGATTCTAGGGCGCTGTGCCGACGGACACCGCGCTGCTTGTTCGCGCGAATCGCGGAAAAGAGACACTCAGGTTCCGGCAGGTTCCAGAAAAGGCGTCCCAGAGTCCTGCGGACGTAGCCAGGACGTGGCGGTATGGCGCTCCACTATGCAACCGAGTGATCTCAGTCACACCACGTCCGAAAGCGTCGGATTTACGCGATGCGCCCAGCTAGTACGGACAGGAACAGCACCGCAACCAGCGCTACGAGCGCGACCACCGCAGTCCGATCGGCCGCCGGATGCCGGACGGTGCGTTGGAGACGCTCTCCGTCGGGGATGTGCCCGCCGTGCACCCGCCGCCGGTGCACGTCGCGCTCGTGCCGCATCTCCACCCGGGTCCGGACGATCGGACTGGTGGTCGCGCACTGGCCGCAGCGGTAGCGGTACATGCCGGGCAGTGTAGGGGCGGTGACGGCTCGTCGGGTAGGTAGGCGACCGGTAGGAGGACGGTAGGACGCCGGCTGACCTGCGGTTCCTACCGTCCTACTTGATGCCGTAGACCGTCACGTGGGCGCCCAGGGGAGCGGGCTCGGCCGCCACCTCGACAGCGGCTGGAGACGGCGGCGCGGGCGGGGTCTCGGCGGCCGGCTGATCGGGGGCCGGCGGGAGGGTGCTCAGGCGGATGCCCTGCCGGTTGCGCTGGCGGCCGCCGGGGAGGGTGAGCTTGAGCTGGTTCTCGACGGGGATTCCGGCCTCGGCGAGGACCTCCAGCAGCTCGGTGCGCGAGTGGCCGGGGAGGAGCGCGAGGACGTCGTCGAGGTGCGCGCCCTTCCAGCCGCGCGGGGTCGCGAGCTGGCGGACGGCGGCAGCGACGGGGTCGACGCGGAGCGGCGCGACGTCCTGGGGGAGCGGAGCCGGGTCGGGGAGTGCCTCTCCCCCGTCGGCCGGCAGCTCGGGCTCCCCCGCCGTCTCGGGTTTCGGTCCGACGATCCACGCCGCGGTGAGCAGCGTGACCGTGGCCACGCCGCACGCGGTCCGCGCGTACGGCGCGATCTGCGACCACAGCGCGCTCACCACGCCAGCTGCCGCTGCGACCGCCATGACGACGATGAGAGCGGCCGCGGCCGCGCGCTCCAACGCGTCGACGAGCCCAGGCAGCTCGTCCTCCTTCTTCTCGCCGGCCTTGGTGCTCTTCGGCTTCTCGGGTGCCTTCGCCTGCTTCGTCTTCGGCTCCGGCGGCGCGATCGCCTTACGGAGCCCCGCGCGGCCGCCCTTCCACGCCATCCCAGCGAGGACGACCAGGCCACCGAGGACGCGCCGCAGATGCCGCCGGCGGGGCAGGTACGGGCGCAGCGACGGGACGCCGAACGCCCGCCGGGAGGACTTCTGGTGGTCCTCCCCCGCCGCGATGAGGTGATCCACGAACCGCATCACAGAGCGCCGGTGATGTTGCCGACCAGCATCCGGACGGTGTTCACCAGCATCCCCCACACCCCGCCCGCCGACGCGTACACGACCGCAGCGGAGATCCCGAGGAGGGCAGGCCACAGGGTCCGCTTCCACCCGGGCAGGAAGGTCAGCGCGGTGAGCGCGACAGCGGTGCCGCCGACGCCCGGGTTGCCCAGGCCGCTCCCCGCGCCGAGCACCGAGGTGGGGACGGCGGCGATCCCTGTGGCCGCCGCGGCCCAGGAACTGCCGGCAGCCATCCACGTCGTGCCGGTGACGATCCCGAAGACGCCGATCCCGTCGCGGTTGTGGAGGTGCTTGAGTCGGTCGGCCTTGCGGACGGCGAAGAACAGGACCAGCGCGCACCCCAGGGCCACGCCGGACAAGGTGATGGATCCGGCGAGGTGTCCGTCGACGGTGGGCGCGGTGGCCGGAGCGGTGGCGAGGCGGATCATGTGGTGCCTCCGGGGGCGAAGAGGAGCAGGGCGAGCACGGCGGACGCGAGGGGGATGCGGCACAGCCAGGGCAGCGGGCCCCACCAGCCGCGCGTCCGGCGGTCGATGAGGACGCCGCAGGCCAGGACGAGACCGATACCGAGGGCGAGGGCGCCGCTGGTGCCGGTGTCGCGGCCGCAGTCGGTGATCCAGCCCTCCATCAGGGGGGCGAGCTGGACCCAGTAGCCGGCGGCGGCCGCGGTGCCGGTGTAGAGCAGCCAGCGGATGCGGCCGGGCAGCTGGGCGTACTCGTGCTGGGCTCGCGCGCCCGCAGTCTGGCGTCGGGCGCGCGCTGGGGCAGTGCGGCCGACGGGCTGCGGCTCGGGCTCGTCGACGTCCTCCCACTCCCCCTCGTCCTCCTCGTCGAGCAGCTGCTCGACGACCGGCTCCGGCTTGGTCTCCGGCGGCTCCGGGACCTCGTCCGGACGGTCTCCGCGCAGGTCAGTCGACTCGCCCTTCCGCCAGTCGCCGAGCCGCGGGGCGGGGGCCGGAAGCGCGTCCGGACGGTGGTGGTCGTCGTGGGCGCTGTCGTACAACTCGTCCCACCAGCTCGACATCACCGGCTCAGCAGGGCTGTCGAAGCCACGGACGGCGAGGCGGAGATTGTGCCGGGCGCGCACTTCGTCGGCGCCGGGTGCGCGGGGTGCGTCGGTCACGATGCGGCTTCCTCGGATGCGGGTGCGGGCGTGTTGTCGACTGCGTCACGGATGCGCTGCGCCCGGGCCTGCCCGATGCCGAGTTCGCGCTGCATCCGGCGGAGCGACAGCGGGCCGGTGGTGGCGAGTGCGCGGGCGGCCTCGATCAGCTCGTCGTCGGTGCGGTCGGCTGCGGGCGTGGGCGGGGCGGCTGGAGCGGGTGCACTCAGGTGCGCATCTGCGGTGACCTCGGGGGATGCGGAGAGCATCGGCGCGAGGTGCAGTTCGAGTGCACTGTGCGGGCCCACGGGTGCGGCGGGTGCAGCCGGACCGGGTGCGGCCTGCTCGGGCTGCTCGTCCGGGTGCGGCTGCACCTTGGGGGCGGGTGCATCCGAGATGCGGTCCAGTACCTCGTGCACCTGCCGCATGAGTGCACCGAATGCGACGAGCGCAGCTGTCGGCGGGACCGCGGCGACGACGTAGGCGAGCACGGATGCGCCTGCGCCGACGCCGGAGATGTTGAGTGCGACGGACCCGACGGAGCCGAGTGCGGCGAGTGCGATAGCCCACCAGTCCGTGGTCTGGCGCAGTGAGGCGCGCAGGACGAGGAGTTCGCCGGTGACGATGAACAGGTCGACGGTCGCGGGCCACGCCCAGGCGCGGGAGCCGGAGAGGCCGTTGCCGCCGGCGATGTCGTGGAGGTGCTCGTAGGAGAGCCAGAACGCGGCGGCGGTGAGGGCGATGGTGACGAGCGCGGCGCCGGCGGCGAGGGCGGCGGTGGCGCGGCGGTTCGGCATCGGGTTCTCCGTGGGGGTGGGGCCGGGCCCGTCGCGGCGAGGGGTCGCGGCGGGCCCGGCGGTCGGGGCTACTTGCTGCGGTTGATGGCGTCGGTGACCTCGGCGAGGCCCTTCGGCCCCTCCTCGACGATCAGGTGGGCGACGAGGTCGGCTGCGGATTCGATGTCTCCGCGGGCCACCGCGTCCTGCACTTCGGTGGCGCGCTGGTTGTAGAAGGGGTCGCTCATGTGGTCGCTCCTCGGGAGTGGTTGACCAGATGTGTGGTGGGGTGGACGGTTCAGCGGCGGCGGTCCCACCAGGACCAGCCGGCGCGGTCGGCGTCGCGGGCGGTTCGGTGGGGGCTGCCCATGGAGCCGCGCTCGTGCTGGAGGCGGGCGGCGCGGTCGGTGGCGGACTCGCGGCCGGCGTACTTGGTGGCGGCCAGCTCCTTGTCGGAGGTGAACCAGCCCATCAGTGGTCAGTGACGCAGTCGCCGGGCCGCTGCTGCCGGAACGCCGCGACGTGCTCGGCGGGGGTGGGGGCCGGCTCGCGGTGGGTGCTCTGTTCGGCGGGGGTGCCGATGGTGGGCGCGGGGCTGGGCTGGGTGGGTGCGGGGTCGGTAGCCTGCATGGTGATCTCCGGTCGCTTCACGGTGTGCGGAGGTCCGGCCCCGGCCATGTGGAGGTGCGAACTCCGGCCGGGGCCGTACTAGTTGAGGCAGCGTTCGCTGCTTCCCTGCGAGCGTATGGCAGCCATACACTCAGGGGCAAGCGGCCCGCCCGAAGAGAGGTGCTGGGCGTGTCCGAGGAGGTACAGCGAGTGGCTGACGCGCTCGATGCGGTGGAGGCGATCACCGACCGCGAGGCCCGCGTGCTTGCACAGAGCCAGGCGCTGGCCGAGCAGGCAGAGCGAGCGGCACGGTGGAAGGCGGAGCGGGATCAGCTCATCGTGGATCTGCGCACGGACGGCGTGAGCTTCCGGAAGATCGCGGCTCGGACGGGCGTCTCGCTCGGCACGGTGCAGGACGTCCTGCGGGGGCACTCAGGCCCGTGGGGCACCCGGCCGAGGGTCGAGGAGGAGGGCAGCCGGGGCTGACTCCCGACGTAAGGCCGCCCCGTCACCACGCCGATGACTGGGCGATGTTGCGTCACGGCTCGATCACAACGCCGCGCGCTCGTACGGCACGCGCGGATACTCGCGCGCATGACGGACACCGACACCCCCGCCGCCGCGCCGGCCGAAACACCGTGGATTCGCCGCAAGATGACGATCGCCGGGTTCATCCTGCTCGCGTTCATCGCGTGGACGCTTGCCGCACAGGACTGGTCCGATCGGGGGTGCGGCACGATGCAGGGCTACGGTCTGGTGGTCTCGCACTTCGGGACGCCGGGGCAGGGCGAGGGCTGCGAGTCGGAGCCGGGCGGGCCCGTGTATACCGACCAGTACGACGGGTAGGGCCGCGCGGCCGGGGTGTTCGGCAGCACGGCCCACGGCGCGGCGCGGTAGTCAGGCAGGCGGCGTGAAGCCGGCGTCCGTCAGGCCCTTCACGACGGCGTCCAGCTCCTTCGAGAAGACGTGGAAGTCCTTGCGCTCCTGGATGAAGACCTCGGCCTTCGCGTCGGGGAACTTGTTCGGCAGGTTGTCGAGGCAGTCTTGGGCGTTGACGTAGATGTCGCCGGCGTTCTTGAGGAGGAACTCGGCGGCCGCGCGGAGGGCTTCGTCCTGGGCGGGTGTGGTCTCGGGCATGCGGGGCTCCTCTGGTCGGGGTTCTGGTGTAGCGCATGGGTCGGACAGCGCGGGCGGAAACGGGTCAGGCAGCTGGGGTGAGCTGGCGGCGGGCAGGGCGGTCGTCGCGGCCGAGCTCGTAGGCGACGACGGCGGCCGGGCTGCTCGTCGCGGGCAGCGCGCGGGCCGGGGCGCCGGTCTCGGGGAGGGCGACGGTGTAGGCGGTGCGGTGGATCGTGTACGCCTGGATGCGGTCGAGGCGGAAGGTCCGCAGCTCGCCGGTCTGGCGGTCGGCGGCGCGGAGGATGATGTCGCCGGCCTTCGTCGTGCGGATGTCGGCGAGCTCAATCGTCCGAAGCGTCTCGGTCCCGTCGGCCTTGATGTAGGTGATGGTGACGGGGTGGCGGCGGGCGGTGGCGCGGTACATGGCGGCGAGGGTCTGCTCGGTGGTCTGGTTCTTGGTGAGCTTCACGGTGGTCTCCCTCGTTGCACGCCGTTTATGTATTACAAGAATGCGCCCTGTACATGCGCCTTGTCAACTGCAATGGGCAGATGGGACGCTGTTCTCGTAATACAGATAGAGGAGGAGAGAGCCATGGCCCGACCCGCCACCGGCCAGACCCCGGTCAAGACGTTCCGGCCGCCCGAACCCCTCTGGAAAGAGGTCACCGACATCGCCACAGCCGAGGGCCGCAAGAACTCCGACGCCGTGATCGAAGCCCTGCACTACTGGGTGAAGAAGAAGCGGCGCGAGCGCACCGCAGCGAAGCCCACCCCGCCCCAGTCGGAAGCTGGCGCGTAGCCCTGGACGCGCAGCCACCCCAGCGGCATGCTGGCTGTGAGCGGCCTCCCGCAGACGCCCCGCCCCACCCGGCGGGGCGTTCTGCTGTCTGCGCTGATTGGCGTATGGCCACCCGCCTCGTCCGGGCGCATGCTTGCCCCTACCCCCCTCCCGGTGTCCCTGTCGTCCCCCGCGCGGCAGGGGCACCGCCGTGTCAGGGCGCGGGTTGGCAGGCGTCGCAGGCGGTGGTGTCGTCGATGAGCAGCAGCGCGCGGGCCTGGTCCGGATCGTCGACGGGGGTGATCATCGTCCAGCGGGCGAGCTTGCCGAGCGTCCAGCAGTCCGCGGCGTGCAGGACCGCGGCGCGGGGCTGTCCGGGCCGGGTGTCGGCGGCGAGGACGTACCCGCCGGCGGCCGGCGCTCGGACTGCGGGCTCGCGCGGGACCGCGGTGTAGTCCTCCCCGGCCACCTGGGCGATCGCCGCCGCGGGGACCTGGATGACCGCCTGCGCCCACCATGCCCCGTCCGGGCCCTGCCGCCACGCGAGGAGCCGGCCCGGGGTGGTGCAGCCGCCGGGCAGGCGCACCTCGACCCGAGGCGGTGGCGCATCGGCAGGACGCGATTCGGACATAAGTTCGAGCCTAGTGGATGCCGACGCGACCCCTAGCGCAGCGCCTACGCCCGCGCAGCCTCGCGCAGCAACTTCTGACCAGCGACAGTCGCCCACGGGGTTCCGGCCCGCACGTCCTGAAGGGCGAACGCAGCGTCGCGCTCCACCTGGCGCAGGGCCTGCCGCTCCTCCACAGGCAGGTCGGCGGGCGCTCCCATCAGCGTGGCGTGCGCCGTGTCGAAAGCGCGCTGCGCGTCCAGGAGCGGCTGAGGGATGTCGGTGTCTGTCATGCCGTGAGGCTACGGTCCGGGGCTGACAACCGTGCCCCTGCACTCACTGCAGCGCGTCGATCGCCCGGACGACGAGGGCGCGCGCGTCCGCGCCGTACACCGCCATGCTGCGCAGCTGCTCGAACGCGCTGACGTACAGCGCAATCTCCGACGGCTGGGTCACTTTCACGCGGGCGGACAGCAGCTCGACGGACACCAGCGTGTCGTCGTAGATGTGGAAGACCTCCTGCGGCCAGATGACGCGCTCGCTCGTCGAGCTGGGGATGATGCCGAGCGAGACCGCGGGGAGCGCGCCTGCGGTGAGGAGGTGGCCGAGCTGGGCGGCCATCGCGTCAT
The DNA here is from genome assembly GCF_036353415.1 of Actinacidiphila polyblastidii. Lineage (NCBI taxonomy): Bacteria > Bacillati > Actinomycetota > Actinomycetes > Kitasatosporales > Streptomycetaceae > Actinacidiphila > Actinacidiphila polyblastidii. The sequence continues at coordinate 48,131 of NZ_JAZEWV010000002.1, forward strand.
GGTCGCCGAGCTGGTAGTGCAGGGCGCCCTCCTCGATGAGGAGGACGAAGCGGCGCCGAGGCTCATAGATGATCTGCGAGCGCCGCAGCCGGGCGAGAGCGGCCTCGGCGGAGTCGTCCGGGATATCGAGGAGCCTCGCGTTCGCGCTTAGCAGGGCCCGGGCGTAGCCCTCGGTCTGCAGCAGCCCAGGCACCAGGGTCGGCGAGTAGATCCGGAACAGGGTGGTGGCCCGGTACAAGTCGACGTAGGACTCCTGCAGCTGGCGCAGGCCGGAGCGGACGCGCCGCTGCCAGTCGACGTACAAGGACTCGGCGGTCCGGGACTGGGTGATGATGTCTTCCGCCTGGCCGACGGCGCCGCACGCCTCGCACCAGAGCCTGATGTCGCGGGGCGCCGGCGGTGTGCGTGCGTTCTCGATCCGGGAGACCTTGGGGTGGGTCCAGCCGCAGCGGCTTGCCAGCTCGGTGCCGGTGATCCCCGCGTCCGCGCGGAGGTCGCGGAGGCGTCGCGCGACGGCCTCGCGGGCGGCCTGGGCGGCGGACGACGGGGATACGGGCATGCGGGCGCGGCCTCTCTACGTGAGCTTGTAGTCGTCGTGCGGGGTGGCCCGGGCCCAGACCGCCTCGAACGCCGTGTCGCAGAGCTGGGCGGCCGCCGGGTTGTCGCTGATCTCGCCGCCTGCGGACTGTCCGTCGCCGGTGAAGTGGTTCCAGCGGATCAGCTCGCCGTCGATCAGCCAGAAGTCGTTGCCGGGCAGCGCGATCGTGCTGGCCTGGCGGCGTGGCAGCCACCTCACCTGCTCGCCGGCACCGAGATTGACGACGGTCCCGGCGTGCTCGTACCGGATGTACGCCGTGACCGGTTCGGAGACGATCCGGGCTCGCCGGACGATGACGCCGCGGGCGACTGCGTCTTGGACCAGGGCCACCCACTCGCCCCAGTACGCCGAGCCGGGGTCGACGTCGCGCTCGCCGGTCTCCTGCCAGCGGGCGAAGTCGGCGGCTTCGTACGTCACGCCGTAGCTGTCGCGCATCTCCAGGTGCACCGCGGACTGGCGGGCGCCGGCGAAGAGGTCAGCGAAGCTGGGCACGCTCGATGGCATCGCACGCCTCCCTGATCATCGGCACCATGCGGGCGGGGATCCGCAGCACGGCCTCTCCTTCGGGGATGCCGACGGCGTGCCCAGGCACGGTGAAGGCTGCGGCCTCCGCGGTTGTCTGCTCGTCGGTGTAGCTCTGGACGACGAGGTCGAGCTTCTCTTCGTCGACCCACACGGTCGGACTCTCGCCTGTTCCGGTGTTGGGGTCGATGCCGATGAACCGTAATGCCATGACTGCCTCCGACTCGTGGCGTTGTTCACGGATGTACGCCACGGTCGGACGGCCCGCTGTCCGCCGTCAAGACCACTGGTGCTCACGCTCCCCCGTCAGAGCGTTGCCGTGAACATTCCTGTACATCGCTCGCCGCCGCGCACGCGCCGTCCCTAGCGTCAAAAAGGTGGCCCCCGCCCTCGACGCCGACCGTGGAGAGCGGGGGCAGCGAAAGGCCCCGCGACCGTGCGACCGGTCCGGGGCGATGGCCGACCCGTGAGGACGGGCGACATGGATGAGCGTACAGGCGTTCTCACCGTCCAGGATTTCCTGGACGAGCATCTGTCTCCAAGCAGACGCATCCACCATCTGGAAGAGCTGTGCGGCCAGTTCACCGCGCAGCCGCTCGACTCCACCCTGCTGAGCCTGCGCGCCGTCCTGGTTCACCGGATCGGCCTGGAGGACTACCGGCGGCTGCACGTCCTGATCAGCCACCTCTACCACTCCTGCGGTGCGTCGATCCCGCAGACCACGGTGCTGCGCTCCGAGGTCAACCGCGCGGTGGCCCGCCGTGAGACCCCCGCCGAACTCGCACACGCAAGGAGGTGACCCCATGTCCTGCTCGAACCCGAACTGTCGCAAGGGCGGTTGCACGAGCGACCCGAAGCCGAGCAATGAGCGAAAGGGCTGAGCGCGTGAGTGCGGCACCGGGCGGTGCCGGCCCGGCCTCGGTCGACGGACCGGAGAAGCCGCCGGAGCACGAGTTCGCATGGGCCGCGTATCAGCATCACCGCGGCCTCTGTCACCAGTGCAGGGAATCCCTGTGGCGATGCCCGGACGGCAATGAGCTGTGGAACAGTTTCATCACCGCAGCCAAGCTGGTGAAGCAGTGAGGTGCGCATCGTGCCAGGCGCCCATCCGTCCGGGCGAGGGCCGCGAGGTCACCATCGATCAGGGCACCAGCGCGGCACCGTCTCTGATGATCCACGACGACCCCGCGCGTTGCGGACCGATGGTGCCTGTCCGCCGGACGCCGTACGCGATATCCCACTGAGCGGGCCCCCGGGAGCGCGGCGGCGCGCCCCGGTGGTCTACGCCCCGCCGCCGGCCGCCCTCGTGCCGGCGGCGGGGTCCTCGTCCAGGAGTTGGCCGACGGTTACCTCGAGTGCGGCGGCGAGCTGGAGCAGCACATCCAGCCCTGTGGACCGCGCCGCGGTCTCGACCCGCACGACGGTGACGCGCCCGACGGCGGCGGCGCCGGCGAGGTCGTCGACGGACCAACCGCGGGCCTCCCGGTGCCGGGCGATGCGGTGGCCGATTTCTCGGCGCTGGGCGAGGACCCACGGGGGCCGGGCTGGAGCTGGCACCTTGCCAGCTCGACAGACACTTGATCTTGTGTCAGTACCACATGTGATACTGATCCACCCCCACAGAGCCCGGCCGGTCGCGAGGCGTGCGCAGATCCGCCCGCATCGGTCGTGGAGCACTCGATTTCGGTCGGGTGCGGCCGCCCCGTCTCCGCTGGGAGGCGGGGCGGTTTACTGTGCACGAGAGAGGCCCCCGCCGTGTGTTCCGGCGAGGGCCTCCTCCCCGCACGGTTGGTCTCCCCACCAACACGCGCAGGCGTTCGGAGGGCGCAGATCTGGCGCGTGCGGGGAGCACGCCAGCCCCCTCCGTATCTGCGCACTGTACGCGTGAGATTGGCGAGATTTCATCCCTCGAACGGGTGACGCATGCGGTGCGTCTTCGGGGATGTGGAATCTATGCGGAATCCCAAGATCAAAGGGCCCTCCCGCTTCAACGCCGGGAGGGCCCTGATCTGCTGTGGAGCCTAGGAGATTCGAACTCCTGACATCTGCCTTGCAAAGGCAGCGCTCTACCAGCTGAGCTAAGGCCCCTCGTCGCAGACAGCGTACCGGTTCGCGGCCGTGGAACCGACCGGGTATCGGGGTCCGTAGGATGGTTTGCGATTTCGCGGCCGCAAAGGGGATTGCGTATGGACACGCCGGACACGCCGGCAGCCGAGCCCGCCACCCGTGCGCAGGAGGCCGTCGAACTGCAGCGCGGCTGGTACGGGGAGCCGCTCGGCGATCTCTTCCGCCGGCTCATCGCGGACCTGGGGCTGAACAACCAGGTGCGGCTGGCCAACATCCTCGGCCTGTCCGCGCCGATGCTGTCGCAGCTGATGAGCGGGCAACGCGCGAAGATCGGCAACCCGGTCGTGGTGCAGCGCCTCCAGATGCTCCAGGAGCTGGCCTGGGAGGTCGCCGAGGGCACCACGGAGGGCATGGAGGCCGCCGCCCGGATGGACCGGATCAAGAACGCGGCGGGCACGTCGGTGCTCAGCACCACCCACTCCGGGACGCAGCGGACCGCCGCCGCGACCCCCCGCGAGGTCGTGCACGGCATCCAGACGGTGCTGCGCTCGGTGGCCGCCGCCGACGAGATCGCCGAGGCCGCCCGCACCCTCGCGCCCGCCCACCCGCACCTGGCAGAGTTTCTCCGTGTCTACGGCACCGGGCGGACCGGCGACGCCCTCGACCACTTCAAGGCTCACCAGGACTGAGGCGCCGGGACAGCGGACCACGAGGGGGCGGGCGGCACACGATGGGTGAGGTCTTCGCGGGCCGGTACGAGCTGGTGGACCCGATCGGGCGCGGCGGGGTCGGCGCGGTGTGGCGCTCCTGGGACCACCGCAGGCGCCGCTACGTCGCCGCCAAGGTGCTCCAGCAGGTCGACGCGCACGCGCTGCTGCGCTTCGTCCGCGAGCAGGCGATGCGCATCGACCACCCCCATGTGCTGGCCCCCGCGAGCTGGGCGGCCGACGACGACAAGGTGCTGTTCACCATGGGCCTGGTGCACGGCGGGTCGCTCTCCCACCTGATCGGGGACTACGGGCCGCTGCCGCCGCGCTACGTGGGCGTGCTGCTCGACCAGCTCCTCGCCGGGCTGAGCGCGGTCCACGCCGAGGGGGTCGTGCACCGTGACATCAAGCCCGCGAACATCCTGCTGGAGGCGACCGGCACCGGCACCCCGCACGTGCGGCTCTCGGACTTCGGCATCGCCATGCGCAAGGGCGAGGCGCGGCTGACCGAGACGAACTACGTGGTCGGCACGCCCGGTTACTTCGCCCCCGAACAGCTCCTCGGCGCCGAGCCGGACTTCCCCGCCGACCTGTACGCGGTGGGCCTGGTCGCGCTCTACCTGCTCAGCGGCCGCAAACCCGACGCGCAGGCCATCGTCGAGCGCTACCAGGCCACGGGCACGCCGTCCGCGCCGCAGGGCGTGCCGGAGCCGCTGTGGCAGGTGATCGCCGCGCTGCTGCAGCCCGACCCGCACGCGCGGTTCCGTACCGCCACGGGTGCGCGCAAGGCGCTCGCCGCCGCGGTGGAGCTGCTGCCGGAGCCGGCGCCCGGCGAGGAGCCGGTGGAGATCTTCGACCAGATCGGGCCGCTGCCCGAGGGCTTCGGCCCGCAGGGGCCGCTCGCCGCGGCGCAGACCGCGCCGGCAGTCCCGCGGCCCGTGCCCGTGCCCCTGCCCACGCCTGTGCCTGTGCCCACCCCGGTGCCCGCGCCGCAGCCGGTGGCCGCGCTTCGGCCCGAAGGCGCCGGGCAGCCCGGAGCCGCCGCACCCGCACCCGCAGCAGCACCCGCGCAGGAGCCGGTCCAGGAGCCGGCGCCCGCACCCCCGCCCGCGGCGGAGCCGCTGCCCGAGCCCTCCCTCGCGCGGCCGGACGCCGCCCCGCAGCCGCCAGGACCGCCCGCGCCGCCCGGCCGCCGCCCGCAGGGCCGGCACGCCGCGCCCCTTCCGGCCCACGAGCCGATCACGCACACCAGGACCCGCGCCGACGGGCCCGAGGCCGGCGCCCGGCCTCTGCCGCTCCCACTGCCGCAGCACGCGGCGCGGACCGCACCCGCCGCGGCACCCGCGCCCGCCCACCCCGACCCACACGCCGCTCGCTCCCCGGCCGCCGGCGCGGACACCGCCTCCGCGCGGCTGCCCGCCCGCGCCGGGCGGGGCGGACCGCCCGCCAGGATCGTGATCCCGATGCTGGTGCTGGCCGTGATCTGCTTCGCGGTCGGCCTCCTGGCGCTCGCCGCCTCCTGAGCGCGGTGCGACCGGCTACCAGCCGCCGGGCGGCCCGTATCCGGGCTGCTGCGGCGGGGCCGTGACGGTGTCCGCCGACGCGGCCGGGCGGCGGCGTGCGAGGGCGAACCACACCGCGAGGGTGAGCAGCAGCACGGTGCCCGCGCCGAGCGCGGCGAACGCCAGGAAGCGCAGCGCGCCCGAGTCCGTGCCCGATCCGCCGTCGGCCGTGCCGTCGGCCGAGGCCAGGTCGTGGGCGTCGACGCCGATCCCGGCGGCCGAGGGGTCGCCGTCGTAGGCGGGTGGCGGCTGGGCCGTGCCGGTCACCTGGACCCGCAGGGTCACCGGCACCGCGCCGCTGACCGCCTGCGCCACGCCGGGGTGGACGGTCACCGCGAAGTAGTACCAGCCGGCGTAGCGCGCCGCGGCCACGTCGTCGTCGTCCGCGGCGCGGTTGCCGTAGGCCACCGGGGCCAGTTGCTCGCCGAGCGAGGCGGGTGCGCCCTGGTACGACTTGTCCTCGCCGTCGATCAGCTCGCGGACCGGGCTGTAGGCGCTCAGCCGGACGCCGCCGGGGACGTAGGCGGAGGCGTCCACGACCTGCGCGTTGGAGAAGTCCGCGAAGACGGTGGCCTGCTGGCCCCAGTCGACGGGCACCTTGTAGAAGCGGGTCTCGCCGGGGAGCACCCGGTCCTTCCAGATGCCCGTCCTCACCGCGGCCGCGGTCTCGAACGACGGGCCGCCGGCCGCCTGGTGCGGGGTGCCGACCAGCAGCGGGGTGGGCGAGGCGGTGCCGGTCGCGCCGCCGTCGGCGGAGGTCGCCGGGGCGGAGGGCGCGGGCGCTCCCTCGGTCAGCCCCGGCTCGGCGACGTACCGCAGCTCCAGCGGCCACGGGCCCGGGTCCGAGGTGCCGGCGCTGGTCCTGTGGACCTCCAGCGTGTACTCGTTCGCGTCCTGGCAGGCGTCCGAGGAGTCGCCGGTGATCAGCCGGGAGACGGCGGTGCCGACCGGCCGCGGATCGCCGTCGTCGCCGAAGTGCGCCTCCGCGCTGTCGCATTGGTCGCCGTCGGGGCTCTGCAGGGTCAGTTCGAGGCCGTCGCCGTACGACACGCGGGTGCCGGCCGGCGGCACCGCGAAGACCGAGACGGCGGCGGACGCCCTGTCGTCCAGCGTGACCCCGTAGAACCGGCTCTCGCCGACCTTGATGGAGTCCTGGTAGGTCACCGCGGGCCGCATCGCGGGGGCGTCAGCGGTGGTGGCGGCGCCCGCGAGGGGCGTGCCCCGCGGCTGCCAGAGCGCGGGCGCGGCGCTGCCGGAAGGGCCGGGAGCGGTGGTGCCGTCGGCCGCGGCGCGGCCCGGCAGCGCGACCAGCGCCAGCAGAACGCCCACCGCGACCGCCGGGACCGCCGCACGCCGAACCCGAGCCGGTTTCGCGCCGCGGCCCCTGCCCGGCGGCAGGCCGGGCCCCCGTGCGCCGCCTGCCGTCCGTTCCCCTCGCTCGCTGTCCTGGCCTGCCTTCATATCCCGCCCCTGTCCGTACGGTTCCGGGTGCGCTGGACGAGCGCCGCCACGCTGACGCCGGCGAGGGCGGCCGCGCCGCCGGTGCCCGCCGCGATCATGTCCGTTCCGGTGATGCCGCCGGGGCCGGAGCCCGCGGCCCTGTCCACGGTGGCCGTACCGCCCGCGGGTCGGTCGCCGCTCCTGCCGGTGCTGCCGGCGCTGCCGCCGCCGGTGCGGGCGGCCCCGGCCAGCGCCGGTGCGCGGTACTGCGGCCCGGTCAGCTCCTCGCCGGTGACCTGCACCCGCAGGACGACGCCGACCGCGGTGTCGCGCGCGAGCTGGGCGGCGTCCGGCCCGAGGCCCACCGCGATCCAGTAGTCGCCCGCGCGGTGGACCGCCTGGGCCGGGCCGCCGTCCACCCAGCGGTTGGTCCAGGAGACCGGTACCGTGCCGACGCCCACCGAGGCCGGCGAGCCGTCGTACATCCGGTCGTCGTGGGCGTCGGAGGCGCCGGTGACCGGCAGCCGGTCCGGCGCGTACGCCCGGGTGACCACGAAGGTCGAGGCGCCGGCCGCGCTGCCGTCGAGCACCGGCGCGTTGGCGAACTCGGCGGTGTAGCTGAGCTGCTGGCCCCATCCGACGTGCACCTTGTAGTACCGGAGCTGGGCCGGCAGCAGCCGGTCCCGCCACACCCCGGTGGTCAGCGGCGTCGCGTCGTTGAACCCGGTGCCGCCCGCGCGGTCCCTGGGGGCGCCGGTCAGCGGCGCGGGAGGCGGACCGTAGTCGGTGCGGGCGGCGGCCGGCACGGTCCCGGCGGGCAGCGGGGCCTCGCGCTCGAAGCGCAGCTCGATCGGCCAGCGGCTCGGGTCGGAGGCGGCCGCGCTGGTGCGGTGCACGGAGAGGAGATAGCGCCCGGCCCTGCCGCAACCGCCCCCGTGGTCGCGGTCGGGGATCCGGCTGACCGCGCCGGTCAGCGTCATCGCGCCCTCGTCCTGGCCGAAGTGCCGGGACTGGGTGTCGCAGGTGGCGCCGTAGCCGCCGGCGGCGGACAGCCGCAGCTCGATGCCGTCGCCGTAGTCGACCGGGACGCCGGGCTGCGGCACGGCCGTCGCCGACAGGTCGTCGGTGGCGAGGGCGTCGAGCGTGGCGGCGTACCAGCGGGTCTCGCCCGGCCCGATCGTGTCGAGGTACTGGCCGGGGGCGATCGGCGCGGCCTTTCCGGGGCTCGCGCCGCCGGTGGTCCGGGCGCCCTCCAGCCGGTACGCCTCAGCGCTGAGCTGGGCGGCGCGCACCAGCTCGCGGGTGAGCGCGGCGGCGTCCGGGGCGTCGTAGTAGGCGCCGTGCCCCGCGCGGGCGACGCACTCCAGCTCGCTGCGGGCGTCGCCCGCGACCTGGAAGCCGACGGTGTCGATGCGCAGCCCGGTCGGTGAGCGGTCGTCGTCCGCGAGCCGCGCGGCCACCTGGCACGGCTTCGGCGTACCGCAGTCGGACGCGCCGTCGGAGACCAGCAGGAGGGTGCGCCGGCCGGCGGCCGGCAGGTCGGCGGCGGCCCTGGTGAGCGCGAGCGCGGTCGGGGTGTCGCCCTCGGGGCGCACTGCGGCCACCGCGCTCTTCACGGCGGCACGGTCCAGGGCGGTGACGGGCTGGGCCAGGCTGGTGTCGTCGCAGCCGTGGGTGCGTCCGGCGCCGTAGACCCGCAGCCCGGTCGGGTAGCCGTCGGGCAGCGCGTCCACGACGGAGCCTATGGCGGTGCGGGCGGCGGCGATCCGGGTGTGGCCCGAGCCGTCGGGGCCGGCCATCGAGCCGGAGGAGTCGAGCACCATGATCAGGCTGCCGTCGGCCGCGGCGGCGGACGACGACCCCGGCAGCGCGGGTGCCGCCGAAGCACCGGGGGCGGCGGCCAGGACGGCGCAGACGACCGCGCAGGTCGCGGCGAGGAGCAGCGCGCTGCCGAACAGCCCGCTCGGGTGCGGTTCGCCGGCCCCCCGACGTCGCACCGGTCGTCGATCCATGGCGTCGCTCTCCCCCTCGCAGCCCCATCGAGCTTTGCCCAAGCAACCTATTCCGTTTGCTCGGGCAAAGACAAGAGGGCGCTGTCACGGTCCGGCAACAGCGAAGGCCCCGACCGCGTGCTCGCGGTCGGGGCCCGGATGCGCTTGTCCGCCCTGCGGGCGTCTCAGCCGCGTCTCACACGTTCGCGCCGGAACCCGCCGGGACCGTGTCAGTGGCTTCCGTCCACAGGTCCTGCTCGGCGCGGTCCGCCTGAATCTGTCGGTATACGAACAGCCCGGCGACCGCGGCCAGCGCGACCAGGAGAAACTTCTTCATGACGTGACCTCCTCCATCTACGTGGGGACAGCTTCTGACGCGCCCGACTATACACAGCGGCCGAGACCCAACAGTGACCTGCCGCCCGTGCCGTTCACGCACTGCCGAGCCCTCCGCACCCGGGACGCACGAAGGGCGCCCACCCGGTGGGTGGACGCCCTTCGTGTCGCAAGTGGGGCTACCAGGACTTGAACCTGGGGCCTCTTCCTTATCAGGGAAGCGCTCTAACCGTCTGAGCTATAGCCCCTCGCTGCAACGAAAGATTAGCGCACAGCGGGCCGTCGCCCAAAATCGGTTCCCCCGGCGGGCTACTCGTCCTCGGCGAGGGTCAGCTCGACGCCGCCCACGAAGCCCGCGGAGAGGTTGTAGATGAAGGCGCCGAGCGTGGCCAGCGCGGTCGCCAGCACCACGTCGATGACCGCGATCACCGTGGTGAACATCATGACGCGGCTCAGCGACAGGAAGGACACCAGGTCGAAGCCGCCCTTGCCGTTCTCCGAGTTCGTGGCGTCGCTGATCGTCGAGCCCACGGTGCTGAAGACGCCGATGGTGTCCAGCACCATCCACAGCACCGCCACCGCGATGATCGTGCAGATGCCCAGCGCGATGGACAGCAGGAAGCTGACCTTCATCACCGACCAGGGGTCGGCCTTGGACACCCGCAGCCGCGCCTTGCGGGTGCGCGGCACGCTGCGGGCGGCCGGGCGCGGCCTGCGCACGCCGGCGGCGGCCGGGTTGGCGGACTGCGGTCCGCCGGCCCCCGCCGGGGCGCCCCCGGGCGCCCCGCCCGGGGGCGGGGGCGCGTATGCCGACGGCGGCTGGTGAGGCTGCGGCGGCTGACGGGTGTCCGTCACGGTGTATCCCCCCTCTTGAGGGCCGCTGGATGGGGCAGAGCCATGGGAACCCCCGGTCCTCCCGGTCCCACCCGCGGCACCCGTGGCTCCACTCACGGCTTACTCCTCCGGTTCACCGGCCGCGGGCGCAGCGCCCTCGGCCGAAGTGTCGTGCTGGTCCTGCTCATCCTGCGCGTCCTGCTCCCCGGCTGCGACCACGGCGGCCACCTCCGGAGCATCCTCCGCCTCGGCGTTGCGGGCGATGCCGACGACGGCATCCCGCTTCCCCAGGTTGATCAGCTGGACACCCATGGTGTCACGGCCGGTCTCCCGGACCTCGTTGACCCGAGTCCGGATCACCCCGCCACTGAGCGAGATGGCCAGGATCTCATCCGTCTCCTCGACCACCAGCGCCCCGACGAGCGAGCCCCGGTCCTCCACGATCTTCGCCGCCTTGATGCCGAGACCGCCACGCCCCTGCACCCGGTACTCCTCGACCCTGGTGCGCTTGGCGTAGCCGCCGTCGGTGGCGGTGAAGACGAACGTACCCGCCCGGATGACGTTCATGGAGAGCAGTTCGTCACCTTCGCGGAAACTCATGCCCTTCACACCCGAGGTGGCGCGGCCCATCGGCCGCAGCGACTCGTCCGTCGCGGTGAACCGGATGCACTGCGCCTTGCGGCTGACCAGCAGCAGGTCGTCGTCCGCGGAGACCAGTTCGGCGCCGATCAGCTCGTCCGATCCTCCGGCGCCGCCCGCCTCGCCCTCGGCCTCGCGCAGGTTGATCGCGATCACGCCGCCGGCGCGCGGGGAGTCGTAGTCCTTGAGCGCGGTCTTCTTCACCAGGCCGGACTTGGTGGCGAGCACCAGGTACGGCGCCGCCTCGTAGTCCTTGATGGCCAGGATCTGGGCGATCTGCTCGTCGGGCTGGAAGGCGAGCAGGTTCGCCACGTGCTGGCCGCGCGCGTCCCGGCCGGCGTCGGGCAGCTCGTACGCCTTGGCGCGGTAGACCCGGCCCTTGTTGGTGAAGAACAGCAGCCACTGGTGGGTGGTCGTCACGAAGAAGTGGTCGACGATGTCGTCCTGCTTCAGCTTGGTGCCGCGGACGCCCTTGCCGCCGCGCTTCTGCGACCGGTAGTCCTCGGTCTTGGTGCGCTTGACGTAGCCGCCGCGGCTGATGGTGACGACGATGTCCTCTTCGGCGATCAGGTCCTCGATGGACATGTCGCCGTCGAAGGGCACCAGCTTGCTGCGCCGGTCGTCGCCGAACTTGTCGACGATGGCCTGCAGCTCCTCGCTGATGATCTGCCGCTGCTTCTCCGGGGAGGCGAGGATCGCGTTGTACTCGTTGATCTTCGACTGCAGCTCGTCGTGCTCGGCGATGATCTTCTGCCGCTCCAGGGCGGCCAGCCGGCGCAGCTGCATCTCCAGGATCGCGTTCGCCTGGATCTCGTCGATCTCCAGCAGGCCCATCAGGCCCTCGCGCGCGATCTCCACCGTGTCGCTGCGCCGGATCAGCGCGATGACCTCGTCGATCGCGTCGAGCGCCTTGAGCAGGCCGCGCAGGATGTGGGCGCGCTCCTCGGCCTTGCGCAGCCGGAAGCGGGTCCGCCGTACGACGACCTCGACCTGGTGGTTCACCCAGTTGCGGATGAACGCGTCCAGCGAGAGCGTGCGCGGCACGCCGTCGACCAGCGCCAGCATGTTCGCGCCGAAGTTGGTCTGCAGGTCGGTGTGCTTGTAGAGGTTGTTCAGCACCACCTTGGCGACGGCGTCGCGCTTGAGCACGATGACCAGCCGCTGACCGGTGCGCGAGGAGGTCTCGTCGCGCACGTCGGCGATGCCGCCGACCCGGCCGTCCTTCACCAGGTCGGCGATCTTCTGCGCGAGGTTGTCCGGGTTGACCTGGTACGGCAGCTCGGTGACGACCAGGCACTGCCGGTTCTGGATCTCCTCGACCGCGACAACGGCGCGCATGGTGATCGAGCCGCGGCCGGTGCGGTAGGCGTCCTCGATGCCGCGGCGGCCGACGACCAGCGCGCCGGTCGGGAAGTCCGGGCCCTTGATCCGCTCGATCAGGGCCTCCAGCAGCTCCTCGGCCTCGGCCTCGGGGTTGGCCAGGAACCACTGGGCGCCGTCCGCCACCTCGCGCAGGTTGTGCGGCGGGATGTTGGTGGCCATGCCGACCGCGATGCCGGCCGAACCGTTGATCAGCAGGTTCGGGAAGCGGGCCGGCAGGACCGTCGGCTCCTTGTTGCGGCCGTCGTAGTTGTCCGTGAAGTCGACGGTCTCCTCGTCGATGTCACGGACCATCTCCATGGCCAGCGGCGCCATCTTGCACTCGGTGTACCGCATGGCGGCGGCCGGGTCGTTGCCCGGCGAGCCGAAGTTGCCGTTGGAGTCGACCAGCGGCATCCGCATCGACCACGGCTGCGCGAGGCGGACCAGCGCGTCGTAGATCGAGGAGTCGCCGTGCGGGTGGTAGGTGCCCATCACGTCGCCGACGACGCGCGCGCACTTGTAGAAACCCTTCTCCGGCCGGTAGCCGCCGTCGTACATCGCGTACAGCACCCGGCGGTGCACCGGCTTGAGGCCGTCGCGGACGTCGGGCAGCGCACGCGAGACGATGACGGACATCGCGTAGTCGAGGTAGCTGCGCTGCATCTCCGTCTCGAGCCCGACGGGCTCGATCCGCAGCCCGCCGGACTCGTTGCGCAGGTCCTTCTCGGAGTCCGGGATGTCGGGCACAGGAGGAAGGTTGGGGTTCTCGTCGGCCATCGCTGTCTGAAAGTCCTTTCACGCGGCCATGGGGCGGGGCCGACTCAGATGTCGAGGAAGCGGACATCCTTGGCGTTGCGCTGGATGAACGAGCGGCGTGCCTCGACGTCCTCGCCCATGAGCACGGAGAACAGGTCGTCGGCCTGGGCCGCGTCGTCCAGCGTGACCTGGCCGAGCACCCGGTGGTCGATGTCCATGGTGGTCACCCGCAGCTCCTCGGCGTTCATCTCGCCGAGACCCTTGAAGCGCTGGATGGAGTCCTCGCGGATGCGCTTGCCGCCCTGCTTGCCCAGCGCGGTCAGCGCGTCGCGCTCCCGGTCGGAGTAGGCGTACTCCCAGTCGTCCCGGCCCCACTTGATCTTGTACAGCGGCGGGCGGGACAGGAAGACGTGGCCGGCCTCGACCAGCGGCCGCATGAAGCGGAAGAGGAAGGTCAGCAGCAGGGTGTTGATGTGCTGGCCGTCGACGTCGGCGTCCGCCATGAGGATGATCTTGTGATAGCGCAGCTTCGAGATGTCGAAGTCCTCGTGCACACCGGTGCCGAAGGCGGAGATCAGCGCCTGGATCTCCTGGTTCTGCAGGATCTTGTCGATCCTGGCCTTCTCCACGTTGAGGATCTTGCCGCGGATCGGGAGGATCGCCTGGTACTGCGGGTTGCGGCCGGACTTCGCGGAGCCGCCGGCCGAGTCGCCCTCGACGATGAAGATCTCGCACTTCGTCGGGTCGTTGGACTGGCAGTCGCTCAGCTTGCCGGGCAGCGACGCGGACTCCAGCAGGCCCTTGCGGCGGGTGAGGTCACGCGCCTTGCGGGCCGCGACCCGGGCGGTGGCCGCCTGGATCGACTTGCGGATGATGTCCGCCGCCTCGTTCGGATTGCGGTCCAGCCAGTCGGTCAGGTGCTCGTGCACCACCTTCTGCACGAAGGTCTTCGCCTCGGTGTTGCCGAGCTTGGTCTTCGTCTGGCCCTCGAACTGCGGCTCGCCCAGCTTGACCGAGATGATCGCGGTCAGACCCTCGCGGATGTCCTCGCCGGTGAGGTTGTCGTCCTTCTCGCGGAGCAGCTTCTTGTCCCGCGCGTAGCGGTTGACCAGACCGGTCAGCGCCGCGCGGAAGCCCTCCTCGTGGGTGCCGCCCTCGTGCGTGTGGATCGTGTTCGCGAAGCTGTAGACACCCTCGCTGTACTGGGTGTTCCACTGCATCGCGACCTCGACCGACAGCAGCCGCTCCTTGTCCTCCGCCTCGATGTCGATGACGGTGGGGTGGATCAGCTCGCCCTTGCGCGCGTTGAGGTACTTCACGAAGTCGACGATGCCGCCCTCGTAGTGGTACGTCGCGGTGAGCGGCTTGCCCTCCTCGTCGACGTGGTCCGCGCGCTCGTCGACGAGCGAGATCCGCAGGCCCTTGTTGAGGAACGCCATCTCCTGGAAGCGCCGGGAGAGCGTCTCGAAGGAGTAGTCCGTGGTCTCGAAGACGTCGGGGTCGGCCCAGAAGGTGACCGTGGTGCCGGTCTCCTCTGTCGCCTCGTTCTTGGCCAGCGGCGCGGTGGGGACGCCCAGCTTGTAGTCCTGCGTCCAGCGGAAGCCGTCGGTGCGGACCTCGACCGCGACGCGGGAGGACAGCGCGTTGACCACCGAGACGCCGACGCCGTGCAGACCGCCGGAGACCGCGTAGCCGCCGCCGCCGAACTTGCCGCCCGCGTGCAGCACGGTGAGGACGACCTCGACGGCCGGCTTGCCCTCCGAGGGGACGACGCCCACCGGGATGCCGCGCCCGTTGTCCACCACGCGGACCCCGCCGTCGGGCAGGATCGTCACGTCGATGGTGTCCGCGTGACCGGCCATCGCCTCGTCCACGGAGTTGTCGACGACCTCTTGCACGAGGTGGTGCAGTCCCCGCTCACCGGTCGAGCCGATGTACATGCCGGGGCGCTTGCGCACCGCGTCGAGGCCCTCCAGCACGGTGATCGCACTGGCGTCGTAGGACTTCTTGGAGTTCTCGTTGGGGTTGCCGGAATCGGCCACGAAGCGCCCTTTCTGGCACAGCACGAGCCGTCTCCCGGCGAGCGGGATCGGCTACGTCGTTCGACATGTTCCGCGGGGGTACCCCTGCGTTCTGCCAGGGGAGGGCGGTCTGTCTTTCATTCTACCGGTAGCGGCGACATGAATGGGGCTTTGCCGGTACCTCAGTTCCCATGTGCCGCCCAAACCCGCCGTCGCGCGACTCCCTACACGCGGCCCCCGGGGCCGAACCCCTCACGCGGGCATCCAGGGCTTCCGGCTGTCAACCTCCGGCTACGCTCAGCAGGGGCACACCTGTCCCGTCCGTCACAATCCGCTCACCTGTGCGCATGGATGCGCGGAAGGCCGCCGGAGACGGCGGTACGGGGGGTGTCCGGGGGGCTCCGGGCGGGCGCTCGGGGAGCACTCGGCGAGGACTCGGCGAGGACTCCTGGGCGTTCGGAAAGCGGGGAACGGGCGGACGGGAGCGGGGCGCCAGCGGGAGCGGCGGCTCACCCGTAGGTGTCCCCGGGACCCCGGCTGCCGGGCGCGCGCAGCCGGCCGTAGCTGCGGTGGGGGGCGGCGGGTGCGAGCACCTTGATCACCTTGACGGTGCCGTGGCCCAGGTCCGCGTTGAGCCGGGCGACCAGCGTCGGGGCCAGCAGCCGCAGCTGGGTGGCCCAGGCGGTGGAGTCGCACTGGACGGTGAGCACCCGCTCGTCCTCGTCGTAGCGGTCGGGCGAGCAGTGCAGCGCGACCTCCGGGCCGACGAGCTGCGGCCAGCGGCCCATCACACCGCCCACCGCGGCCGGCGCCTCCCAGCCGCGCTCCGTGATCAGCCGGCTGATGGCCGCGCCCAGCGGCAGCGGGTCGCGGCCGTCGGCGCGCGCGCCGCTGCGCAGGCCGCCGCGCCTGGCCTGCTTCTTCTGCACCGCGGCCGCGCCCCTGGCCCTGGCCTGCTCCTTCGCCGCGCGCAGCGCGACCCTGGCCAGGTCCACGCCGGCCGGCTCGGCGGCGGTGGGGGCGCCGGGGCCCGCGTCCGACGCCGCGGCGGGGGCGGGGCCTGACGTCCTGCCCGACGCCTTGCCCGGGACCCGGGGTGACGCGGAGCCCGGCGTGCCGCGACCGCCTGCCGCGGCCGGCCCGCCGGGGCCCGGAATACGTCCCTGCTCGTTCACAGCCGGTCCACCGTCCCGTCCTGCACCGAGAACCGCGCGCCGGTCAGCACGCCCGGCACGTCGTCGTCCACCGCCGCGGTGACCAGGACCTGTTCGCCCGGCGCCACCAGTTCGGCCAGCCGCTCGCGGCGGCGCGCGTCCAGCTCGGCGAAGACGTCGTCCAGCACCAGCACCGGCTCGCTCCCGTCCGCGCACAGCAGGTCGTACGACGCCAGGCGCAGCGCCAGCGCGCAGGACCACGACTCGCCATGACTGGCATAGCCCTTCGCGGGCATCGAACCGAGCCTCAGCACCAGATCGTCACGATGCGGACCCACAAGCGTCACACCGCGCTCGATCTCCTGCTTGCGCGAGGCGCCCAGCGCCTCCAGCAGCCGCCCGAACAGGTCCTCGCGCCCACCCGCGCCCGCCATCAGCTCCTCGCCGATCGAGCCGCGGTAGTCCAGGCCGACCGGGCCGCCGCCGGGCGCCAGCTGGTCGTACGCCTTGTCGGTCAGCGGCTGCAGCGCGGCCACCAGGTCCAGCCGCTGGGCGAGCAGTTCGGCTCCGACGCGGGCCAGGTGCTGGTCCCAGACGTCCAGGGTGGAGAGGTCCGCGCCCTTGCCGCCGTGCCTGCGGGCCAGCGCGGCCGTCTTCAGCAGGGTGTTGCGCTGCTTGAGCACCCGGTCGTAGTCGCTGCGCACCCCGGCGAGGCGCGGGGTGCGGGCGGTGAGCAGCTCGTCGAGGAAGCGGCGGCGCTCCCCGGGGTCGCCCTTGACCAGGGCCAGGTCCTCGGGGGCGAAGAGCACGCTGCGCACGATGCCCAGCACGTCGCGCGGCCGGACCTGCGAAGAGCGGTTGATCCGGGCGCGGTTGGCCCGGCCCGGGTTGATCTCCAGCTCCACCAGCTGCTGCCGGTCGCCCTGCACGACCTGGGCGCGGACCACCGCGCGCTCGGCGCCGAGCCGCACCAGCGGGGCGTCCGCCGCGACCCGGTGGCTGCCCAGCGTGGCCAGATAGCCGACGGCCTCGACGAGATTGGTCTTGCCCTGGCCGTTGGGCCCGACGAAGGCGGTGACGCCCGGGTCGAGTGGGACCTCGGCCCGGGCGTAGGAGCGGAAGTCGGCGAGCGACAGGTGCGCTACGTGCATCGCGTGCTGTGGCGCTCGCGCGCCGACCTCCCTTGCGTCCTGCTGCTCCTGCGGCGCCGCGCCACGCGGGCTGGGCCCTTGCTACTCCGCGGCGGTGACCGCGTGGCCGCCGAACTCGTTGCGGAGCGCGGCGATCATCTTCATCTGCGGCGAGTCCTCCTGGCGGGAGGAGAAGCGGGCGAACAGCGACGCGGTGATCGCGGGCAGCGGCACCGCGTTCTCGATCGCGGCGTCCACCGTCCAGCGGCCCTCGCCGGAGTCGTCCGCGTACCCCCGCAGGTTCTCCAGGTGCTCGCTCTTGTCGAGCGCGTCCACCGCCAGGTCGAGCAGCCAGGAGCGGATGACCGTGCCGGACTTCCAGGACCGGAAGACCTCGCGGACGTCGGTGACCGAGTCCACCGCCTCCAGCAGCTCCCAGCCCTCGGCGTACGCCTGCATCATCGCGTACTCGATGCCGTTGTGGACCATCTTCGCGAAGTGCCCGGCGCCGACCCGGCCGGCGTGCACCGCGCCGGAGTCGCCCTCGGGCTTGAGCGCGTCGAAGATCGGCTGGGCCTGGGCGACGTGCTCCGCGGTGCCGCCGTACATCAGGGCGTAGCCGTTGGCGAGGCCCCAGACGCCGCCGGAGACGCCGCAGTCGACGAACCCGATGCTCTTGGCGGCCAACTGCTCCGCGTGCTGCTCGTCGTCCGTCCAGCGCGAGTTGCCGCCGTCCACCACGAGGTCGCCGGGGGAGAGCAGTTCGCCCAGCTCGTCGATGGTCGACTGGGTGGCGGCGCCGGCCGGCACCATCACCCACACCACACGCGGCGCCTGCAAGGAGTCCACAAGCTCCTTGAGGCTGTGGACATCGGCGACGTCCGCGTTCCGGTCGTACCCGATGACGGTGTGGCCGGCGCGGCGGATGCGCTCGCGCATGTTGCCGCCCATTTTGCCGAGACCGATGAGACCGAGCTCCATCACAGACCCTTCGTTCGAAGCGTGCTACGCGTACCTGCCTGACCTGACCATGAGCCTACGTCGGGCAGGGCGGCGGACCTCAGCCGGACAGGCGGACCGGCATGATCAGGTACTTGTACGCGTCATCGGCCTCGGCGTCGACCGCGGGCCGGCCGCTGAGCAGCGCGGGCTTGGTCGACGTGGTGAAGGACAGCTGGGCGGCGGGGGAGTCGATCGCGCTCAGGCCGTCCAGCAGGAAGGTCGGGTTGAAGGCGATCGAGATGTCGTCGCCCTCCAGCTTGGCGTCGACCCTCTCCACAGCCTGTGCGTCGTCGCTGGAGCCGGCCTCCAGCGTCAGCACGCCCTGCTCGAAGCTCAGGCGCACCGGGGTGTTGCGCTCGGCGACCAGCGCGACGCGCTTGACGGCCTCCACGAAGGGCGCGGTCTCGATCACCGCGATGGTGGCGAACTCGGTCGGGAAGAGCGTGCGGTACTTGGGCAGGTCGCCTTCGAGCAGCCGGGTCGTGGTGCGGCGGCCGGCGCCCTCGAAGCCGATCAGGCCCTCGCCGGCGCCGGAGCCGGCCAGTGCGATCGACACGGTGTCGCCGCTGGTCAGCGACTTGGCCGTGTCCAGGAGCGTCTTCGCGGGGACCAGCGCGACAGCGGAGATGTCGGCCTGCTCCGGCTTCCACAGGAACTCGCGGACCGCGAAGCGGTAGCGGTCGGTGGCGGCCAGCGTGACGGTGTCGCCCTCGATCTCGATCCGCACACCGGTCAGCACCGGCAGGGTGTCGTCGCGTCCGGCGGCGATGGCGACCTGGGCGGCCGCCGCGGCGAAGACCTCGCCCGGCACGGTGCCCGAGGCGTCGGGCATCGCGGGCAGCGCCGGGTACTCGTCCACAGGCAGGGTGTGGAGTGTGAATCGCGAGCTGCCGCAGACCACCGTGACGCGCACGCCGTCGGTGGAGATCTCCACCGGGCGGTTGGGCAGCGCCCGCGAGATGTCGGCGAGCAGCCGGCCGGACACCAGGACGGTGCCCTCCTCCTCGACCTCGGCCTCGACCGAGACGCGGGCCGAGACCTCGTAGTCGAAGCCGGAGAGGCTGAGCTTGCCCTCCTCCGCCTTCAGCAGCAGTCCGGCGAGCACGGGCACCGGGGGGCGGGCCGGAAGGCTGCGGGCGGCCCAAGCCACTGCCTCGGCGAGTACGTCGCGCTCCACCCGGATCTTCACCGGAACCGCCTCCTGCTTGTTGCTGGCTGTCGGGGAACAGTCTGACGTACCGGACCGACAGTCGGTGCGGGTTGGCGTCAAGCGGCGACACGCGGCCGGGGCGGCTCCGGGCCGAGTTGTGCACAGCCCCCGCTTCGAAGCATGTTCCCCGGTATCTACGTGTAGCAGTAGTAGTAGGGGTTGTGGATACCGTGGATAACCGGTTCCACCGCAGGTCAGGCCGGGTTTTTTATCCACCGGGCCTGTGGGTGGCGGGGGTGGATAACCAGGGGCCGCTGTGGACGGGCGGAAGTTGTGCACACCCGATTCACAGGGCGACCGGGGTTCTCCCCAGGGCTGTCCCCAGAAATACCCAGGTTCTCCCCAGGCCAACCCCCCACGTTGGTGTGACCGCTTTCACTCGTCCGAGGGACAGGGCGCATTTCGTTGCCGAACAGTGGACAAGGATGTGGAGAAGCAGGCCTGCGCTGTGCACAACTGCCCTCATCCTGTGGGCGAGCGGTGGACAACCGAGGACCGCCGCGGCGCGGTGTCCGATCCGTCCACAGTCTGTGGATTCGGGTTGCCCACATATCCACACCCCGCTGAGCTGGGCGAGTGTCCTCGGCGGCGGTCGGCCTGTGGAGAGAATCGGGACAACTCCGGTGTCCCCAGGGTGTGGACAGACGAATCGTCCTGATCCTGTGGAGAACCGGGCCGCAGTGGTCACTAATCGAACAGCGGGAGCGCGCAGGGGTGAATCGGGAGGGGGCCGGAGGCGGTCGGACGCGGCCGGAGCGGGCCCTTGGAAGCCCGGGCGTGGGCGCATCGTGGCCCCGAGCGTGGGCAGGCAGGGCGCAGCACCGGCAGGCGCGCGGGCGCGGAAGAGCGCAGGGCGAAGCCCGGAAGGGCGCGGCGAGGCGCGGGGGGAAGCGCGGCGAGGGCGCGGGGAGGTGCCGACAGTGGTGCTGAGAGCGGGGCCGAAGGCCCCCTGGTTCAGCTCTTGATGCGGTTGGTCAGCTCGGTGACCTGGTTGTAGATGGACCGCCGCTCGGCCATCAGCGAGCGGATCTTGCGGTCCGCGTGCATGACCGTGGTGTGGTCGCGGCCGCCGAAGAGCGCGCCGATCTTGGGCAGCGAGAGGTCGGTCAGCTCGCGGCACAGGTACATCGCGATCTGCCGGGCGGTGACCAGCACGCGGCTGCGCGAGGAGCCCGACAGGTCGTCCACCGCCAGCCCGAAGTACGCGGCGGTCTCCGCCATGATCGCGGTGCCGCTGATCTCCGGCACCGAGTCGTCGCCGCCGGGGATCAGGTCCTTCAGCACGATCTCGGTGAGCTGCAGGTCCACCGGCTGCCGGTTGAGGCTCGCGAACGCGGTGACCCGGATCAGCGCGCCCTCCAGCTCGCGGATGTTGCGCGAGATCCGCGAGGCGATGAACTCCAGCACCTCCGGCGGGGCGTTGAGCTGCTCCTGCACCGCCTTCTTGCGCAGGATCGCGATCCGGGTCTCCAGCTCGGGCGGCTGGACGTCGGTGATCAGGCCCCACTCGAAGCGGTTGCGCAGCCGGTCCTCCAGGGTGACCAGCTGCTTGGGCGGCCGGTCCGAGGAGAGCACGATCTGCTTGTTGGCGTTGTGCAGCGTGTTGAAGGTGTGGAAGAACTCCTCCTGCGTCGACTCCTTCTGCGCCAGGAACTGGATGTCGTCGACGAGCAGGATGTCCATGTCCCGGTACCGCTTGCGGAAGGCGTCCGCCTTGCCGTCCCGGATGGAGTTGATGAACTCGTTGGTGAACTCCTCCGAGCTGACGTACCGCACCCGGGTGCCGGGGTAGAGGCTGCGCGCGTAGTGCCCGATCGCGTGCAGCAGGTGCGTCTTGCCGAGGCCGGACTCGCCGTAGATGAAGAGCGGGTTGTACGCCTTGGCCGGCGCCTCGGCGACGGCGACCGCCGCCGCATGGGCGAAGCGGTTGGACGCGCCGATGACGAAGGTGTCGAAAAGGTACTTGGGGTTCAGCCGCGCGGTCGGTTCCACCGCGCCGTTCGAGCCCGATCCCGACCCGGAGCCGCCGCCGGAGCCGGGGCGGCCGGTGCCGGGCGCGTGGCTCGGATGCCCGGAGTGGCCTCCCGGCCCCGCGTGGCCGCCGCCCGGCGAACCCGGTGACTGCTCGGGGCGCGCGGCGGGAACCTGCGGCATCTGCTGGTAGGAGGCGGGCGGCGGATAGCCGCCCTGGCCCTGGTGGCCCGGGTGGCCCTGGTGAGGCACCGAGGGATAGCCGCCGTCGCCCTGCTCCGGGCGGTAGCGCAGCTCGCGCCGGCCGTCGTAGGAGTCGCGGTCCCCGTCGCCGCCGCCGTACTGGTCGCGGCCGGGGAAGGCGCCGGGCGGCGGTGCGCCCCAGCTGCCCAGCCGGGGCTGCTGCCAGTCCTGGTGGTCGGGGTAGGCGGGGCGCATCCGCGGGCCGGCGTCGTAGCCGTCCGGCTCGCGCCGATCGCCCAGGTCACGGCGGTCCCCCAGGTCACGGCGGTCCCCCAGGTCGCGGCGCTCGCCGCGGTCGCCGAGGTCGCGCGGGTCCCTGCGCTCCTGACGGCGGTCGCCGTGGTCGCCTTCGCCGTCCTCCAGGTCGCGGTCGCGGTGGTCCCGGTGGTCCTGGTCGCGGTGGTCGCCGGGGTCCTGCGGCTCCGGCCTGTCCTGCTGCGGCGGCGGGGACTGGTCCTGGTCGCCGCCGGAGGCGACGGCGATCGCGATCCCGACGGAGTGACCGAACTCACGGCTGAGCACGTCGGTGATCAGCGGCAGCAGCCGGCCTTCGAGGACGCTCTTGGCGAACTCGTTGGGCGCGGAGAGCACCGCGGTCCCGGCCACCAGCGCGAGCGGCTGGGTGCGCTTGAGCCACTCCGCGTCCTTGGGTTTCAGGTCCTCGCTCTCCACCAGCAGTTTCTGCAGCACCCGCGGCCATACTGCGGCAAGATCGGCAGTCACGTCGGCCACAGTGCACGCTCTCTCGGTCGTCTGGTGGTGCTGAGAACTCCCGCGAAAGTGTGGTCCTGGGAGCGGGCGGGAAGAGTACGGAGTTCAGCCACGGTAGTCAGGGCGAGCTGCACGGTTCAAGTCGTTGTCCACAGGGTGTGTACAAATGGCGGAGCGCGCGGCGGCTGCGGCGGCCGGGTTTGACCGGATGGCCCAGCCCCACGTACCGTATCGAGGTCGAGTTGTCGATGGCTGCTGCCGCCTGCCTACCGATGGGCGAAGATCCTCCGGAACGTTCGGGTGATCATCAAAGCGGTGCACCCGAATGGTCCGCGAGCTTTTCGTGGGCGCACGGTGACAGCCAGGCGACGCCCCGCCGGACACGATCTCTCCTGGAGCCCCCGAGTGAGCAAGCGCACCTTCCAGCCGAACAACCGCCGTCGCGCGAAGACCCACGGCTTCCGTCTGCGGATGCGCACCCGCGCCGGTCGCGCCATCCTGGCGACCCGCCGCGGCAAGGGCCGCGCCCGCCTGTCCGCCTGAGCGCGGCCGACGGATACCGGATCATGCCGTGCTGCCCACCGAGAATCGGCTGAGGCGGCGACAGGACTTCGGAGAAGCGGTTCGCCGTGGACGCCGGGCGGGTCGCCCGCTACTGGTCGTCCATCTGCGCCGCGACGCCATGGACCCGCACGTGCCGGGGGGGAGCCCTCCCCCGGCACGTGCGGGTTTCGTCGTGAGCAAGGCGGTCGGCGGCTCGGTCCAGCGCAACCTGGTCAAGCGCCGACTGCGTCATCTCGTCCGGGACCGACTGTCACTGCTGCCCCCCGGTAGCCTGGTGGTAGTACGGGCACTGCCCGGAGCAGGCGGTGCGGACCATGCACAGCTGGCCCTCGACCTGGATGCCGCACTCCAGCGGCTGCTGGGTCGCGACACCCGTGGCGAAGCCGAGGGGAGGGTGGCTCGATGAAATACCCGCTGCTGGCACTGATCAAGCTGTACCAGTGGACGATCAGTCCGCTGCTCGGCCCGGTCTGCCGGTACTACCCCTCGTGCTCGCACTACGGCTACACGGCCATCGACCGGCACGGCGCGATCAAGGGCACCGCCCTGACCGCGTGGCGCATCCTGCGGTGCAACCCCTGGTCGCCCGGCGGTGTGGACCATGTCCCCCCGCGTAAGCGACCTCCCTGGCACGATCGGCTGCGCCGCTACCTGCGGGGCGGCTCCGACGGGCCCGTCACGCCCGAGCCCACCGGACCCTCTCACGCACAAGGAGCCTGACCGTGGGGATCCTGAACCCCCTCTATGACGCCGTCTCGTGGATCATCGTCCAGTTCCACTCCTTCTACAGCCTGATCTTCGACAAGGACAGCGGCTGGGCGTGGGGCCTGTCCATCGTCTCGCTGGTGGTACTGATCCGCACGGCCCTGATCCCGCTGTTCGTCAAGCAGATCAAGTCCACGCGGAACATGCAGGCGCTCCAGCCGAAGATGAAGGCGATCCAGGAGCGCTACAAGAACGACCGCCAGAAGCAGTCCGAAGAGATGATGAAGCTGTACAAGGAGACGGGCACCAACCCGCTCTCCTCGTGCCTTCCGATTCTGGTGCAGTCCCCGTTCTTCTTCGCGCTGTACCACGTGCTGAGCAACGTGGCGAAGGGCAACGAGGTCGGGGTCATCCACCACAATCTGGTGACCAGCGCCCAGAGCGCACACATCTTCGGCGCACCGCTGCCGGCGAAGTTCCTGGACAGCTCGGCCACGCTGGCCAAGCTCGGGGCGACCGTCACCGAGGTCCGCATCACCACGATCCTCATGATCGTCCTGATGTCCGCCTCGCAGTTCTACACGCAGCGCCAGCTGATGACGAAGAACGTGGACATGTCCGTGAACACGCCGTTCATGCAGCAGCAGAAGATGCTGATGTACGTGTTCCCGCTGATCTTCGCGGTCTTCGGCATCCTCGCCCCGGTGGGCGTGCTCGTCTACTGGCTGACCACCAACGTGTGGACGATGGCCCAGCAGATGGTCGTCATCCGGCGGAACCCCACCCCGGGCAGCCTGGCCTTCAAGCAGCGGCAGGAGCGGCTGCGGGCCCAGGGCAAGCTGGTGGAGGCGCCGGAAGAGGTCAAGGCCAAGGAAGCGGTCGAGGCCGCGCGGGCGAACCGCACCCAGCCCAAGCGCCAGAGCAAGTCCCAGCGCTCCTCCGGCAGCGCCGCTCCCGGCGGCGCGGCGGGCGGCGGCGCTGCGGGCGGTACGGCCTCCGGTGACCAGCAGGAGCCTCAGCAGGAGCCCAAGCAGCCGCAGCAGCCCTCCGGCAGCAGCAAGGCCGCCGGGTCCGGTGGACCGAAGGGGTCCGGGTCGGGTGGCGGGGCGAAGTCCCCGGGCGCTCCCCGTGCCGGTTCGCCCCGCGCGGGATCGGGCAAGTCGGGCGCTCCCAAGGCCGGCGGCAAGTCCAAGCCGACCAACCTGTCGAAGAAGAAGTAAGAGGAGAGTCCTGGCGTGAGCGACGTCAACACCAGCACGGCACCCGACGGCGGCTCGGCCGCGACGCTGAGCCGGCTGGAGCAGGAGGGCGAGATCGCCGCGGACTACCTGGAGGGTCTGCTCGACATCGCCGATCTCGACGGTGACATCGACATGGACGTCGAGGGCGAGCGGGCCTCGGTGTCGATCGTCGGCGACACGTCGAGCCGTGACCTGAACAAGCTGGTCGGACGGGACGGCGAGGTGCTGGAGGCGCTCCAGGAGCTGACCCGCCTCGCGGTGCACCGGGAGACCGGTGAGCGCAGCCGGCTGATGCTGGACATCGCCGGGTTCCGGGCCCGCAAGCGCGCCGAGCTGGCCAAGCTGGGCGCGGAGGCGGCCGCCGAGGCGAAGGAGACCGGTCAGCCGGTCAAGCTCGACCCGATGACGCCGTTCGAGCGCAAGGTCGTCCACGACGCGGTGGCCGCGGCCGGACTGAGCAGTGAGTCCGAGGGCGAGGAGCCCCAGCGCCGCGTGGTCGTCCTCCCGGCCTGAGCCTGCCTGACCGGTCCTCCCGGCCCGGGTTGCCCGTGCTCCGTCGGCCCCGTCTGCTCGCAGACGGGGCCGAGCCTTTGTAAGCCTGGAAGTGAAGTCCGGCACACCGAGCCCGGACCCCCGAGCCCCACGCCGCGCCTGGATGCCAGGCCAGGAAGCCTGGATCGCCAGGCCGAGGAAAGGACGCCCCCGTGACCGAGGCAGCAGCGGAGCTTCCCGCGCCGCCCCAGCAGGCCGCCGCCGTCTTCGGCGACCGGTTCGCCGACGCGGTGCGCTATGCCGAGCTGCTCTCCGACGCGGGCGTGCGCCGCGGACTGATCGGTCCGCGTGAGGTGCCGCGCCTGTGGGAGCGGCACCTGCTGAACTGCGCGGTGCTCTCCGAGGTGATCGACCGCGAGGTGTCCGTCTGCGACGTCGGCTCCGGCGCCGGGCTGCCCGGCATTCCGCTGGCGCTGGCCCGCCCGGATCTGCGGATCACCCTCCTGGAACCCCTGCTGCGCCGCACCACCTTCCTGGAGGAGGTGGTACGGCTGCTGGGCCTGTCCAACGTGACGGTGGTGCGCGGCCGCGCCGAGGAGGTGCTCGGCAAGCTGCCGCCGGTGGACGTGGTGACCGCCCGCGCGGTGGCCCCGCTGGAGCGGCTGGCCGGCTGGGGCCTTCCGCTGCTGCGGCCGCACGGCGAGATGGCCGTGCTCAAGGGCGACACGGCCGAGGAGGAGCTGAAGTCGGCGCGTGCCGCACTGGGCCGCCTCGGCGCGGTGGACGCGACCGTGGTCCAGGTCGGCGATGGTGTCGTGGAGCCGCTGTCGACCGTGGTGCGGGTGCTCGTCGGCGAGAGCCCCGGCGGTGTCCGGGCGGCGACCCGCCGGGCGAAGGCCGCGCGGGCCAGCCGCGCCTCGCGCAACACCGCCGGCCGCAGGCGCCGCTGACCGCAGGCGGCGCTGACCGCGCGTCCCGGAACTGCCCGAGTTCTACGCCGTACAAGCGGCCAAATCCACATTATCCGGAGTGTCTACGGACATACCGCTGTGGCGCTGTGCATCGTGTTCCACGTGAAACGTCGCTCGCTGCTTCCCGGAGTCCTCAGCCGTGGCCGCGCCGCAGCTGAGGCACGCGCTAATAAGTCCGTTAAGAGGACTGGATCTGTGGATGGTTCTCGGGATTTATCCACAGGCAGTCGGGCCTCGCTGGTTCAGCACCCCCCGGACATGGCAGGCTCTCCTCATAGCGAGCCTGCAGTCGAGGAGGGTGAGTCCTTGCGGTCCGACGCCAACATCGCGGGGCCGATGGCCGATCCGGTCCCCGGTCCCCGCTCAGCAGATTCAGCCGGGGGGCCTCTGTCCGTGCCCCCGGGATTCGGGAGCGGTGTTTCACGTGAAACATTGCCCCCCATGGACGACACCCCCATCGGCCGCGCCGCCCAGTTGGCGGTCGAGGCGCTGGGCCGCGCGGGTGAAGGACTCCCTCGACCCGCTCAGACCCGCGTGATGGTCGTCGCCAACCAGAAGGGCGGCGTCGGCAAGACCACCACCACCGTCAACCTGGCCGCCTCCCTCGCTCTGCACGGCGGGCGGGTGCTGGTCGTCGACCTCGACCCGCAGGGCAACGCCTCCACGGCGCTGGGGATCGACCACCACGCCGAAGTCCCGTCCATCTACGACGTCCTGGTGGAGAGCAAGCCGCTCTCGGACGTCGTCCAGCCGGTGGCGGACGTGGAGGGGCTGTTCTGCGCCCCCGCGACGATCGACCTGGCCGGCGCCGAGATCGAACTGGTCTCGCTGGTGGCCCGGGAGAGCCGGCTGCAGAGGGCCATCGAGGCCTACGAGCAGCCGCTGGACTACGTCCTGATCGACTGCCCGCCCTCGCTGGGCCTCCTCACCGTCAACGCCCTGGTGGCGGGCGCCGAGGTGGTCATCCCGATCCAGTGCGAGTACTACGCGCTGGAGGGACTGGGACAGCTCCTGAAGAACGTGGACCTGGTCCGCGCCCACCTCAACCCCAAGCTCCACGTCTCGACGATCCTGCTGACCATGTACGACGGCCGCACCCGGCTCGCGTCGCAGGTCGCCGAGGAGGTCCGCACCCACTTCGGCAAGGAGGTGCTGCGGACCAGCATCCCGCGGTCGGTCCGCATCTCGGAGGCCCCGAGCTACGGCCAGACCGTGCTGACCTATGACCCCGGATCCAGTGGCGCCCTGTCGTATCTGGAAGCGGCACGGGAGATGGCGCTACGCGGCCTGCCCAGCCAGGTGGCGGTCGAGTACGACCCACAGGGCCAGCAGCACGACCAGCACAACCCGCACAGCATGTCGGAGGGTATCCAGTGAGTGATCGACGCAGAGGGCTCGGCCGTGGTCTCGGCGCGCTGATCCCTGCCGGGCCGCCGTCGGCGGGCACATCGACGGCGAACGCACCCGTACTGCCGTCGGAGCGCGGCGTCGCGGCGGCGAAGGTGGCCGGCCTGACGGAGCGCAGGACCCCCGAACCGGCCTCGCCGGTCGTGGAGATCCCTGTTTCACGTGAAACAGAGCCGGATCTGTCCGCCGGCCCGGCGGATGTCCCGGCCGCCGGCGCCTACTTCGCCGAGCTGCCGCTCGACTTCATCACGCCGAACCCGCGCCAGCCGCGTGAGGTCTTCGACGAGGACGCGCTCAACGAGCTCATCACCTCCATCAAGGAGGTGGGTCTGCTGCAGCCGGTCGTGGTGCGGCAGATCGGCACCGACCGCTATGAGCTGATCATGGGTGAGCGCCGCTGGCGGGCCTGCCGCGAGGCGGGGCTGGAGCAGATTCCGGCGATCGTCCGTGCCACGGACGACGAGAAGCTCCTCCTGGACGCGCTTTTGGAGAACCTGCACCGGGCCCAGCTGAACCCGCTGGAGGAGGCCGCCGCCTACGACCAGTTGCTGCGGGACTTCGCCTGCACCCACGAGCAGCTCGCGGACCGCATCGGCCGTTCGCGTTCCCAGGTGTCCAACACGCTGCGGCTGCTGAAGCTCTCCGCTCCTGTGCAGCGGCGGGTCGCGGCCGGTGTGCTCTCCTTCGGACACGCGCGGGCGCTGCTCGCCCTCGACGATGCCGAGGAGCAGGACAAGCTGGCCCACCGCATCGTGGCGGAGGGCCTGTCGGTGCGCGTGGTCGAAGAGATCGTGACGCTGATGAACGGCGAGCCGAAGGCGACCAAGAAGGCGGCCGCCCCGCGGGCCGGCCGACGGGTCGCTCCGGCGCTCACCCATCTCGCGACGCGGCTGTCCGACCGGTTCGAGACCCGGGTGAAGGTCGACCTCGGCCAAAAGCGGGGAAAGATCGTCGTGGAGTTCGCCTCGATAGAGGATCTGGAGCGCATCCTGGGAACGATGGCCCCCGGCGAGGGACGCGTCCTGGAGAGCAAACTCGACGACGACGAGTCCGAGGACGACGCCGAGTGACGCAGGGGCACCCCGGCGCCGACCGCCGGGGTGCCCGAGGGCTGTTCGGATCACGACAGAGATGGGGTCTCGGCCACATGGGACGTCGGCTCGTACCGCTCACCCTCGACAATCTGCCGGACCTGCCCAAGCCCTGCCGCCGCTGCGTGTTCTGGGAGCTTGATCCGGTGAGCGGGGAGGCAGCCGTCCAGACCGGCAAGCCCGAGCTGGAGAAGGAAGCCTGGATCTCCGCGGCGCTGCTGGAATGGGGCTCCTGCGGCCGGGTCGTCTACGTCGACGAGGTCCCCGCAGGGTTTGTGCTCTACGCGCCGGCGGCCTACGTGCCCCGCGCGACGGCCTTTCCGACGAGCCCGGTCGCCGCGGACGCCGTCCAGCTGATGACCTCCCGGGTGCTGCCCGGATACCAGGGCCAGGGACTCGGCCGAGTGCTGGTGCAGACCGTCGCCAAGGATCTCGTCCGCCGAGGCTTCAAGGCCATCGAGGCGTTCGGCGACGCCAAGTGGGCGTCGCCCTCATGTGTCCTGCCGGCAGACCATCTGACCGCGGTCGGCTTCAAGACGGTCCGGCAGCATCCGCGCTATCCGCGACTGCGGCTGGAGCTGCGCTCGACGATCTCCTGGAAGGAGGACGTCGAGATGGCGATCGACCGTCTGCTCGGAGCGGTCCAGAAGGAGCCGGCTCTGCGTCCGCTGTAGCGGCACTCGGCACTCGGCACTCGGCACGCGACCGCCGGGCCCGGACATGACGGTGGCCGGTGGATGTTCCACGTGGAACATCCACCGGCCACAGCTGCGTGACGGTGCCTCAGCCGATGAAGTCGGCGAGGTCACGCTCCAGGGCGGACTTCGGCTTGGCGCCGACGATGGTCTTCACGACCTCGCCGCCCTTGTAGACGTTCATCGTGGGGATGGACATCACGCCGTACTTGGCGGCGGTGACCGGGTTCTCGTCGATGTTCAGCTTGACGATGGTGATCTCTTCGGGGTGCTCCGCCGCGATGGCCTCGAGGGACGGGGCGATCTGGCGGCACGGGCCGCACCATTCGGCCCAGAAGTCCACCAGCACGGGCTTGTCGCTGGCGAGCACCTCCTCGGCGAAAGTGGCGTCGGTCACGGGCTTGGTGTTGCCGGCCACGGCAGTCTCCTAGATGTGGGAACGGGCGGGAGTGAGTGAGGTTCGATGGTCAGGCGGTCGCCTCGGCGTCGGCGAGTGCCGCCAGGAAGCGCTCGGCGTCCAGGGCGGCGGAACAGCCGGTGCCGGCCGCGGTGATCGCCTGGCGGTAGGTGTGGTCCACCACGTCGCCCGCGGCGAAGACACCGGGGATGTTGGTGCGGGTGCTCGGCGCCTGCACGACGAGGTAGCCCTCGGCGTCGAGGTCGAGTACGCCCTTGAAGAGCTCGGTCCGCGGGTCGTGACCGATCGCGATGAACAGTCCCGTGACGGGCAGCTCCGACGTCTCACCGGTCGTGGTGTTGCGCAGGGTCAGCCCCGAGAGCTTGCCGTCTCCGTGGATCTCGGCGACCTCACTGTCCCAGACGAAGGAGATCTTCGGGTCGGCGAACGCCCGCTCCTGCATCGCCTTGGAGGCGCGGAGGCTGTCCCGGCGGTGCACGATCTTCACCGACTTGGCGAACCGGGAGAGGAAGGTGGCCTCCTCCATCGCGGTGTCGCCACCGCCGATCACGGCGATGTCGTGCTCGCGGAAGAAGAAGCCGTCACAGGTGGCACACCAGGAGACGCCACGGCCGGACAGCTGGTCCTCGTTCGGCAGGTTCAGCTTGCGGTGCTGGGAGCCGGTGGTGACGATCACGGCCTTCGCCCGGTGCACCGTGCCCGCCGAGTCCGTGACGGACTTCACGTCGCCGGACAGGTCTACGGCCACGATGTCGTCGGGAATCAGCTCGGCGCCGAAGCGCTCGGCCTGCGCCCTCATGTTGTCCATGAGGTCGGGACCCATGATGCCGTCGCGGAAGCCCGGGAAGTTCTCCACCTCAGTGGTGTTCATCAGCGCGCCGCCGGCGGTCACCGAACCTTCGAAGACCAGCGGGTTGAGAGAGGCGCGCGCCGTGTAGAGCGCCGCGGTGTACCCCGCGGGCCCCGAGCCGATGATGATCACGTTACGGACGTCGCTCACGGAAGTCTTCCTCGTCTCTGCGAACTGCTTCGGGGGCCCTGGCTGGACTCTCGTCCTGCCTAACGGATCCTACGGGTCCCGCATTCCCCGGAGCGGCGCGCCGCTCACGTACCAGAACCTCGAAAGACCTAACGGGGATAACTGGCCTGGAACAGCACCGTGCCGGGGCTGGACGCGGTGCAGGAGGCGTTCACCACGAAGGCGTCGACCTGTGAGCTGTCCGCGGGATGCGGCAGCACGACGAGGTAGGCGTCGGCGCCCCGGAACATCTCGCGCTGCGTGGCGAGGGGGGCCTGCGAGCGATGGGTGGCCAGCAGGACACAGGACGGCACTGCGGCGGGCTGGGCCGGCGCGATGTCGGGGTGCGGCGTCTTCTCCAGCATGGGGGTGTTGCCGCGGTCGCTGCCGGAGGCGGCGCTCTCCCCGCCGGCCGCCGGGGTCTGCTGCGCCAGCAGATCGTGGACCGACGCCGCGACGTCGGGCGTCCCCACACCGCTGTCCCGCTTGGCGCTGTCCAGGGACGCATGGGAGGCGCTGCCCGTGCTGGCGATCCCGTAGACCGCTGCGCCCAGTGCCAGGACGCCGGCGGCGTATGCGGTGACCATCAGCCCCCTGCGGCGGCGGGCACCCCGCGGGACACGGGTGGAGCCGGTACGGCCCGGCCCGGTGGGCGCAGGTGGACGACCGCCGGGAGCGAGCGATGTTTCACGTGGAACATCGCGCAGCCGATCCGGTCCGGACCCGGGCTCATCGTGCGATGTTCCACGTGGAACATGCGGCAGGAGCGAGTCGAGCAGCGCCTCGGCGGCCAGAGCGGCGTCGATGCGCCCGGCCACGTCGGCCGGCATCCGCTCCTCGGGCAGCGTGCCCAGCAGATCGTGGATCTCCTTGAGGGACTCCAGCGTCTCCGCGCAGAGCGGGCAGCCGTCGAGGTGCGCACGGACCTCCGCGCTGCGCTCAGGCGGCAGCAGCCGCTCTGAGTAGTCGGAGATCTCCTCGACCTCGGGGTGCGGGTCCTCGCCCGTCGTCGACGTCATCGGTGGCCACCTCCGCTCTGCTCCGATCCCGTCTCTGTGACGGATGTCCCCTCCGTCCGGTTCCTTCCCCCGCCGTGATCACCGTTACCCGCGGGGTCGAGGCGCAGATGGGTGAGAAGGGGCAGCAGCCGGGCGCGACCGCGGGCGCATCTGCTCTTCACCGTGCCGGTGGGGACGTTCAGCACCTCGGCCGCCTCGGCCACCGGGTAGCCCTGCATGTCGACCAGCACCAACGCGGCCCGCTGCTCCAGCGGCAGAGTGGCCAGAGCGGCCACCAGTTCGCGATGGAGTTCGCCACGCTCCGCGGGAGCCTCGGCGGACTCGTGCGGCTCCAGGAGCGTCTCGAAGTTCTCCTCGTCGGCGACCGGAGCGGTGCGGCGAGAGGCGGCCCGGCGGGCCCGGTCCAGGCAGGCGTTCACGGTGATCCGGTGGAGCCAGGTCGTGACGGCCGACTGGCCACGGAAGGTATGGGCGGCCCGGAAGGCCGACACCAGGGCGTCCTGGACGGCGTCGGCGGCCTCCTCGCGGTCCCCCAGGGTCCGCAGCGCCACCGCCCAGAGCCGGTCGCGGTGACGCCGGACGATCTCCCCGAACGCCTCGGGGTCCCCCGCGACGTGTCGGGAGAGCAGATCGGCGTCAGCGACCTCGCCCAGCGGGTTTCCCTCCACGGCCAGGCTCTCCCTCCGCTCCGTCAGCCCGTGACGTTGATCTCAGCGATCCTGCCACGGAAATGGCCGTCTGAGTCCGGCGGGAGGTGGGTGAGCCAGACGAGGAGGTACCGCGTGCTCACCTTGGAGCCCGGCTTCAGCGTCACACTGGTGCCGGATCCGTTCGCGACCTTGTGGAAGCTGTCGAGCGCGGTGGGCTCGCCCGAGGTGCCGTCGGCCGCCGCCATCAGGTCCACCGAGGTGCCTGTCCCCAGGAGGGAGACCTTCACCGCGCTGACCTTCTTGACGCTCCCCAGGTCGAGGATCACGCCCACGCCGTCCTTGAGGCCGCCGAAGTCCGCGGTGGTGTACCAGCTCGTCTGCCAGTACGTCGTCATGTCCTGGTCGTCGACCCTGTCGACCATGGTGGGGTTCTCGCTGCTGTCGCCCAGCGGGTCGAAGTCCTTGACGCCGGCGATCCTGAACCGCTGGGGAGCGGCGTGCGTCGGGTCCTGACCGGCCTTCTGCCCGGTGGGCGGAGTCCGGGTGGACTGGTCCTCGCGCGACTTCAGGGTGTCGGCCAGCTGCCAGCTGCCGAGGCCGATGGCGACGATCACCAGCGCGGACACGGCCCACTTCAGGGCGCGTCCGGTGCGGCCGGGCAGGGTGGGCGGCGGTGCCTGGGCGGCCATCGGCGCGCGACCCGCACCGCGGGACGGCGGGGCCGGCGCCTGGAAGACGGCCTGCTGGTAGGCCGGCGGCTGCTCGGGCGGCCGGATGCGGGGAACCCCCGCCACCGCCTTGGCCAGCTCCTCCGGCGTCGTGCAGGGGGACTCCTCGCGGGAGGCGGTCGCCCCGTCGTTCACCAGGGCGCGCATGGCGACCTCGGACAGCCCCCGGTGGACACCCGCCCGCACCTGGTCGGGAGCGACCAGGCCGACGCCCTTGGGCAGGCCCGCCATGCCGTGTGCGTCGTCCTCGTAGGGCCAGCGCTGGGTGAGGCAGGCGTAGAGCAGCGCGCCGATCGACTCGGTGTCCTGGCGCTGCGGCCGGTCGGAGGTGAGGCCGCGCAGCGCGGCCGTGACCGCGAGGCCACGGATGCGGTACTGACCGGAGACCGTGCGCAGCACGGCCCCCGGGTCGAGCCGCAGATGGGCCAGGCCCTCCCGGTGGGCGGCGGACATGCCCTGGGAGACCTGGCTGACCATCTGGTACGCCTCGTGCGGCTCCAGCGCGCCTGCGGCGAGCAGGTCGGCCAGCGAGGTCGCGTCGGGCAGCCACTCGTGGATGACGTAGACGAGGTCGTCCTCCTCGACGGCGTCGAGGACCTGCACGAAGCGGGGGTCGCCGAGCAGCGCCGCGGAGCGGGCGGCGGCCAGCACACCGCGGGCGCGCGGATGGTCGGCCGGCAGCAGGTGGATGCCGACGGCCCTGCGGAGCTTCTCGTCCACCGCGCGCCAGCTGCTGAAGCCGTCGACGCGGGTGACGCACTCCTCCAACTGGTAGCGGCGGGCGAGCTTGTGACCGCTGTGGAGCTCCCGCGGGGGCTTCCGCACGACCGGCTTCACCGCGGGCTCGACCGCCGGCTCGGCGGCAGGCTCCCGGGCGGGTGTCAGCTCGACGGTGGCCGCCGAGAGCTCAGGTTCGGGGGGGTCGACGGTCTGGACGACGGCGGTCGTGTCCTCGGCGGCGTCGTGGCGCGACACGTGGAGTGTCGGGTCGGCACCGTCCCCAGGCTTGTCCTCAGGTTTGTGCTCAGCGGTGGCCTCAGCCGGGTCCTCGGGAGATCCGTCGGACGTGCCGTGCTCCCCTTCCTCCGCCGGGCCGTCGGCGTCAGCACCGGTCGCGGCATCGGCTGCTGACGTCTCATCGGGGTCCGCGCCCTCGCTCCCGGCGTCGGGGGCCGCCGCGTCCTCCGGGATCGCTTCCCCCTCGCCCGTGGGCACTTCGGCTGCTGCTGGAGAGGCAGGTGCCGGCTGCTCCTCGGGTGTCCTGTCGGCCGTGGCGTTGCTGCTGGTCTGGTCGTCCGTCGTCGCGCCGTCGGATGTGGCCCCGCCCTGCCGGACGGAGGGCGATGCCTCGCCGCCCTCGTTGGCCACACCGACGGCGGCCGTGCTCCGATCCGCCACCGTCGTTCCTGCCTCCCCATCCGTTGCGCGATCCCACATCAAGCCGAAGACAATTGTGCCCGCACTCCTGCTCTCTGCACGACACGCGGTGGGGCGTGAAGGGTGCGCGACACGCTCGCGGGCCGCTCGGGCTCGGGATCAGCGGCCGAGACGGCCTCGCACCATGCCGAGCATCGCCGTCATCTCCTCGATCCGCATCCGCTTGGCGGCCGCGAGGAACAGCCCGATCAGGAGCACGCCGCCGACGACGAGGGAGGCGAGCGCTCCTACGGCTCCACTGCCCAGCGCCCTGCTGGTGAACCACACGGCGATCCCGGCGACGGCCGCCGCGGGGACGCAGGCACCTGTCAGCCGCGCGTAGGTGCGCAGCACCCGGCGGCCGTCCAGGTCGCCGCGCAGCCGCTCGCGCAGCCGCTTGGCGGCCACCCTGACGCCGACCGAGTAGGCCAGGCCGTACGAGAACGCCATGCCGACCACGGCCCAGCGGGGGGACAGCACGAGGAAGCAGAGAGCCGAGGCGGCCGCGTTGACGGCCGCGACGACCACCGTGTTGTAGAAGGGCGTCCGGGTGTCCTCGAAGGCGTAGAAGCCGCGCAGGATGACGTACTGGGCCGAGAAGGGGATCAGCCCGACGCCGAACGCCATCAGGATGAAGCCGATGTTGCGGGCGGACTCGGCGCCGGTGCTGGCGTAGAGCAGCGCGCACATCGGCACGCCGAGGGCCAGGAAGGCGAAGGCGGCGGGCACGATCGCCACCGCCGAGGTGCGGAGCCCGTAGGAGATGTCGTCGCGGACCGCGGTGATGTCGCCGTCGGCGGCGGCCCGGGAGATCCGCGGCAGCACGGCCGCCATCACCGAGACGGTGATGATGGCCTGCGGCATCTGCCAGATCAGCAGGGCGTTGTTGTAGGCGGTGATGCCGGTGCCCTGGTAGCCGCTCTTGTCGGCGTCGGCGCCGGCCCAGGTGGCCAGCTGCGTGACGACGATCAGTCCGGCCTGGTTGGCGAGCACGAAGAAGAACGTCCACTTGGCGAGCTTGGCGGCCTTGCCCAGCCCGTGGCCGCGCCAGTCGAACCGCGGCCGGAACTTGAAGCCCGCGTCCCGCAGGTAGGGCAGCATCGCCAGCGACTGGACGACGAGGCCGAGCAGCGTGCCGATGCCCAGCAGCCGGGTGCCCTCGGGGGTGATCGTGGTGGCGTCCATGCGGGTGGTGCTGTAGGAGCCGTAGACCCAGATGAACATCAGGAAGGTGAAGATCACCACCACGTTGTTCAGCACCGGCGTCCACATCATCGCGCCGAAGCGGCCGCGGGCGTTGAGCACCTGGCCCATCACCACGTGCACGCCCATGAAGAAGATGGTCGGCAGGCAGTAGCGGGCGAAGGTGATGGCGACGCTGTAGGTGTCGGGGTTGTCGGCGATCTTCGCGGACATCAGCCTGATCAGCAGCGGCGCGCCGACCACGGTGATCGCGACGATGCCGCCGAGGATCACCATGACGACGGTCAGCAGCCGGTTGGCGTACGCGGCGCCGCCGTCGTCGTCGTCCTTCATCGCGCGCACCAGCTGCGGGACGAAGACCGAGTTCAGGCCGCCGCCGATGGTGAGGATGTAGATCATCGTGGGCAGCGTGTTCGCGACGGCGTAGGAGTCGCCGAGGGTGGCGACGCCGATCGCGGCGGCGATCACCAGCGTGCGGATGAAGCCGGTCACACGGGAGACCAGGGTGCCCGCGGCCATCAGGGCGCTGGACTTCAGGATGCCGCCGGCCCGGCCGGGCGAGGCGGCGGGCGCGACCGCGGGGATCTGCCCGGTGCCGTCCTGCGGGACGACCGGCACCGGCCCGGTGGGTGGACCCGGGTCGACGTCCGGCGGTGCCTGCGGCACACCCTGCTGCTGGTACGGCTGACCGGTGCGCGGGTCGGCGTAGCCCGGCTGGGCGTACTGCTGCTGGGCGGCGTACTGGGGGTCGCCGTAGTCGGGGCCGAGGTACTGGCTGCCCTGGTAGTACACCGCGGGCCCGTAGGCGGGCTCGCCGTAGACCGGCTCGGAGAAGCCCGTGCCGGTGTTGTCCGCCGGCTGGTGGTAGGTCTGGCCGTAGCCGGGCTGCTGGTAGTACCCCTGCTGCGGCTGCTGGTAGTACGCCTGGCGGGGGTCGTACGCCGGCTGCTGGTAGGGCTGCTGGTACTGCTGCTGCGGGTCGCCCTGCTGCTGGAGGTCCTGCTGCGGGGGATTCGGCTGCTGGGGGTTCTGCTGCGGCTCCGCGTAGCCGTCCTGCCGCTGGTCGCGGAAGAGGTGGTCGTAGGCGTCGTACTGCTGCTCCTCCGGGCGCGCCTGGCCGACCAGCCCGTCCACGCCGGTGTACTGCGTCGACGGCACGTCGCCGTAAGGCATCTGCGGGTAGGACGCCTGCTGCCAGTGCTGGCCGCCGTCGGGCGACGGCGGGGGCGGCGGATGCGCCGCCCGGTCGTACAGCGCGTCGTCCACCGGGTCCTGCGCCGTCGGGTCCTGCTCCTGGTACGGATCGTAGGCATAGGTGTTCTGCAGATACGGGTCAGGTGGCGTGGGACGCTGCTCGGGCGAGGGAGGCATCTGGCCCGCAGAGTCGCGATCACCGTCATACGGCGCGTTCATCAGTGCCCCACCTTATTGTCCGCCGGCTATCCGTCCACTTTCTCACCTGCCGGGGACGGCTTCGGGCTTTCCTGCCGGGTGTCAGCGGCAGGGTCACCCGGCTGCCCGGGATCCTTGCCGTCGGCCTGGCTGCCGTCGCCTCCGCCGCCGTCGTTCCCACCGGTGTCGCCGTCGTCCTCTGTTCCGTCGCCGCCGCCGTCCGCAGCGGCCTGGCGCTTACGTTGACGGTAGATCCGTACGCCCGCCAGCACCAGCAGGAGGAGTCCTGCCGCGATGATGAGCATCACCAGGTCGGTCACCTTGGTGATCTTGACGGCGAACGTCATCACGCTCGAGCCGTAGACCTTGTCGTCCTGCGTGTACAGGGCGGCGCTGATCCCGACCTTGCCGTTGGCACTCGCCGTCGTCTGGAACTTCAGGGTACGGGTGTGGCCGCCGTCGATGGTGATCGACTGCTGGTTGTTCTTGATCTCCAGCCGGATGTCCTGGTTGGAGGTGAGCCGGAGCACCAGTCCGGTGACCGGCTGGCTCAGCTCGTTCTTGACGGTGACCGGGATGGTGCCGCTGCGGCCCGAGAGCGTCAGGACAGTCGGCTTGTCCAGGATGTGCACCGCGTCGACGAGTTCGCTGAGGTACACGCCGATCGAGTCCAGGTAGCTCTTGGCGTCCGGAGGGCTCGCGGCGGCCGCGGCGTTCTGCGGATCGGGCCGCCAGCCTGTGGAGGTCGCCCGCAGCATCGCGTTGCGGAAGGGCACCGTCACGCGGTCCTTGATGGTGAGAATCACCACGAAGTTGTTGAGGGTGCCCATGTCGGCGGCCAGCTGCTTGAACGTCTCGGTGGGCAGCTCCTGCTTGCGCAGCGTCTTCGGGTATGCGGATGTGGGCGCCACCCGGTGCGAGGCGCGCGCGTCCGGCTTGGCCTTGGCAGCGGTGTCGAAGTCGACGGTCTGCGCCCACGGGCTGCCGTCCACGTCGTGGATCGCCTCGGCCATCGCCTGGGCCTGCGCGACGGTGGGGCGGCGTTGCGGGACCACCGCGAGGGTGCGCTGCTCCTGCGGCGCCTGCATGGTGATCATCAGCGTCTGCGCGATGAAGCTCTGGATCGCCAGGTCGGCGTTCTGCGCGTAGAGCATGTCGCCGGCGAAGGCGGTGGACAGGGACACGTCGGAGACCACCGCGGTGGTGCCGCCGCCGATGGGCCGCGCCGCGGTCGGCGTGTGCGACAGGCTGTTCTCGGGGAAGGTGTCGCTGCGGGCGATGATCCGCTTCGCCCCGCCGCCGCGCGCCGTGGCCACGATGGACGGATCGAGTGCGCCGTTCACCGGCCAGGCCACGTCGCCGCTGGAGTGGACTCCCGCGATGGTGTCGACGGTGATCCGGCCCAGTTCGCCGGCGGTCTTCAGCTGGGCCGCGCTGCCGCTCACGTGCGCACCGCGGTGGGCGAGCGAGGCCAGGTCCGGGTCGCCGAACGGCAGCGCCACCACCTGGTCGCCGACGACCGCCGTCTTCAGCGAGTTCAGCCACTGCGTGGCCAGGGCCGCGCCGGTGCCCGGGGTGCTCCTGGTCACGTCGCCGCCGGGACCGGCGACCCGGTACCCCTTGGTCATCGCCTCGACCGTGGCGAGCAGGTCCGGGTCGATGACCCAGGTGACCGGGAGGTCCTTGGCGAGGTCGACCATCACCTGCAGCCGGCCGCCGGGCGCCAGCTCGGGGGCGAGGTCGTCGTCGAGGAAGATCGGATTCTGCTGGGAGTCGGTGTCGCCGCGCGCGGCGATGTGCGGCCGGTCGGTGAGCGGCCACAGGTAGGTCAGCTGGGTGGGCTTGGCGCTCTCGCCGTCGGCGTACCAGGGCAGGAAGGTCCGCTTGATGCCGAGCACGTGCTCCCAGGGCTCGACCGAGGTCCAGCCCTCCAGGGCGACGCTCAGCTGGTAGACGCCCGTGGAGCCCAGCGAGAGGGCGCTGACGGGCACCTTCAGGCTGAAGGAGGCGATGCCGCCGGCCGGGATGTCCGCCAGGTCCGCGGTGTGGTCCGGGATGTCGTCGCCGTCCTGGGCGCTGACGTAGCCGCTGCGGGCCGCGGCGCTCTTCATGGCGCTGCGGGAGGCCAGCGGTCCGCCGGGGCCGACCCGCAGTCCCACGTGGGCCTGGGTGATCCTCACCTTGGCGTGGTTCACGATCGTCCCGGTGACCGTGACCGAGTCGTCCTTGGTGGGCACCCGCGGGGTCAGGCCGTTCAGGGCGAGCGTGGCGGTGTGGGAGCCGGTGGCCGCCGCTGCCTTCGCCGGCGCCCTGGTCGGCACCTGTGCCTGTGAGCCGGTGGCCTGGAGGCCCTGGAGGAGCCCAGCGAGCAGCGTGGCGCCCGTCAGGAGCGCCGTGACCCGCAGCCTCCGGCGGCTGACCGACGGAGGTGTCCCGGGTGCCTGTGCCGCCTCGCCCACGCGCGTTCGCCCGTCCCTCGTCGTCATCGCTTGTCGGTCGTCCCTCGGAAGTGCGTGCTGGCATGTTAACGAGCCGCGCTGTGCCGAAGTGCTGCGGAGTCCCGTAGTGGCAGTAGTCGGGGCAGTGAGAACCAGGGCGCCACCGGTGCCCGGCGACCCGTACCCTTTGACGTTGTGCCGAATGCCAGCAATGCCGCCCAGAATCCGCAGGCCCGCCACCGCATCGAGCCGGTGGCCGAGGACCTCGGCCGCCGTTTCCGCGACGCGGGGTTCCAGCTCGCGCTCGTCGGCGGCTCGGTCAGGGACACCCTGCTCGGCAGACTCGGCAACGACCTGGACTTCACCACCGACGCTCGGCCCGAGCAGGTCCTGAAGCTCCTGCGGCCCTGGGCCGACGCCGTCTGGGAGGTCGGCATCGCCTTCGGGACGGTGGGGGGCATGAAGGACGGCTACCAGATCGAGGTCACCACCTACCGGTCCGAGGCGTACGACCGTACCTCGCGCAAGCCCGAGGTGTCGTACGGCGACACCATCGAGGAGGACCTGGTCCGCCGCGACTTCACGGTCAACGCGATGGCCGTCGCCCTGCCCGACGCCGACTTCATCGACCCCTACGGCGGTCTGGACGACCTGGCGGCGCGGGTGCTGCGGACGCCCGGCACCCCGGAGTCGTCCTTCTCCGACGATCCGCTGCGGATGATGCGCGCGGCCCGCTTCGCCGCACAGCTGGACTTCGAGGTGGCGCCGGAGGTGGTGGCGGCGATGACCGCCATGGCCGACCGCATCGAGATCGTCTCCGCCGAGCGGGTCAGGGACGAGCTGAACAAGCTGGTCCTCTCCGACCACCCCCGCAAGGGGCTCCGGCTGCTCGTCGAGACCGGCCTGGCCGACCGGGTGCTGCCGGAGCTGTCCGCGCTGCGCCTGGAGCGTGACGAGCACTTCCGGCACAAGGACGTCTACGAGCACACCCTGACCGTGCTGGAGCAGGCCATCGACCTGGAGACCGACGGTCCCGACCTGGTGCTGCGGCTGGCCGCGCTGCTCCATGACATCGGGAAGCCGCGCACCCGCCGTTTCGAGTCCGACGGCCGGGTCTCCTTCCATCACCACGAGGTGGTGGGGGCGAAGATGACCAAGGCCCGGATGACCCAGCTGAAGTACCCCAACGAGCAGGTGAAGGACGTCTCCCGGCTGGTGGAGCTGCACCTGCGCTTCCACGGCTACGGCAGCGGGGAGTGGACCGACTCCGCGGTGCGGCGCTACGTCCGGGACGGTGGCCCGCTGCTGGAACGGCTGCACAAGCTCACCCGCTCCGACTGCACGACCCGCAACAAGCGCAAGGCCGCCGCGCTCTCCCAGACGTACGACGGCTTGGAGGCACGGATCGCCGAGCTGCAGGAGCGCGAGGAGCTGGACGCGATCCGCCCGGACCTGGACGGCAACCGGATCATGGAGGTCCTGGACGTCAAGCCGGGCCCCGTGGTCGGCAAGGCGTACCAGTTCCTGCTGGAGCTGCGGCTGGAGCACGGGCCCCTCGCCGAGGAGGCGGCCATCGCCGCGCTCAGGGACTGGTGGGCGGCGCAGAACTGAGGCCGGTCGCCGCCGAGCCGCCCGATGTTCCACGTGGAACATCGCCATCCCTCGCGTCGGCTCCCGCGACCGCGGAGCCGGCCCCGCCACCCCTCCGCACTCATCGCGCCCATCGCGCCGTGCGATGTTCCACGTGGAACATCGGCCTACGGGCGTGCCTCGGCGGCTCGCGTCCGGTGTCCGACCCGCAGTACGGCGACCGCCACCGCGGCGTAGATCAGCGTGAGGCCGGCGATCAGGGTGGCGGAGCGGCCGTCCGCCGGCAGCACCAGTGCGGAGACCGCCGCCGCTCCGACAAACGCCACGTTGAAGGCGACGTCGTAGAGGGAGAAGACCCGGCCGCGGAAGCCGTCGTCGACAGTCGACTGCACGATGGTGTCGGTGGCGATCTTGGCGCCCTGCATCGTGAAGCCGAGTGCGAAGGCGGCCAGCATCAGGGGAGTCATGTCGAAGCCCACGGCCAGCAGCGGGAGCAGGACAGCCGATCCCGCCGCGCACCCGGCGATCCAGCCCGAGGGGCCGAACCGGGCGCCGGCCCAGGGCGTGACGAGCGCCGCCACGAAGAACCCGGCCGCCGACAGGCCGACGGCCAGCCCGAGCAGGGCGAGCCCCCGGTCGTCGTCGGTCGGCGAGGACCAGGCGTAGCGGCAGAGCATCAGCACGGTGACGGTCAGGGCGCCGTAGCAGAACCGCATCGCGGTCACCGCGGCCATGGCCTGCCGGGCGGCCGGGCGCTCCCGAAGGTGGTTCAGCCCCTCGCCCAGGCCGCGGGCGGTGGAGGCGAGAGCCGAGGCGAACCGCGGCCCGGCGCCCCGCAGGTCCGGGCCGAGCAGATCGCGTCCGAGGGTGAGGGCGGACAGACCCGCGCAGCCGTACAGCACGGCGCCGAGGAGGACGGTGGCGGCGTCGGCGGCCGCGCCCGTGGACAGGAAGAGATGGACGACGAAGGCGGCACCGCCGCCCGCGGTCGCGGCGAGGGTTCCCGCGGTGGGCGACAGGGAGTTCGCCGTCACCAGCTGGTCCCCGGCCACCACCCGGGGCAGCGCGGCGGACAGCCCGGCCAGCACGAAGCGGTTCACGCCGGTCACCGAGAGGGCCGAGAGGTAGAACAGCCAGTCCGGCACGTGCAGCAGGATCAGCGCGGCCGTGGCGCAGGACAGGACCGCGCGCAGGGCGTTGCAGTAGAGCAGCACCTGGCGCCGGCGCCAGCGGTCCAGCAGCACACCGCTGAACGGGCCGAGCAGCGAGTAGGGCAGCAGCAGTACGGCCATCGCGGAGGCGACCGCGCCGGGCGAGGTCTGCTTCTCCGGGGAGAACACCACGTAGGCGGCCAGTGCGACCTGGAAGACGCCGTCGGAGAGCTGGGACAGCAGACGCACCGCCAGCAGGCGCCGGAAGTCCGGCAACCGCAGCAGCACGCGCAGATCGCGGACGACAGCCATGGACACACCCTCACACGACGCACGAGGCCCCGGGCACACGACCCGGGGCCTCGACACCGATCAGAGCCGTCGTCGCAGCGGCGACGTCAGCGGTTCAGCGGTTCAGCGATACCAGCAGTACAGGCGGTACGGCGGTTCAGCGCTCGACCTCGCCGCGGATGAACTTCTCCACGTTGTCGCGGGCCTCGTCGTCGTAGTACTGCACCGGCGGGGACTTCATGAAGTACGAGGACGCGGAGAGGATCGGGCCGCCGATGCCGCGGTCCTTGGCGATCTTCGCGGCACGCACGGCGTCGATGATGACACCGGCGGAGTTCGGGGAGTCCCAGACCTCCAGCTTGTACTCCAGGTTCAGCGGGACGTCGCCGAACGCGCGGCCCTCGAGGCGGACGTACGCCCACTTGCGGTCGTCCAGCCACTGCACGTAGTCCGAGGGACCGATGTGGACGTTCTTGGCGCCCAGCTCGCGGTCGGGGATCTGCGAGGTGACGGCCTGCGTCTTGGAGATCTTCTTGGA
This sequence comes from Actinacidiphila polyblastidii, assembly GCF_036353415.1. NCBI lineage: Bacteria > Bacillati > Actinomycetota > Actinomycetes > Kitasatosporales > Streptomycetaceae > Actinacidiphila > Actinacidiphila polyblastidii. The sequence continues at coordinate 91,405 of NZ_JAZEWV010000002.1, forward strand.
CTCCAGGCGCTCACGCTCGAGCATGTTCTTGAAGTCCATGTTGCCGCCGACGTTCAGCTGCATGGTGCGCTCGAGGACGACGCCGCGGTCCTCGAAGAGCTTGGCCAGCACGCGGTGCGTGATGGTCGCGCCCACCTGGGACTTGATGTCGTCGCCGACGATCGGCACGCCGGCCTCGGTGAACTTGTCCGCCCACTCCTTGGTGCCGGCGATGAAGACCGGGAGGGCGTTGACGAACGCGACCTTGGCGTCGATGGCGCACTGCGCGTAGAACTTCGCAGCGGCCTCGGAACCGACCGGCAGGTAGCAGACCAGGACGTCGACCTTGCGGTCCTTGAGGATCTCGACGATGTCGACCGGGGCCTCGTCGGACTCCTCGATGGTCTCGCGGTAGTACTTGCCGAGGCCGTCGAGGGTGTGGCCGCGCTGCACGGTCACACCGGTCTGCGGCACGTCGGCGATCTTGATGGTGTTGTTCTCGCTGGCCCCGATGGCGTCCGCGAGGTCGAGTCCGACCTTCTTCGCGTCGACATCGAAGGCGGCCACGAACTCAACGTCACGCACGTGGTATTCGCCGAACTGCACGTGCATGAGACCAGGCACCCTGCTGTCCGGGTCGGCGTCCTTGTAGTACTCGACACCCTGCACCAGCGACGTGGCGCAGTTGCCTACGCCAACGATGGCTACGCGAACCGAACCCATACCGGTTGCTCCTTGTGAAATCGTCACGCGGTTCCCCGGTCTCCGGGTCGGCCGCCGTTCTCTTGATGGTTGTCGTTGTCGTCCCGCTCGGCGGTCGGGCGCACCACGCGTCCGGCCCGCTCGGTCTCGATCAGCTCATTGAGCCACCGGACCTCGCGTTCCACCGATTCCATGCCGTGCCGCTGCAGCTCGAGCGTGTAGTCGTCGAGCCGTTCACGGGTGCGCGCGAGCGAGGCGCGCATCTTCTCCAGGCGTTCCTCCAGGCGGCTGCGCCGCCCTTCGAGGACTCGCATCCTGACGTCCTTCGACGTCTGGCCGAAGAAGGCGAAACGAGCCGCGAAGTGCTCGTCCTCCCAGGCGTCCGGGCCGGAGGCGGCGAGCAGCTCCTCGAAGTGCTCCTTGCCCGCGGCCGTCAGCCGGTAGACGATCTTCGCTCGCCGGCCGGCGAGCGGCGCGGCCGGCGTGTCGCCGTCCGGTGCCGTCTCCTCGACCAGCCACCCCTGGATGACCAGCGTCTTCAGGCAGGGATAGAGCGTCCCGTAGCTGAAGGCACGGAACACCCCGAGTGAGGTGTTGAGCCGCTTGCGCAGCTCGTAGCCGTGCATCGGGGACTCACGCAGCAGACCGAGAATCGCGAATTCGAGGATTCCGGAGCGCTTGCTCAATCCCTCGTCCCCTCGTCCGCGTGTCGAGCGGTCCACCGCCGGGGGTCCCGGCCGTGTGGCTACCGTGTCCAGCATGTTCGTTCCAGACTGTCTCGGCCCGATGTATCGAGTCGATACATCTGGACGATAGAACGGCTCGACACATCATGCAAGGCGCGGCGCGGTGACCGGCATCACATCGCCGAACCTGTGAGCACCCATGTATCCCTTTTGCGACGAACCTGCGGATCCTGCGTCTTTTGATCCTGCGTACTCTGTTCGCCATGCGAAGCACCGGGAACCCTGCGACGCCGGCGTGCGTCTTGATCCTCGGTGCGGTGCGACTTGACCTGGTCGCGCGCAGGGGGACCCGACCCGAACGTCATCGAGGACCTGCAGGCGATCCCGCCTGTCGAGGAGTAGCTGTTCATGAGCGAGCACCGTCGCAAGCCGCCGCCGCAGTCGCCGCCGCCCGGCGGCCGCGCTGCCGCACGGCGAGCGGGGCAGCAGCCGACACCCCCTCCGTCCGGCGGCCGTCGGGCCGCCGGCGGTCCCCCGGCCGGATCCGGATCGCCTAGCGGCATGCCGACGGGCTCGCCGAGCGGCCCCGCCGCCGACGACCAGCCCTACCAGGGGCGCGCGGCCGCACGCCGCGCGGCCCAGGGACGCCCCGGCGCCGGCGCGGGCAGGCGCCGCGCCGCGGGACCCGCCGGTCCCGGGGCCACCGGCCCAGGGCGGGCCGGCCGGGGCGCGGGACGACGCCCGGCCAAGAAGCGGTTCATCGACTACCCGCGCTTCGGCAAGGACGGCTGGCGCCACTGGATGCCGTCCTGGCGCCAGGTGACCGCGGTGTGCATCGGCTTCTTCGGCGCCCTCGTTGGCCTGGTCGGCATCGCCTACGCGATGGTCAGCGTGCCGGACGAGAACCTCGCCGCGACCGCGCAGAACAACGTCTACTACTGGGCCGACAACACGCAGATGGTCGCCACCGGCGGTGAGGTCAACCGCCAGATCCTCGACATCGACGCCATCCCGAAGAGCATGCAGAACGCCGTGGTCTCCGCGGAGAACAAGACGTTCTGGACCGACAAGGGCGTCGACCCGATGGGCATCACCCGCGCCGTCTACAACATGGCGCGCGGCGGCGAGACCCAGGGCGGCTCGACCATCACCCAGCAGTACGTGAAGAACACCCGGCTCACCCAGCAGCAGACCTTCAGCCGGAAGTTCAAGGAACTCTTCATCTCCATAAAGGTCGGCGCGACCTTGAAGAAGACCGACATCATGGCGGGCTACCTCAACACCTCCTACTTCGGCCGCAACGCCTACGGCATCCAGGCCGCGGCCCGCACGTACTACGGCATCGACGCCTCCAAGCTGAACCCGAGCCAGTCCGCGTTCCTGGCCGCGCTGCTCAAGGGCCCGACGTACTACGACCCGGCCGGCAACACCGACATCGACCCGGACGCCACCGCGGCGAACAACCTGAAGAACTCCAAGGAGCGCTGGGGCTGGATCCTGGACCAGGAGGTCCAGGACGGCAGGCTGTCGGCCGCCGACCGCGCGAAGTACGCCGCATACCCGATGCCGAAGACGCCGACCAAGAACGCGCAGCTGGCAGGCCAGGTCGGCTACCTCGTCGAGACCGCCAAGAACTACCTGATCAACAACAAGATCCTCACCCCGGACCAGCTCACCCAGGGCGGCTACGAGATCCACACCACCTTCGAGAAGCCGAAGGTGAACGCGCTCGAGGCCGCGGTGAAGAAGGTCCAGGCGGCGCACATCAAGCCCGGTGGCACCCATGTCGACAAGAGCGACAAGGCGGACCCGGACAAGGACAAGTTCGTGCAGTTCGGCGGGGCGTCACTGAACCCGCAGAGCGGCGCGATCCTGGCGCTGTACGGCGGCACCGACTACACCAAGCACTTCACCAACAACGCCGACGAGACCGGCGCCCAGGTCGGATCGACCTTCAAGCCGTTCGTGCTCGCGGCCGCGATGACCCACGGCGTGCGCAACCCCGACCTGGGGGAGAGCCAGACCGACGACCAGCGCACCCCGGTCTCGCCGGACAGCGTGTTCAGCGGCAAGAACAAGCAGCAGATCATGACGTACCAGGGCAAACCCTGGTACAATAACGACGGCCAGCCCTGGTACCAGCCCAACGACGACGGCGACAACTTCCCGCGGGTCACCCTGCGCGACGCGCTCGACCGCTCGCTGAACGCGCCGTTCGTCCAGCTCGGCGAGGACGTCGGCACCGACCTCGTGCACAACGCGGCGCTCGCCGCCGGCCTCGTGCCGACCAGCCACAACGCGCTGGACGACTACAAGAACAGTGTCACGTACTCGATCGGCACCTCCTCGCCCAGCGCGATCCGGATGGCCGACGCCTACGCCACGATCGACAACCACGGTGAGCAGAACGAGCCCTTCTCGGTGCAGCTCGTGAAGCACGGGGGCGAACCGATCTGGCAGCACGACACCGACAAGAGGGCCAAGCCCAAGGTCGCGTTCGACGCCAACGTCGCCGACACCATCACCGGGATGCTCGCCGACGTGATCAAGAAGGGCACCGGTACCACCGCGCAGCTCGACGGCGGCCGTCCCGCGGCCGGCAAGACCGGTACCACCGACGACAACAAGTCGGCCTGGTTCGACGGCTTCACTCCGCAGCTGTCCACCACCGTGGTGATGTTCCGGCGCGACGACCAGACGCACGTCGACCCGAAGACCGGCAAGGCGCTCAACAACCCGTTCCTGAAGATGTACGGGACCGGTGGCGCGCCGACGATTCACGGTAACTCCTTCCCGGCGCAGATCTGGAAGGACTACATGAACTCCGTCCTCACCAGAAACGTGCCGAAGACGCCGTTCCAGAAGCCCTCCACCACGGTCGGCAAGCTCATCTACGGCAACGTGCCGAGCCCGACGCCCTCCCCGACCGAGACGACGCCGACGCCGACCACGCCGCCGCCGACGATGACCACGCCGCCCACCACGCCGCCGACCACCCCGACGGACACGCCGCCGACCACCCCGACGGACACGCCGACCACGCCGTGCTTCCCGTGGGACAAGAACTGCGGCACCACGCCGACGCCCACCGACACGACGACACCCACCGGCCAGCCGACGGGCAGGAACCCCAACAACCCGAACCACCCCAACGGCGGCGGAGGCTGATCCGCGGGCCCCGCACGGGGCCCGCAGTCCGGCCGCGGACCGGACAGCGCCGTTCAGAGCCCCTGTGACGAATCGAGGCCACAGGGGCTCTCGCGCGCACAGTCGCGTACGGCAGGATGGCGCCATGACGAGCGTGCGCGACCGCGAAGAGGACGACCAGCGAGAGCTCTCCGTCCGCCCCACGGACGAGGACCCGCTGGCCGTGTCCGGCAGCGAACTGATCGGCGGCCCCGCCGGGCGGTGGGCCAGGGCGGCCGGCCACCACTGGTGGAACCCGCTGCGGGTGATGGTCCTGGTCGTGATCGGGATGTTCGCGCTCGGCATGGTCCAGAAGGCGTCCTGCTACTCCGGCGCCTGGTTCCAGCCCGGCGACCCGCAGTACATCCACGCGTGCTACTCCGACATCCCGCACCTGTACGCCCAGCGCGGCTTCTCCACCGACCTGGTGCCGTACTTCGACAGGATCCCGACGGGCATGAGCGGCTCCGCCGACCTGCACTACCTGGAGTACCCGGTGCTCACCGGGCTCTTCATGGAGGTCGCGTCCTGGCTCACCCCGCACGGCTCCGCGCAGCACAGCGCGCAGACGTACTGGGCGGTCAACGCCGGGATGCTGATGGTCTGCGCGGTCGTGCTGGTGGTGTGCGTGGCGCGCACCACCCGGCGCCGGCCGTGGGACGGGCTCTTCGTGGCGCTGTCCCCCGCGCTCGCGCTGACCGCGACCGTCAACTGGGACCTGTTCGCGGTGGCGCTCGCCGCGGCCGGGCTGATGCTCTGGTCGCGCGGCCGGCCCGGCTGGGCCGGTGTGCTGATCGGCCTGGCCACCGCGGCCAAGCTCTACCCCGTGCTGCTGATCGGCGTGCTGTTCTTCCTGTGCCTGCGGGCCGGACGGCTGCGGCAGTTCGCCGTCGCGCTGGGCGGCGCCGTCGGCGCCTGGCTGGTGGTGAACCTGCCGGTGATCGTCTGGGCCAGGTCCGGCTGGGCGCAGTTCTACTCCTTCAGCCGGTCCCGGCCGACCGACTACGGCTCGCTCTGGCTGATCATCAGCGAGCGCTCCGGCCACGTCTTCACCATCGACTCCGTCAACGCCTTCGGCACCGCGCTGATGCTGCTGCTCTGCGCGGCGGTCGCCGGGCTCGCCCTGTGCGCCCCGCGCCGGCCGCGGCTCGGGCAGCTGGCCTTCCTGGCGGTGGCCGCGCTGGTGCTGAGCAACAAGGTCTACTCGCCGCAGTACGTGCTGTGGCTGCTGCCGCTGGCCGTGATGGCCCGGCCGCGCTGGCGGGACCTGCTCATCTGGCAGGGCGCCGAGGTGATCTACTTCCTGGGCATCTGGTACCGGCTCGCGTACGTCACCGGCGCCAAGCACCACGGCCTCACCGCAGACGCCTACCACCTGGCCATCGGCGTGCACCTGCTGGGCGTGCTCTACCTGAGCGCGATCGTGGTGCGCGACATCCTGCTGCCCGAGTACGACGTGCTGCGGCAGGGCGGCGAGGACGACCCGGCCGGCGGCCCGCTGGACGGCGCGGACGACGTCTTCGTCCTCGGCCCCGAGCCGCACGAGCCCAAGCACGCGGCGGCCGCGTAGCGCCTCTTCAGGCGGCTACGCGGCCGGTGACCGTGCCGGGGGTGGCGGACCCTAGGCGGGGTGGCGGTCCACCACGCGGTCGAACTGCGTGGTGGTGTGCCGCAGATGCGCCACCAGCTCGTCCCCGACCGCGGGCGGCGCCACGTCGCCCGGCAGGAAGAGGATCGACACCTGCATGTGCGGCGGCTCGGCGAACCAGCGCTGCTTGCCCGCCCACACGAACGGGGACAGGTTGCGGTTGACGGTGGCGAGGCCGGCCCGCGCGACGCCCTTGGCCCGCGGCATCAGCCCGTGCAGCGCCTTGGGCGCCTCCAGCCCGACGCCGTGCGAGGTGCCGCCTGCCACCACCACCAGGTGGCCGTCCGCCGCGGCCTTCTCCTGCCGGTAGCCGTACCGCTCCCCCTTGGCGATCCGGGTGACGTCCAGCACCGCGCCGCGGTACTCCGTCGCGTCGTGGTCGCCCAGCCACAGCCGTGTCCCTATCCGCGCCCGGAAGCGCGTCTGCGGGAACTGCTGCTGGAGCGTGGCCTGCTCGGCGGCCTTCAGGTGGCTGACGAACATGGTGTGCAGCGGCAGCCGGGCCGCCCGCAGCCGCTCCATCCACGCGAAGACCTCCTCCACCGCGTCGCTGCCGTCGGTGCGGTCCAGCGGCAGGTGGATGGCGAAGCCCTCAAGGCGGACGTCGTCGATCGCGGTGTGCAGCTTCACCAGGTCGTCCTCGGCGACGCCGTGGCGCCGCATGCTGCTCATCACCTCGATGACCACCCGGGCGCCGACCAGGCCGCGCACGCCCTCCACCGAGGAGACCGAGCGGATCGCCCGGTCGGGCAGCGGCACCGGCTCCTCGCCGAGCCGGTACGGCGTCAGCACCAGCAGGTCGCCGCTGAAGAAGTCCTTGATCCTGGCGGCCTCGTACGTCGTGCCGACGGCGAGCATGTCGGCGCGCAGCCGTGTCGCCTCGCCGGTGAGCCGCTCGTGGCCGAAGCCGTAGCCGTTCCCCTTGCACACGGGCACGATGCCCGGGAACTGGTCCACCACGGACTGCTGGTGGGCGCGCCAGCGCGCGGTGTCGACGTACAGGGTGAGCGCCATGGCCTGGTCAGACCCTTCCTTTCGGGGTGCCACCGGACTTCAGTCCAGGAGAGTCGGCCGGTCAGCGGCGCGACATGTAGATGTCGAGTGCCTTGTGCAGCAGCTTGTTCAGCGGGAAGTCCCACTCGCCCAAGTATTCGGCAGCCTGGCCGCCGGTGCCCACCTTGAACTGGATCAGACCGAAGAGGTGGTCGGTCTCGTCCAGGGAGTCGCTGATGCCGCGCAGGTCGTAGACGCTCGCGCCCATGGCGTACGCGTCGCGGAGCATCCGCCACTGCATCGCGTTGGACGGGCGCACCTCGCGCTTGTGGTTGGCCGAGGCGCCGTACGAGTACCAGACGTGCCGGCCGACGGTCAGCATGGTGGCCGCGGCCACCGCCTCGCCGTCGTGCACCGCCAGGTACAGCCGCATCCGGTTGGGGTCCTCGGTGTTCAGCGCCTTCCACATACGCTGGAAGTACGCCAGCGGCCGCGGCCGGAAGTGGTCGCGCTCCGCGGTGATCTCGTACAGCCGCTGCCACTCGGGCAGGTCGTCGTAGCCGCCCTGCACCACCTGGACGCCGGCCTTCTCGGCCTTCTTGATGTTGCGGCGCCACAGCTGGTTGAAGTTCTTCTGGATGTCGTCCAGCGACCGGTTCTCCAGCGGGACCTGGTAGACGTAGCGCGGCTGGACGTCGCCGAAGCCGGCGCCGCCGTCCTCGCCCTGCTGCCAGCCCATCCGGCGCAGCCGGTCGGCGACCTCGAAGGCGCGCGGCTCGATGAAGGTGGCCTCGACGTCGCGCAGCCGCTTCACGTCCGGGTCGGCGATGCCGGCCTTGACGGCGGTGGCGTCCCAGCGGCGGATGATGACCGGCGGGCCCATCTTGACGGTGAACGCGCCCTGCGACTTCAGGTGGGCGAGCATCGGCTGCAGCCACTCGTCGAGGTTCGGCGCGTACCAGTTGATGACCGGGCCCTCGGGCAGGTACGCGAGGTAGCGCTTGACCTTGGGGAGCTGGCGGTACAGGACCAGCCCCGCACCGACCATGTGGCCGCTCTTCTTGTCGAACCAGCCGAGGCTCTCCGAGCGCCACTCGTTCTTGACATCAGCCCATGCCGGGACCTGGCAGTGGCTCGCTGCGGGCAGGCTCTGGATGTACGCCAGATGCTGCTCGCGGCTGATGGTCCTCAGGGTCAGGCTCATGCGGGGCGCTCCCCATGCTCACGACTGCGGGCTTACTGGCCCGAAGCCTACTGTGCACGGGGAGCCTGGCCGCTACTGCCCGAGCGGGTGTCACCGCTACCAGAGGCCGCCGTGGGCCATCGCGAGATAGAAGCCGAATCCGGACATCCCCAGGCTGATGATCAGCACGAATCGTTCCGCGGTGGTCGCCGAGATGAACTGGCCGTAGGCGCCGGTCAGGATGCCCACGAGGCCCGTCCACGAGGTGAGGACGTGCAGGCTGTGGAAGGCCGCCGTGCTGACCGCGATGATCCCGAGCACCGCGGTCACGGCGACCAGGGTGTTCTCCAGGGGATGCGGCCGGCCGTCGGTGTTGAAGGTGAAGTGGTGAGTCCGTGCAGCGTGCTGCTGTGCCATGGGGCACCTCCGTGACGGAGTCGTGGCGCCCGGTAGCGCCTTACACACCCGATGTGTACAGATTGCGGGCATCCGGGGGCGGATTTCAACCCGGGGGGCGGTTGCGGGTAGCCTGTACGGTCTGCACCGGTGTCTGCCGGGCGTGTCGCCGTGGTCCGGTCACCTCCTCTTCTTTCGGGTGGGGAAGCCGGGCGGCGTTGTCAGTGCCCCGCGCTACCGTTGCGACGCAAAGCACAAACCCTCCTGCCACGGAAATGCCGTGGCCGCCTGAGTCCAAAGGAGGTGGGTTCCCTATGCGTCACTACGAGCTCATGCTCATTCTCGACCCCGATCTTGAGGAGCGCGCTGTCTCCCCCCTGATCGAGTCCTTCCTGTCCGTCGTCCGCAACGGCGGCGGCAGTGTGGAGAAGGTCGACACCTGGGGCCGTCGTCGTCTCGCCTATGAGATCAACAAGAAGCCCGAGGGCATCTACTCGGTCGTCGACCTGAAGGCCACGCCTGAGGTCGTCAAGGAGCTGGACCGTCAGCTCAACCTGAACGAGTCGGTGCTGCGGACCAAGGTCCTCCGTCCGGAACTGCACTAGTCCGGACTCCGAGTAGCAGTCACCAGCACAGCCCACAGCCAGTCGAGAGGTCATCCCAATGGCAGGCGAGACCGTCATCACGGTCGTCGGCAATCTCGTCGACGACCCCGAGCTGCGATTCACCCCGTCCGGTGCGGCGGTCGCGAAGTTCCGCGTCGCGTCCACTCCCCGCACCTTCGACCGTCAGACCAACGAGTGGAAGGACGGCGAGAGCCTCTTCCTCACCTGCTCGGTCTGGCGGCAGGCGGCGGAGAACGTCGCTGAGTCGCTTCAGCGCGGTATGCGCGTCATCGTCCAGGGCCGCCTGAAGCAGCGGTCCTACGACGACCGCGACGGCGTCAAGCGGACGGTCTACGAGCTGGATGTCGACGAGGTCGGCGCCAGCCTCCGGAGCGCCACGGCCAAGGTCACCAAGACCAGCGGCGGCGCGAGCCGCGGCGGTCAGCCGGGTGGCTACGGCGGTGGCGGCGGCCAGGGCCAGGGTGGCGGCGGCTGGAGCGGCGGCTCCGGTCAGCAGGGCGGCGGCGGTGCTCCCGCCGACGACCCCTGGGCCACCAGCGCGCCGGCCGGCGGGCAGGGCGGCGGAGGCAACTGGGGCGGCGGCTCCGGTTCCTCCTCCTCAGGCGGCGGCTACTCGGACGAGCCGCCCTTCTAGGGCGGATCCACCCCACTTCTTGATCGCATAGGAGAAAGTCACCATGGCGAAGCCGCCCCCGCGCAAGCCGAAGAAGAAGGTCTGCGCCTTCTGCAAGGACAAGACCGTGTACGTGGACTACAAGGACACCAACATGCTGCGGAAGTTCATTTCCGACCGCGGCAAGATCCGTGCCCGCCGCGTGACCGGCAACTGCACCCAGCACCAGCGTGACGTCGCCACGGCAGTGAAGAACAGCCGTGAGATGGCACTGCTGCCGTACACCTCGACCGCTCGATAAGGAAGGGTGACCGAAGCATGTCGAAGATCATCCTTACCAACGAGGTCAGCGGCCTGGGCGCCGCAGGCGACATCGTCGACGTCAAGCCGGGCTACGCCCGCAACTACCTGATCCCGCGTGGCTTCGCCATCGCGTGGACCAAGGGTGGCGAGAAGGACGTCGAGCAGATCCGCCGTGCGCGTCGTATCCGCGAGATCCACTCGCTCGACGACGCGAACGCCGTCAAGGCGCAGCTGCAGTCCGTCAAGGTCAAGCTGAGCACCCGCGCCGGTGACACCGGCCGTCTCTTCGGGTCCATCACCCCGGCCGACATCGCCTCGGCGATCAAGTCCGCGGGCGGCCCGGCAGTGGACAAGCGCCGGGTCGAGGTCGCCGCGCCGATCAAGACGCTCGGCGCCCACAAGGTGTCGGTGCGACTGCACGCCGAGGTCGAGGCCGTCCTCGACATCGAGGTCGTCGCCGCGTAAGGCACGCCGTTTGTTCGGCTCGTTCCGCTTGGTCTGTTTGTTCCACGTGGAACATCGAGGGCCGGTCACCCCGCACGGGGTGGCCGGCCCTCCGCCGTGTCCGGGCCGTGTCCGCGGGGCGGCCTAGCGAGCGGCGCCGGTGACCAGCCAGCGGCCGGAGCGGGCGCGCAGCGACAGCGCCACCAGCCGGGTCAGCATCATCAGCGCCATCGCCCACCAGAGCGCCGTGAGTCCCGCGCCGAGCGCCGGCACCGCCAGCGCGGCGGGCACGAAGACCGCCAGCGTCAGCAGCATCGACCAGGCCAGGTACGGACCGTCGCCCGCGCCCATCAGCACGCCGTCGAGGATGAACACCACCCCGCAGACGGGCTGCGCCAGGGCGACCACGAGCAGCGCGGCCGACAGCGCGTCCCGCACCGCCGGATCGGAGCTGAACATCGGCCCGATCAGCGGGCGGGCGAGTGCGACCAGCAGGCCCAGCACGACTCCGCACGCCACCCCCCACTGGATCATGCGGCGGCAGACGGCCCGCGCGCCCTCGGCGTCCTGCGCGCCGAGGTAGCGGCCGATGATCGCCTGGCCGGCGATGGCGATCGCGTCCAGGGCGAAGGCCAGCAGCGACCAGACGGTGAGGGTGATCTGGTGGGCGGCGATCTCGGTGTCGCCGAGCCCCGCGGCCACCGCGGTGGCGATCACCAGGACCGCCCGCAGGCTGACGGTGCGGACCAGCAGGGGCACGCCCGCGCGGGCGCAGGCCCTGATCCCGGCCGCGTCGGGGCGCAGCAGCGCCCACACCTCCGCGCGGCCGGCGCCCTCGCCCGGTGTGTCCCGGGCCTGGCGGGCGGCGCCGCGGACGACCACCCACAGGTAGACCGCGGCCATGCCGTTCTGGGCGATGACCGTGCCCCAGGCCGAGCCCGCGATGCCGAGGCCGGCGCCGTAGACCAGGACGGCGTTGAGCCCGGCGTTGGCGGTGAAGCCGGCGACGGCCACGTAGAGCGGCGTCCTGGTGTCCTGGAGGCCGCGCAGGACGCCGGTGGAGGCGAGGACCACCAGCATCGCGGGGATGCCGAGCGTGCTGATCCGCAGGTAGGTGACGGCGTACGGGGCCGCGGTGGGCGAGGCGCCACAGAGGTCGACGACGGCGGGTGCGGCGGGCAGCACCACGGCGATCGTGAGGGCGCCGAGCAGCAGCGCCAGCCAGATGCCGTCGATGCCCTGGCGCAGCGCGGCCGGCAGGTCGCCTGCGCCGACCCGGCGGGCGACCGCGGCGGTGGTGGCGTAGGCGAGGAAGACGAAGATGTTGACGGCGGTGGTCAGCAGCGCGGCGGCGACGCCCAGGCCGGCCAGCTGCGCGGTGCCGAGGTGGCCGACGACGGCACTGTCCGCCATGACGAAGAGCGGCTCGGCGACGAGAGCGCCGAACGCGGGCACGGCCAGTGCCAGGATCTCGCGGTCGTGCCGTCGCCGGACGGTGCGCAGGGGGCCGGTGGGGCCCTGTTGCCGCGAGGGTGCGGGGGGTTGCGTGACCGGGTTCACGGGAGACAGCGTAGTCGTCCACAAGTAAGAGGTGAAGTGTGAGTCTGGTCATTACAGATGACTGCGTAGAGTGATCTCCTCCGCGTCGTTTGTGGCGATCTTGATCCGAGGCAAAAAGTTTTTCTCCTGCACAGCCTATGGATGAAGAACATGCAGGTCGGAGGCGGTCGGCCGGGGCGATCAACTGCTTGTCCACAGCGCTGTCCCAAGGGCTGTACACAGGTTGGGGGCAGTTCTCCACAGGTATGCGGTGGCTGTCCACATGCCCTGTGGATAACCGGGTTGGTGCAGGTGCTCCGGGGGCCTACCGTGGACGCTCCCCGACCCGCCGCGCGCGAAGCTCGGGTGGGGCAATAAGTCTCCGGCTGGGACGTGAAAGAGTGGCACCCGCACGCGGGGTCCGGCCGGACCGGTCGGACGGGAGGGAGGTGGCGGCATGACCCAACCCGAACCCGCGGACGACCACTGGGCGGAGATGGCGTCCGACGGCCGCCCCGCCGTCAGTCCCTTCCGCAAGAAGAACAACCAGGACGATTCGGCAGGCCGTTTCTCCGACGGCGGCGGCTTCGAGCGCGTCCCCCCGCAGGACCTCGACGCGGAGCAGTCCGTGCTCGGCGGCATGCTGCTGTCCAAGGACGCCATCGCCGACGTCGTCGAGGTGCTCAAGGGCGCGGACTTCTACCGCCCCGCCCACGAGACCATCTACAGCGCGATCCTCGACCTCTACGCCCGCGGCGAGCCCGCCGACCCCATCACCACCGCGGCCGAGCTGACCAAGCGCGGCGAGATCGCCCGCGTCGGCGGCACCCCGTACCTGCACACGCTCGTCAACGCCGTGCCCACCGCGGCCAACGCCGAGTACTACGCCGAGATCGTCCACGAACGGGCGGTGCTGCGCCGCCTCGTCGAGGCCGGCACCCGGATCACGCAGATGGGGTACGCCGCCGACGGCGACGTCGACGAGATCGTCAACAACGCGCAGGCCGAGATCTACGCGGTCACCGAGCAGCGCACCTCGGAGGACTACCTCCCGCTCGGCGACATCATGGAGGGCGCGCTCGACGAGATCGAGGCGATCGGCTCCCGCAGCGGCCAGATGTCCGGCGTCCCCACCGGCTTCACCGACCTCGACTCCCTCACCAACGGCCTGCACCCCGGCCAGATGATCGTCATCGCCGCCCGCCCCGCGATGGGCAAGGCGCTGGCCCTGGACACCCCGCTCCCCACCCCCGGCGGCTGGACCACCATGGGCGAGGTCCAGGTCGGCGACCTGCTGCTGTCGGCCGAGGGACAGCCGACCCGGATCGTCGCCACCACCGAGGTGATGACCGGCCGCCCCTGCTACGAGGTCACCTTCGACGACGGCACCAAGGTCGTCGCGGACGCGGATCACCAGTGGCTCACCGAGACACGCGCCTCGCGGCGGTCGGCCCGGCAGGACGGCGGCGCCGTCAGGACCACCAAGGAGATCGCCGCGACCCTGCGGTGCACCGGTCCGGCGGACCGGCGGCTCAACCACTCGGTCGTCAACGCCACCCCCCTGGAGCTCCCCGATCGGGAGCTGCCCGTCTCCCCGCACACCCTCGGCGTCCGGCTGGGGGCCGAGGCGGGCGCGGCGGACGGGGAGGGGGCGATCCCCGCGGCATACCTGCGGGCGTCGGCCGCCCAGCGCACGGAACTGCTGCGCGGCCTGCTCGACTCCGCCGGCACGGTCACCGCGACCGGCTCGGCGCGGCTCGCGGTGAGCGGCCGCGCGCTGGCCGAGAGCGTCAGTGAACTGCTCACGAGCCTCGGCCACCGGTGCCGGACCACGGCCAGGCGGGTGCGGGGCCGTACCGGCGAGCCCGCCACCGTCCACACCGTCGCCTTCACCACGGCCGGGCGCACCCGCCGGTTCATCACCGAGGTGCGCGAGATCGAGAGCGTCCCGGTGCGCTGCGTCGAGGTGGACAACCCGCGCCACCTCTACCTGGCGACACGCTCGATGGTGCCCACCCACAACAGCACCCTCGCGCTGGACTTCGCGCGCACCTGCTCCATCGCCCACAAGATGCCGAGCGTCATCTTCTCCCTGGAGATGGGCCGCAACGAGATCGCGATGCGCCTGCTGTCCGCCGAGGCGCGGGTGGCGCTGCACCACATGCGCTCCGGCACGATGACCGACGACGACTGGACGAAGGTCGCGCGCCGGATGTCGGACGTCACCGAGGCACCGCTGTACATCGACGACTCGCCGAACCTGTCGATGATGGAGATCCGGGCCAAGTGCCGCCGCCTCAAGCAGCGCAACGACCTGCGGCTCGTCGTCATCGACTACCTCCAGCTGATGCAGTCGGGCGGCTCGCGCCGCGCGGAGAGCCGCCAGCAGGAGGTCTCCGACATGTCCCGGAACCTCAAGCTCCTGGCCAAGGAGCTCGAAGTGCCGGTCATCGCGCTCTCCCAGCTCAACCGTGGCCCCGAACAGCGCACCGACAAACGCCCGATGGTCTCCGACCTGCGCGAGTCCGGTTCCATCGAGCAGGACGCCGACATGGTGATCCTGCTGCACCGCGAGGACGCCTACGAGAAGGAGTCCCCCCGCGCCGGCGAGGCCGACCTCATCGTCGCCAAGCACCGCAACGGCCCCACCGCGACCATCACGGTCGCCTTCCAGGGCCACTACTCCCGCTTCGTGGACATGGCCCAGACCTGAGGTCGCGGTGTGTGGCTCGCGCGGCGCCGGCCGGGGCCGGGGAGCATGGGGAAGACTCGGCGGCGGTGTCGAGAACCCGTGGCCGGCTCCGTCCCCGCGGTGAACGCGACCACGAGGGTCGCACGAGCGAGGAGAGCGACGATGGCCAAGTACCTGCTGCTCAAGCACTACCGCGGCGCCCCGGCTTCGGTCAACGATGTGCCGATGGCGAAGTGGACGCCGGAGGAGATCTCGGCCCACGTGGGGTACATGAACGACTTCGCGGCGCGGCTCGAGGGGACCGGGGAGTTCGTCGACAGCCAGGCGCTCTCCCCGGAGGGGACCTTCGTCCGGTACGACGGCGAGGGGCGGCCGCCGGTCACCGACGGCCCGTTCGCCGAGACCAAGGACCTCATCGCCGGCTGGATGGTGATCGACGTCGACAGCTACGCGCGCGCCGTCGAGCTGGCCGGGGAGCTGTCGGCCGCTCCCGGGGCGGGCGGGCGGCCGATCCACGAGTGGCTGGAGCTCCGGCCGTTCCTGGGCGAGCACCCCACCATCACGGAGTGACGCGTCGATGAACGAGGCGCTGGTCCGGAGCCTCACGCCGGGCGTGCTCGCCGTCCTCGTCCGCCGCGGAGCCGACTTCGCGGCGGCCGAGGACGCCGTCCAGGACGCCCTGGTCGAAGCGGTCCGCGGCTGGCCCGCCGACCCGCCGCGGGACCCGAAGGGCTGGCTGGTCACGGTGGCCTGGCGCAAGTTCCTCGACGCCACCCGCGCGGACGCGGCCCGCCGCCGGCGGGAGACCCGCGTCGGTGAGGAGCCGGCGCCGGGGTCCGCGACCGCGGTGGACGACACGCTCCAGCTCTACTTTCTGTGCGCGCACCCCTCGCTGACGCCGGCTTCGGCCGTCGCGCTCACGCTGCGCGCGGTGGGCGGCCTGACCACCCGGCAGATCGCCCGCGCCTACCTGGTGCCCGAGGCGACGATGGCGCAGCGCATCAGCCGGGCCAAACGCACCGTCTCCGAGGTGCGGCTCGACCAGCCCGGCGACGTCGCCACCGTGCTGCGCGTCCTCTACCTGGTCTTCAACGAGGGCTACTCCGGCGACGTCGACCTCGCGGCCGAGGCGATCCGGCTCACCCGGCAGCTCGCGGCGGTGATCGACCACCCCGAGGTGGCGGGGCTGCTCGCCCTGATGCTGCTCCACCACGCCCGGCGCGCGGGCCGGACGGCGCAGGACGGCAGCCTGGTGCCGCTCGCCGCGCAGGACCGCGGCCGGTGGGACACCGCGTCGATCGCCGAGGGCGTCGAGATCCTGCAGGCGGCCCTCGCCCGCGACCGGCTGGGCGAGTTCCAGGCCCAGGCGGCCATCGCGGCCCTCCACGCCGACGCGCCCACCGCCGAGGAGACCGACTGGGTGCAGATCGTCGAGTGGTACGACGAACTGACCCGCCTGACCGCCAGTCCGGTCGTCCGGCTCAACCGCGCGGTCGCCGTCGGGGAGGCCGACGGACCGCGCGCCGGCCTGGCGGCGCTCGCCGCACTGGACGCCTCCCTGCCCCGCCGCACCGCGGTGGCGGCGTACCTCCACGAGCGCGACGGCGACCTGGCGGCGGCGGCACGGCTGTACGCCGAGGCGGCCCACCTGGCGCCGAACCTCGCCGAGCGCGACCACCTGACCCGCCAGGCCGCCCGCCTCAACGCCCGCCTCGAAGACCGTGCCGAAGACCGCCGCGGCGACCGCTGATCCCGCTGACGGATCGCGCGGAGAGCCGCCGGCGCCACTATGGTGGCCCGATGGCGTCGATCAAGAAGTTCCAGGTCACCTTCGACTGCGCGGAGCCGGAGCGCGTCGCTCGTTTCTGGTGCGAGGTGCTGGGGTACGTGGTGCCGCCCCCGCCGGAGGGGTTCGCCTCATGGGACGCGTTCGATCGCTCGCTGCCCGCGGAGCGCCAGGGCTCCGCGTTCGCCTGCGTCGACCCCTCGGGTGAGGGGCCGCGGCTGTTCTTCCAGCGGGTTCCCGAGGGCAGGGTCGTCAAGAACCGGGTGCACCTCGACGTGCGCGTCGGCACCGGGCTGGCGGGGGACGAGCGGCTCGCCGCGCTGCAGGCCGAATGCGACCGGCTGCTGGCGCTCGGCGCGAGCCTCGTGCAGGTGCTGCGTGCCGACGGCTTCAACGAGTCGTGCATCGCGATGCAGGACATCGAGGGCAACGAGTTCTGCCTCGACTGACGCCCCGCGACCACCCGCCGAGCCCGCCCACGCCCCCTCACCCCGTGACGGCCTCCGCCACCCGCCGCGCGGCCTGCGCAGGGGTGAGGTGGGTGGTGTCGACGACCTCCGCCTCGCTGTGCAGCCAGGTGCGCGCCGCCTCGGCGTAGGGCTCGAGGTACTTGAGGCGGAAGGTGGAGGGCCCCAGGAGGGCGTCCCCCTCGATGCGCCCGCGCAGCGTCGCCTGGTCGGCGTGCAGGACGAAGTGCCGCACCGGGATGGCGTACTGGGCGAGGCCCGCGCTGATCTCGCGCCAGTACGGCTCGACCAGGACGGTCATGGGCATCACCAGAACACCGCCGGTGTAGGCGAGTACCCGGTGGGCGGTCTCGACGACGAGCTGCCGCCACGGCGGCCAGTGCTGGAAGTTGTCGGTGCCGGGCAGTCCCGGGCTGATGTCCATGAGCGTCTCGCCGACCTTCTCGGCGTCGAGCACCCGTGAGTCCGGGATCAGTTGCTGTACGAGCGCGCTGGTCGTCGTCTTGCCCGCGCCGTGGGTCCCGTTGAGCCACACAATCATGGCCCGAGGTTAGTGCGATGCGTCAGGCGGGCGTCCGGCGGCGTCCGGAGTGGCGGGAAGCCGCCGCGTCAGTCGAGGGTCCAGCGGGTCTGGGCGTAGGTGGGGCCCTTGCGGAAGGCGTGGACGGCGGCGGGTCGGACGGCGTAGACGGTGGCGAGGCCGCCGCCGGGGTGCCAGAAGGAGTCGTCGCGGACCTCGTACCGCCAGACCTCGCCGTATTTGCGCAGCCAGGCCGCGGCGAGGTGCTCCAGGCGGGCGGTGTCGGTGACGCGGGTCGCCTCACCTTCGAGGACGACGTCCAGGCCCTCGTCGAGAGCGTTGGCGCCGGTGGTCAGGGCGACGTGGCGGTGCG
This sequence comes from Actinacidiphila polyblastidii, assembly GCF_036353415.1. Lineage (NCBI taxonomy): Bacteria > Bacillati > Actinomycetota > Actinomycetes > Kitasatosporales > Streptomycetaceae > Actinacidiphila > Actinacidiphila polyblastidii. Next base: position 109,541 of record NZ_JAZEWV010000002.1, read on the forward strand.
CGGCGAGGTTGCGGGACTTCTGCTCCCGCTCGCCGGTGGAGAAGTGCAGGGCGGACGCGTCCCAGATCGCGATCAGCGGGGTGACGTGCGGGCGGCCGTCGGCCCGCACGGTCGTCAGCCAGTACGTCTGCGCGGTGTCGAGCGCCTCGCGGACCTCCTCCCACCGGCTGGGCTCCGCCCTGGGATCGCTGTAGCGGGCGTCGAGCGTGCCCTCGGGCATGGCCGGTTCGCTCATGGCGTGCACCTCCGTCGCAGGTGCCGGCTCCGTCCGGGCCGGCGGTTCCAGCCTGCCGGACGCCACTGACAGCGGCGTCAGGACGCTCCGGACGCGCCGGTCAGCGTCGCCTTGATGCGCGCGCGGGCGAACGCGCGGGCCGCCTGCGCCCGGCGCAGCCGCCGGTGGGCGGGCAGCGGGAGCGGCCGGCCGTAGCGGCGGGCGCGGATGTCGGCGACCACCGCGGGCGGTGCGCCGAGCCGGGCGAGGACGTCGAGGGCCTCGCCCTTGGTGATCAGCCGGCCGTCGTCGAGGGTGACGGTGGCGCGCGCCACCGTCAGCAGGCCGAGGTCGACCCACACGTCCTGGAGCCAGCGGACGGGCATGGCGGTGGCGGGCAGCCAGAAGGTGCGCAGGTCGGTGCGGACGAACGCGGCCAGCTCGGCGTCGGAGACCTCCGGGAGGAGCGCGCGGGGCGGCGGGCCGAAGAGCGTGTGGTCGCCGGTGTGCAGCTCACGCCGGCTCACCTCGGTGACCGGACGCGCCGTCAGCTCCCGGTGCGCCCAGGTGAGATGGCTGACGGCTGGATCGCCGATCGCCTCAACCACGACGTACGAGCAGTGCAGCTTCGCGGCCAGCGGCTCCTCGGCGTCCAGCCGGGCGTGCAGCGCGCCGAGCGCGGTGCGCTGCGGGCCGGTGACGGGGGCGGCGACGACGGCGATCATGTCGAGGTCGCTGCGGCCGGGCTGGAAGTCGCCCAGGGCGAGCGAGCCGTGCGCCCACAGGGCGGTCAGCGGCACCGCCTCGCGCAGGCCGCCGAGGAAACGGTTCAGAAGTGCGTGTACCGCATCGCTCATGGCACGACTGTTCCACGGCGGGGAGCCCTGGTGCCAGGTGCGGAAAGGGGCCGCCCCCGTGCCTGGCGGGCACGGGGGTGGCCGGGGTCGCGCCGGTGCGGTTCACCCGCTGGTCAGGAGGGGATCAGGTGGGGATCGGGTCGGGGATCACGCCGGGATCAGGTGGCGGTCCAGACGAAGGTGGCCGCGCCGGTGGCTCCGGCGGTGTTCTTCGCGGTGACCGTCACGGTATACGTGCCGCGTGCGGCGGCCGCGCCGGTGAAGCGGCCGGCGGCGTCCAGGGAGACGCCCGGCGGGAGGCCGGTCGCCGTCCAGGCGGTGCCGGCGGCCGCGTTCGGGTCGTAGGTCCAGCCGACCCGCTTGCCGACCGGGCTGCTCATGCCGTGCGGGTTGGGCAGGGCGAGCGGTGCGGCGGTGGCGGCGGGCGCCGTCTCCGCCTTGCTGAGGGCGGCGGCCACCGCCCCGTTGACGGTGGTCGGCACCGAGAGGGTGCCGCTGACCGGCAGGTTCCGCGAGGAGTCGCCGAGCAGGACCTGGTAGGTGCCGGCGGCGGTGGTCCAGTTGTTGCTGCCGGTGTTCCAGTAAGCCAGGTCGTGGGTGCTGACGGTGAAGGTCAGCGTCTGCGACTGGCCGGGGTTGAGCGTCACCCGCTGGTAGCCGCGCAGCTGGTGCACGGGCTCACCGGTGGACGCCGGATCGCCGACGTAGAGCTGCGCCACGTCGGTGCCGGCCCGCGTGCCGGTGTTGGTGACGGTCACATGGACGGTCGCGTTCCCTCCGGACAGCGCCCCCACCTGGAGGTTGCTGAACCCGAAGGTGGTGTACGACAGGCCGAAGCCGAACGGGAAGAGCGGTGCGATGTTCTTCGCGTCGTACCAGCGGTAGCCGACGTTCAGCCCTTCGCTGTACTGGACCTGCCCGTTGGTGCCCGGCCACTGCGCCGGGGTGTTCGCGGGCACGTCCGCCAGTGACTTGGGGAAGGTCACGGGCAGCTTGCCCGACGGGTTGACGTCGCCGAAGATCAGCGCAGCCATCGCGGTGCCGATCTGCTGGCCGGGGTAGAACGCCTCGAAGACGCCGGCGACCGAGTTCAGCCACGGCATGTTGATCGCCGAGTTGTTGTTCAGCACCACGATGGTGTGCGGGTTGGCCGCCGCCACCTGGGCGATCATGTCGTTCTGGCTGACGCTGCCGCCGCCGTTGTTCGGCAGGTCGAGGGTGGTGCTGTCGTGCTCCTCGTTGCCGTAGTTGTCCGACGCGTAGACGATCGCCACGTCGGAGGAGCGGGCCAGGGTGACCGCCGAGGCGAGGTTGTTCGCGTCGTTGTACTGGACGGTGGTGCCGGTGCCCGCGACCCGGTTCTGGATGCCGGTGATCGGCCAGACGGTGCCGGAGCTGGTCGTGGTGGCGCTGCCGCCGCCGATGGACTGCACGCCCGCGCCGCCGTCCCAGCCGATCACCGCGATCGAGTGGGTGGTGGAGGTGGACAGCGGCAGCACGCCGTTGTTCTTCAGCAGCACCGCGCCCTCCTCGGCGCCCTGGAGGGCGACCTGCACGTGCGCCGGGGTGGTGACGGTCGCGTCGCGCGAGCCGCTCGGCGCCTTGTCGAAGAGGCCGAAGGCGAAGAACTGGGTGAGCAGCCTGCTGACCATGGTGTTGAGCGTGGTCTGGCTGACGGTGCCGTTGGCCACCGCCTGGGCGAGGAAGTCCGCGAAGAAGTACCCGTTGGGCATCTCCACGGTCAGGCCCGCGTTCGCGGACTCCACCGTCGAGTGGGTGCCGCCCCAGTCGCTGGTGATGAAGCCGCCGAAGTTCGCCTGCTGGTAGAGCCCGGTGTTCATCAGATCCGGGTTCTGGCAGGCCGGCACGCTGTTGACGACGCTGTACGCGCACATCGCCGCGGCCGGCGAGCCCTGCTGGACGGCTGCCTGGAAGGCCGGCAGGTACAGCTCCTGCATGGTGCGCTTGTCCACGACGACGGAGCCCGCCGGGTTCTCGATGTTGTAGACGGCCACGTGCTTCATCTCGGCCATCACGCCCTGGCTCTGGATGCCGCGGATGTCCGCGGAGGCCATCTGCCCGTTCAGGTACGGGTCCTCGCCGAAGGTCTCGAAGGCGCGTCCCCAGCGCGGGTCGCGCACGATGTTCAGCGTCGGGCCGAGTGCGACCTGCACCCCCTTGCCGGCGAACTCCGCGCCGATCGCGGCGCCGTACTGCTGCTCCAGGGCGTTGTCCCAGGTCGCCGCGGACGCGTTGGCGGACGGCATCTGGGTGACGCCGCCGAGTCCGTCGCCGACGCCGTGCGGACCGTCCTGCAGCCCGATGTTCGGGATGCACAGCGACGGGATGCCGGTGATGTTGCCGATGTACGGGGTCGCGTTGTTGTTTCCGTGCAGGATGGACACCTTCTGGGCGGTGGTCATCTGCGCCATGACCTGCTGCACGCGGGTGGCCACCGGTGCGGTGGACCCCACCCAGGGGCAGTCGCCGTTGCCACCGCCGGGCGGCGGGGTGGTGGTGCCGGTGCCGCCGGGCGTCAGCAGGGTGAACTCCCAGAGGGAGTAGCCGTACTGGGTGGCGCGGACGGTGCCGTACATCCGCACGTAGCGGCCGGTGGCGTTGAAGGAGAGGTTCTCCACGCCGCCGGGGCCGGTGGCGGTCGAGTAGACGGTGTTCCACGTGGAACCGTTGTCCGAGACCTGGATCTGGTACGCCTTCGCGTACGCCGTCTCCCAGGTCAGCTGGGCGCCGCAGACGGCCTGCGAGGAGCCGAGGTCGACCTGGAGCCACTGCGGGTCGGACGCCGCGCTGGACCAGCGGGTGCCGGCGTTGCCGTCGAAGGCCGCGGAGGCCGGGGTGCCGGCGTTCTCCGTGGAGGACGCGGTGGCCGGCTTGCCGAGGGCCGCGGTGGTGGTGGCGCAGGTGGCGGGCGGCGTGGTGCCGCCGGAACCGCCGTAGACCTGGAACTCCCAGAGCGAGTAGCCCCACTGGCTTCCGCGTGCGGTGCCGTACATCCGCACGTAGCGGCCGGTGCCGGTGACGGCGAGCGTCTGGGTGCCGCCGGTGCCGGTGGTCGTGGAGTAGATCGTGTTCCACGTGGAACCGTTGTCCGAGACCTGGATCTGGAACGCCTTGCCGTAGGCGGTCTCCCAGGTGAGGACGACCTGGGTGATCGGCTGCGAGGAGCCGAGGTCGACCTGGAGCCACTGCGGATCGGACGCGGCGCTGGACCAGCGGGTGCCCGGATCGCCGTCCACCGCCGCGCTCGCGGTGAAGGGGTCCTGGACGGACGAGGCCGTCGCGGGCTTGCCCTGCGAGAGCAGGGTGGGCGTCGCGGCGTGGGAGGCGGTGGGCACCAGCGACAGGAAGGCTGCGGCGAGGAGCCCCATGGCCAGCAGCAGAATGCCCTGCGGTGATCGTCGGAAACGTTTACGGACACTGGAGAGCCCGCGTGGGGTGACCCTCATATGTTGCTCCTACGTGTCGGATGACGGCTCGTGCGTGGGGGATGAACCGATGCGCTCGACTGCATGAGAGCGCTCTCTGACCGACGAGATGTCTACGCCCGGCCCTCGGAGGGTGTCAACACTTCTGACAGCCTGGAGGCATGGACGACATGGACGGCATGGACGGCGGGGACGGCGGGGACGACCGGATCAAGGTCGAGCTGGAGGGCGTCCCCGAGACGCTGCTGTGGAATCTGTACAACCGGGCCGGCGAGGCCCGGCGGGAGGGCTCCCGGCTGCTCGACGACCCGCGCGCGGTGGAGCTGGTCGACCGGATCGACTACCCCTTCGAGCGGTTCGGCGGCACCCCCATGGCGCAGTGGCACGCGCTGCGGGTGCGCTGCCTGGACGACGAGGTGCGCCGGTTCCTCGCCGAGCGTCCCGGCGGCACGGTCGTCGCGCTCGGCGAGGGGCTGGAGACGCAGTTCTGGCGGGTGGACGACGGACGGGTCCGCTGGCTGACGGTGGACCTGCCGGAGACGGTCGAGGTGCGCCGCGCGCTGCTGCCAGACGATCCGCCGCGCCGCCGCAGCCTCGCCTGCTCGGCGCTCGACCTGCGCTGGACCGACGAGCTGGCGGGACTGCCGGGGCGGGACGTCCTGGTCACCGCCCAGGGCCTGTTGATGTACCTGCCGGAGCAGGACGTCAAGGACCTGATCGCCGCGTGCGCCGAGCGCTTCCCGGGCGGCCGCTTCCTCTTCGACGCCATGCCGCGGGCCTTGGTCGCGCGGAACCAGGCCGGCGCCCTCGACGCGCCGGACGGGCGGTATCGCGCGCCGCGCTGGCAGTGGGGCATGAACACCGCGGAGTACCGCAAGGTGGCCGCCGCCTCGTCGCGCATCGCGTCCGTGCACAGCCTGCGCTACCGGCGCGGCCGGGGGCTGTACGCGCTCGCCCCCGTGTCGCACCTGCTTCCCGGAGTACGGTCCCTGAGGATGCCGATCGTCTCGGTCCGCTTCCGCGAGGCGCAGGACCACGCGGGCGGCGCGTGAACGGCCGGCAGGAACCAGCAGACCGAACCACCCGTGCAGACCGAACCACCCGTGCAGGCAGAGAGGCGAACGACGAGTGACAGACCAGCAGTCCGGCTTCCCCCGTCCCGATTCCGCGCAGGCGTACGACACCGGCGAACTGCTGCCGGCCACCCGCAGGCGGCTGACGCACCGCGTCGCCGCGGCACAGGCGCAGGGGCGGACACCGTCCCTGGTGGCAGCGGTGGTGCGGGACGGGCAGACGGTGTGGACCGGTTCGGCGAGCATGATCGAGGGGCACGCGCCGGACGCGGACACGCAGTACCGGATCGGTTCGATCACGAAGACCTTCGTGGCGGTGCTGGTGATGCGGCTGCGCGAGGAAGGACGGCTCGACCTGGCCGACCCGGTGACACGGCACCTGCCGGAGACAGCCGAGCTGGTGGGCGAGGTGACCGTCGGTCAACTGCTCGCGCACACCTCGGGGCTGGCCTCCGAGACGCCGTCGCCGTGGTGGGAGCGCACGCCCGGCGCGCTGCGGCCCGAGCTGGCCGACGTGCTGGGTGCGGCGCCGGCCAAGCACGGCCCTGGCCGCCGCCACCACTACTCCAACCCCGGGTATGCCCTGCTGGGCGCGCTGGTGGAGCGGCTGCGCGGCGCGCCGTGGGGTGACGCGCTGCGCGCCGAGGTCCTCGACCCGCTGGGCATGCACCGCACCACGCTGCTGCCGCAGGCTCCGGCCGCCGGAGGCTTCGCCGTCCATCCGTGGGCGGACGTGATGGTGCCGGAGACCGTCGAGGAGACCGGGCGGATGGCGCCGGCCGGCCAACTCTGGTCGACCGCGGCCGATCTGGCCCGCTGGGCGGCGTTCCTCGCGTCGGGGCACGACGCGGTGCTGAAGGCCGCGGTGGTCGAGCAGATGCGGTTGCCCGCCGCGCCACCCGAGGCCACCGACCCCGAGGGCGGCTACGGCCTCGGCCTGCAACTGCTGCGCCGCGACGACCGCGACCTGGCCGGGCACACCGGTTCGATGCCCGGCTTCCTCGCCGCGGTGTGGGTGAGCCCGGCGGACGGCCTGGGCGCGCTGGCGCTGACGAACTGCACCGCGGGCCCCGCCGTCAGCGCGCTCGCCGCGGACCTGCTGGCGATCACCGCGGAGGCCGAGCCCCGCTTCCCCACCGCGTGGCGGCCCGCCGAGGACATCGACCAGGACCTGCTGGACCTCGCGGGCCCCTGGTACTGGGGTACGGCCGGGTTCGCGCTCCGGGTGCGCTCCGGCCGCGAGCTGCACCTCGGGCCGCTGACCGGTCCTGGCCGCGGATCAAGGTTCCACGTGGAACATGACGGCACCTGGACCGGCCGCGAGGGCTACTACGCGGGCGAGACGCTGCGCGCGGTGCGCCGCGAGGACGGCTCGGTCAGCCATCTCGACCTGGGCTCCTTCGTCTTCACGCGCGAGCCCTACGATTCGGCGGCGCCGATCCCGGGCGGCTTCCCCGGCTGGAACGCGTAGCGCGTCCGTGCGCCGCACCGCCGACGCTGCGGGCGCCCACCGGGCCGCCCGCAGCGTGCGGTTCAACGCGTGACGCTCTCGGCGCGTGCGGGCGTGGCGGCGCCGGCGTGCCCGGAGCCGGCGGCTCGCGTGGGAGCGCCCGAGTCCGCCTCCGCCTCCGCGATGGGCAGGGCGCTGCCGGCTGCGTCGCCGCTGGCCGCGTCGCCGTCAGTCGCGTCGTCGTCGTGTCCGCTCCGGGTGGGCGCGGGGGTGCGGAGCAGCGCCGCGGCCAGCACGGTGGCGGCGGCCAGCAGCCCGGCGGCGGTCGTGAAGGCGAGGTGGTAGCCGCTGGTCAGCGCCTGCGGCAGCGCGTCGCCCGCGCTGACACGGCGGTCGGTGCGCGCGGCGGCGAGGGACGCGAGCACGGCCAGGCCCAGTGCGCCGCCGATCTGCTGGGCGGTGTTGAAGACACCGGAGATCAGCCCGGAGTCGGCCGGGGTCGCGTCCGACATGCCGAGCGTCATCAGCGAGGGCATCGCCAGCCCGAAGCCCACGCCGAACAGCAGGATCGGCGGCAGGATGTCCACGGCGTACGAGGCGTGCGCGGACGGCGCCCTGGCGAGCAGCAGGAAGCCGGCGCCGAAGAGCGCGAGGCTGGGCAGCAGGACCGCGCGCTGCCCGAAGCGTCCGCCGAGCCGCGCGGACAGGCCGAGCGACATCACCCCGATGACCACGCCGGTGGGCGCGATGGCCAGGCCGATCCGCAACGGGTCGTAGCCGAGCACCCGCTGGAGGTAGAGCGCGGTGAGGAACTGGAAGCCGAAGCCGCCCGCGACCATGAGCATCTGCACCAGGTTGGCGCCGCTGACGATGCGGGAGCGGAAGATCCGCAGCGGCATCAGCGGTCGTGCCGCCCCGGACTCCCGCCGCAGGAACGCGGCGAGCAGCAGCACCGACAGCGCGCCGGACCAGGCGGTGCCCGCGGAGGTCCAGCCGTGGTCGCCGGTCCTGACGATGGTGAAGACGCCGAGCATCAGCGCGCCGGTGGCCAGCAGGGCGCCGGGGACGTCGGCGCCGCGCAGCGCGCGCAGGCCGTGCGGCGGCGCGGCGAGGGTCGCGCCGGAGCGCTCGCCCGGGCGGTCGTCGGGCAGCAGCCGCAGACTGAGCAGGGCGGCGGCGGCACCGATCGGCAGGTTGACGAAGAAGATCCAGTGCCAGTTGACGGCTTGGGTGAGCACTCCGCCGGCCAGCAGGCCGAGGACGCCGCCCGCGGACTGGGTGAAGCTGTAGACGCCCATCGCGCGGGCCCGGCCGCGGGCGTCGGGGTAGAGGGTGATCACCATGCCGAGGGCGACGGCGGAGACCATCGCGCCTGCCGCGCCCTGGACGAAACGGGCCGCGACCAGCAGTCCCGCGGAGTCGGCGAGGCCGCACAGCAGCGAGGCGGCGGTGAACGCCGCGAGCCCCGCGACCAGGACGCGCCGCCGGCCGAGCAGATCGCCGAGGCGTCCGGTGAGAAGCAGCAGACCGCCGAAGGCGATGAGGTAGGCGTTGATCACCCAGGCCAGGCCGGCCTGGGAGAAGCCGAGGTCGTGCTGGATGGACGGCAGCGCCACGTTCACGATGGTGCCGTCCAGGATGATCATCAGAGTGCCCGCGCTGAGGACGGCGAGGGCGGCGCCGCGGGAGCGGGCGCGGAGGGGAGCGGCGGATGACGCCGGCGAAACCGCTGACATGGGAGGTCGCCTCCTGGCGAAGGGAATGCCAGGAACGACCGTAGCAGATGGTTTCGTTAGAGACTATCTCTTACGGGTGGACTTTCGGTCGCCGCACTCTCGGGTCTGGGCCTGCTCAGGTGCGGGCCTGGCGCGGTCGGCGGACGCCCTGAGCGCCGTCGGGGGAGTCTGCCGGGATGCCGAGATGGCCGGTGGCCAGGCGGTTCAGGGCGGCCACGAACGTGCTGCGCTCCTCCTGCGGCAGGGCGCCGAGCACGTCGCCGTGCACCCGGTCCACGATCCGCTGGCCTGCCGCGGCGACCTCCTCGCCCTTCGCGGTCGGCCGGATGATCCGCGCCCTGCGGTCGGTCGCGGACGGCACCCGCTCGGCGAGGCCGGCCCGCTCCAGCATGTCCACGGTGACGACCATGGTCGTCTTGTCCAGGTCGGACAGCTCGGCGAGCTGTGCCTGCGTCCGCTCGGCCTCCTGCGCGTGGGCGAGCACGCAGTGCGCCCGTGGCGACATCCCGATCTCCGCGAGGGCGGCCGTCATCTGCGTGGCGAGCACATGCGCGGTGTGCTGGAGCAGGAAGGAGACGTCCGCGACAGGCCCGGCGGGCGTGGGAGCGGCCGGCGAGGCGGCGGAGGGCGGGGTGGTGGAAGGCGAAGCGGTCGAAGGCGGGGGCGATGTCGGCGCGGTCATGCCGACGAGGGTAACAAGATAGGTCGGCTACGGGATTGTTCGGTAGCGGACCTATTCTCCGCGGCGTCCCAACCGCTCACGCTGAGTGTTCCACGTGGAACATCGCGTGGAGCCAAGCCGTCGATCCTACGCGTCCGCCCTGCCCCGATCCGGGTCCTTTCGGCAATTCGTCCGCCGGACCGGGCGCGCTGCCACGCTCGCTGCATCATGGACGCCAAGCCGCCGTCGCCGGACGTCTTCCTGATCCGGCGCACGATGGACGAGATCACCCCGGTCGCGGACCGGGCGGTCTCGTACTTCTACGCGTTGTTGTTCGTGCGCCATCCTGAGCTGCGGGACATGTTCCCGGTGGCGATGGACGTCCAGCGCGAGCGGCTCTTCACGGCGCTGCTCACCGCGGCCGAGCACTTCGACGACAGCGCGACGCTCAGCTCGTATCTGACCTCGCTCGGCCGTGGCCACCGCAGGTACGGCACCCGGCCCGAGCACTATCCGGCGGTGGGCGAGGCGCTGATCGGCGCGCTCGCTCGCTATGCCGCCGCGGTGTGGACCCCGCAGACCGAGGCGGCGTGGGTCAGGGCGTACACCGCGGTCTCGCAGATCATGATCGACGCCGCGGCCGCCGACGAGCGCACCGCCCCGGCCTGGTGGGACGCCGAGATCGTCGGCCACGAGCACCGCGCCGACGACGTGGCGGTGCTGACCGTACGTCCGGCGACGGCGTACCCCTTCCTGGCCGGGCAGTACGCCGCGGTGCAGACGCCCTGGTGGCCGCGGGTCTGGCGGCCGTACTCCTTCGCCTGCGCGCCGCGCCCCGACGGGCTGCTCGTCTTCCACGTCAAGGCGGTGCCGGCCGGCTGGGTCAGCCGCGCACTGGTCCACCGGGCCGCCCCGGGCGACGTGATCCGGCTCGGACCGCCCGCCGGGACGATGACCGTCGACCACAGCACCGACAGCAACCTGCTCTGCCTCGGCGGCGGCACCGGCATCGCGCCGATCAAAGCCCTGGTCGAGGACGTCGTGGAGCACGGCGGACGGCGCACCGTCCAGGTCTTCTACGGCGCCCGGCACACCGAGCACCTCTACGACCTGGACACCATGCTGGACTTGCAGCGCGCACACCCGTGGCTCTCGGTGCGCGCGGTCGTCGCCGACACGCCGCCGGACGCACTGACCGGCCCGCTCCCGGACGCGGTCCTGGCGGCCGGGCCGTGGGACTCCTACGACGCCTACCTGTCCGGGCCGCCGGGGCTCGTCCGCAGCAGCGTGGACACGCTGGTGCGCGGCGGGATGCCCGCGCACCGCATACGCCACGACCTGGCGGCGGCCCACGAGGAGGCCGCCACCGGCCCCGGACCCGCCGCTCAGAGCAGGTCGGAGCCGAGCAGCCCGAGCACCCCTTCGATGTTCCCGTCCAGGTAGTGCCGCAGCGTCAACGGGACGATGTCCACCGACGCGAGGCCGATCCGGGTGAAGGGCACCCGGACCACCTCGTACTCCCCGCAGGGTTCGTCGATCTCCGGGCCGTGGCGTCGCGCCAGGTCCATCGACCCGAGCCGGCAGACGAAGAAGTACTGCACCTTGACGCCGTGCGAGCCGTCCTCCGCGATGTGCTCGGTGGTGTCGACGAAGGCGGGCACCGGGTCGGTGATCTTGCCGCCCAGCTCCTCGTCGATCTCCCGGTGCAGCGCGGCCAGGATGTTCGCGTCGTCCGCCTCGACCCCGCCGCCGGGGGTCAGCCAGTAGGGGGCGATGCCGGGCTTGGTGCGCTTGATCAGGACGAGCCGGTCCGCACCGTCGAGGATGATGGCGCGGGCCGTCCGTTTGACCACCGGGCGGGTGGTGGGACTGGGGTGCGGGTCCGGAGGCATGCCTGAGATCTGCCGCGCCGGGAGCGGGGGCAAACGTGCCTGCGGCGGCGAATCGGAGCCCCCTCTTCCGGTCGCCCCGGCGACGTGCCCCCGCCGCAGGTCAGCCCGCCGCCGCGGCCAGCGCCTGCAGCACGTCGGCCACGATGTCGTCCGGGTCCTCCACGCCGACCGAGAACCGTACGAATCCCGGCGCCACCGCGTCGCCGCCCCAGCGGGCCCGGCGCTCGGCCGTCGACTGCACGCTGCCGAAGCTCGTCGCCTCCGCGGTCAGCCGCAGCGCGCCCAGGAAGCGCTCGGCGTGCGCCTGGTCGGGCAGTGTGAAGGACACCACGCTGCCGAACCGGCGCATCTGCGCCGACGCCACCGCGTGCGAGGGGTCGGACGGCAGGCCCGGGTGCCGTACCCCGGAGACCTCCGGGCGCTCCAGCAGCGCCTGCGCGAGCGCCAGCGCGTTGGACGCCTGCCGGTCCACCCGCAGGGCGAGCGTCGCCAGCGAGCGGTGGGCCAGCCACGCCTCCATCGGGCCGGGGATCGCGCCGACCGTCTTGCGCCACGTGCGGACGCCCGCGGTCAGCGCCGGGTCGCGCGTGGTGACGTAGCCGAGCAGCAGGTCGCCGTGGCCGCTGAGCGCCTTGGTGCCGCTGGACACGGAGAAGTCGGCGCCGAGCGCGAGCGGGCGCTGGCCGAGCGGTGTGGCCAGGGTGTTGTCCACGGCGACCAGCGCGCCCGCCGCGTGCGCGGCGTCGGCCAGCCGCCGGATGTCGCAGACGTCCAGCTCCGGGTTGGAGGGCGTCTCCACCCACAGCAGCGCCGCGCCGTCCAGCGCGGCGAGCTGCCCGTCGCCCGCGGTCGGCGCGAGCCGGACCTCGACGCCGTAGGACTCCAGGCGGTCCTGGAGCGCGCGGGTGGTCTGGTAGCTGTCCGAGGGGAGCACGACCGTCTGGCCCGAGCGCACCTGGGAGAGCAGCACCGCGCTGACCGCGGCCATCCCGGAGGCGAAGGCCAGCGTGGTGGCCGCCGGGTCGCCCGGCGCCTCCAGCCCCGCGATCGCCGCTTCGAGCCGCTCCCAGGTCGGGTTCTCGTCCCGGCCGTAGGTGTACGGGCCGGTGGGCTCGCCCGGCAGGTGGTAGTGCGAGACGAAGACCGGGCCTGGCAGCGACGGCTCGTACGCGGTGGCCGGCGGCCGCCCCGCGTGCACGCTCCTCGTGCTGTCGCCCACCGTGTCCCCCGCGTCCCCTGCCCTCACCGCGTCCCCCGCGCCGGCCGCCTCGGCCGAACCCGTGGCGCCGTGCTGTGTCCCCCCGACCCCGCCGGTCACTCGTCGTCCGGGAGCACGACGTGCAGCACCCACGAGACGATGCTGATGATCAGGCCGCCGAGCACCGCGGTCCAGAAGCCGTGCACGTGGAACTCGATGCTGAGCTTGCCCGCGAGCCACGACGTCAGCAGCAGCATCAGCGCGTTCACCACCAGGGTGATCAGGCCCAGGGTGAGGATGAACAGCGGGAAGGAGAGCACTTTGACGACCGGCTTGACGAGCCAGTTGACCACGCCGAAGACCAGGGCGACGAGGATCAGCGCGAGGGCCTCGCGGGCGAAGGAGTCACCGGTCAGCGTGATGTTCTTGAGCAGCCATATCGCCACCGCGAGTGCCCCGGCGTTCGCCAGGGTCTTGACGAGGAAATTCTTCATGGTGTGATCGTCGCAGAACCGAGTACCAGGGCAAGATGCCGGACCAAGACGTAGCAGATCCGGTACCGAGGAGGGGCGATGAAGGTGTTCCGGCTGGACGACCTGGACGCGGAGCGGGCCGCGAACCAGGGCGCTTATCTCCGCTTCCTGAAGGAACGCACCATGTCAGCGGGCCTGTACGCGCTCAAGGCGGGCGAGAGCGACCCGCAGCAGCCGCACGCCCAGGACGAGATCTACCTGGTGGTCAGCGGCCGGGCGGCGATCACGGTGGGTGAGGAGACCACGACCGTGGCGCGCGGCAGTGTGATCCACGTCTCGGCCGGCACCCCGCACCGCTTCCACCACATCACCGAGGACCTCAGGGTGATGGTGGTCTTCTCGCCCCCGGAACCCTAGGGGCGGGATCAGGGTCGTATCCGGTCCGCGGGCTCTCCGCCGGCGTGCCCGATGGCTCTACAGTCGTGAGTACGGGCACTGGGAGCGCCAGTCCGCGCAGCGACATAGGAGCGTACGAGCGTCATGGAGAAACTGCTGAAGAGCCTGCCCTGGTGGGTCAAGTGGATCGGCATCCCCGTCATCGCGCTGGTCGTCTTCGGCGGCCTCGTGGCCAGCCTGATCAGCTTCGTCGTGGGTCTGCTCTTCAAGGTGCTCGTCTTCGTGATCCTGGTCGGCGCGCTGGTCTTCATCGTGAAGCGCGTCACGTCCGGCGGTTCCGGGTCCAAGCGGGACCGCTGACGGGCGCGCCCCCGGAACCTCCGGCCGGCCGCCCCCCGGCCGCCCGGACCCCCGCCGCCGTCATTTCCGGCGGCGGTGGCCGCCGCCGGCCGACCGCGTGGACCTAGCGCCGCCGCTCGCCGCCGCGGCGAGAGCCGCCGCAGGCCGCCGGTCCGCGCTGACCACCAGCGCCGCGAGCGCGGTCGTCAGCGGCACCGACGCCACCAGGCCGATGCTCCCCACCAGCGTGCGGACGATCTCCTCGGCCACCAGCTCGCTGCTCGCGACCCTCAGCACCCCGCTGCGCGCGATCGAGAAGAGCAGCAGCAGCGGCAGCGCGGCGCCCGCGTACGCCATCACCAGCGTGTTGACCACCGAGGCGATGTGGTCGCGGCCGATCCGCATCCCCGCCGCGTACAGCTTGCGCCGGCTCGCCCCCGGATCGGCGTCCTTCAGCTCCCACACCGCGGCGACCTGCGTGACCGTCACGTCGTCGAGCACGCCGAGCGAGCCGATGATGATCCCGGCGAGCAGCACGCCCCTGATCTCGATGTGCGGGTAGAGCGAGTGGATCACCCCGGTCTCGTCCGAGGTGTTGCCGGTCAGGTACGCCCGGCCGACGAAGACCGAGCCGAGCACGCCGATCAGGAACAGCGAGCAGAGCGTGCCCAGCACCGCCACCGAGGTGCGGGCGTTGACGCCGTGGCACATGTACAGGGCGGCGAGCATGATCGCACTGCCGCCGATCACCGCGACCAGCAGTGGATCGTCGCCGCGCAGGATCGCCGGGAGGATGAACAGCGTCAGCACCGCGAACGACACCGCGAGCGCGACCAGCGCCATCAGCCCGCGCATCCGGCCGACGACGATCACCGCCACCGCGAAGATGCCCGCGAGCAGCGCCAGCGGGAAGCCGCGGTCCACGTCCGACACCGAGTACCGCTGGCCCTGCGGGGCGTTCGGCGCGTAGGCGAGCACCAGGCCCTGGCCCTCGGTGTAGCGGCGGGTCTGGTCGGGCTGCACGATCTCGGTGAAGGTGGCGCCCTTGTCCGGCCCGGACGCCACCTCGATCGTCGCCTTCTGGCACGCGTCGCCCACGCCGCTCGCCGCGGGCGGCGCCCCCACCGCCTTGCACGACACGTCCAGCAGCCGCACCACCGTGCCCTGCCGGGTCTGCTGGTCGAAGCCGACCCCGGAGCGCGCGTGGTCGGGGGCGCCGCCGGGCCACAGCACGACCAGGCCGACCACCACCGCGGCGGCGAACGGCACCAGGACCGCGGCGATCACCTTCCGCAGCCGGTTGGACGCGGGCTCCACCGGGCCGTGCGCGTGCCCGTGCCCGTGCGCCTGCCCGTGGGCGGGTTCGTGGCCGTGGCCGTGACCGTGGCCGGGTTCGTGCGTCTGACCGGGAACACGTCCTGACGTGTTCCCGGCCGGGTGGGGAGTGCGGGGGGTGCTGTCCACCGGCCGATCATCGCAAGGGCCCCTGGTGCCTGTCCGCGTCGGGCCGCTACCGTTGGCGACACCTTTGCACAACGCGGGAGCTCGGAGCACCGGGCTGAGAGGGCGCTGACTCGCAGGACGGCCGTGCCACGGCCGCGGGACGAACGGCTGCGCCGACCGCCGAACCTGTTACCGGGTAATGCCGGCGTAGGGAGTAGGTCTCATGACCATGCAGGACGCGCGCACGCGTGACATCGGCTGGCACAAGTCGTATCTCACCGGATCCCGACCGGACCTGCGGGTGCCGGTCCGTCAAGTGCACCTGACCAACGGCCGCGACGTGGCGCTGTACGACACGTCGGGCCCGTACACCGACCCCACCGTGGACACCGACGTCCGGCGCGGACTCGCGCCGCTGCGGGAGAGCTGGATCATCGGGCGGGGCGACACCGAGGAGTACCCCGGCCGCCCGGTCCGGCCCGAGGACGACGGCCTCAAGGACACCTCGCCGCGCGGCGGGCTGCGCAACCTCGACGCCGTCTTCCCCGGCCGGCCGCGGCTGCCGCGACGTGGCCGTGAGGGAGCGCCGGTCACCCAGCTGGGCTACGCCCGGCGCGGCGAGATCACCCCGGAGATGGAGTACGTCGCGCTGCGCGAGAACGTCGACCCGCGGGTCGTGCGGGACGAGATCGCGGCCGGCCGCGCCGTGCTGCCGGCCAACGTCAACCACCCCGAGATCGAGCCGATGATCATCGGCAAGCGGTTCCTGGTGAAGGTCAACGCCAACATCGGCAACTCCGCGGTCACCTCCTCCATCAAGGAGGAGGTGGAGAAGATGACCTGGGCGACCCGCTGGGGCGCCGACACGGTGATGGACCTGTCCACCGGCCGCAACATCCACACCACCCGCGAGTGGGTGCTGCGCAACTCCCCCGTGCCGATCGGCACGGTGCCCCTCTACCAGGCGCTGGAGAAGGTCGACGGCCGCGCCGAGGAGCTGAGCTGGGAGATCTACCGGGACACCGTCGTCGAACAGGCCGAGCAGGGCGTCGACTACATGACGGTGCACGCCGGCGTGCTGCTGCGGTACGTGCCGCTCACCGCCCGCCGCAGGACCGGCATCGTCTCGCGCGGCGGCTCGATCATGGCCGCCTGGTGCCTGGCCCACCACCGCGAGAACTTCCTCCACGAGAACTTCGAGGAACTCTGCGACATCCTCGCCGCCTACGACGTC
The DNA here is from genome assembly GCF_036353415.1 of Actinacidiphila polyblastidii. NCBI lineage: Bacteria > Bacillati > Actinomycetota > Actinomycetes > Kitasatosporales > Streptomycetaceae > Actinacidiphila > Actinacidiphila polyblastidii. The sequence goes on from NZ_JAZEWV010000002.1 coordinate 125,953, forward strand.
ACCTACTCGCTCGGCGACGGACTGCGGCCCGGCTCGATCGCCGACGCCAACGACGAGGCGCAGTTCGCGGAGCTGCGCACCCTCGGCGAACTCAACACGATCGCCAAGCGGCACCACGTGCAGACCATGATCGAGGGCCCGGGCCACGTGCCCATGCACAAGATCAAGGAGAACATCGACCTCCAGCAGGAGATCTGCGAGGAGGCGCCGTTCTACACCCTCGGCCCGCTCACCACCGACGTCGCGCCCGCCTACGACCACATCACCTCGGGCATCGGCGCCGCGATGATCGCCTGGTGGGGGACCGCGATGCTCTGCTACGTCACCCCCAAGGAGCACCTCGGGCTGCCGGACCGCGACGACGTCAAGACCGGTGTGATCACCTACAAGATCGCCGCCCACGCCGCCGACCTCGCCAAGGGCCACCCCGGCGCCCAGGAATGGGACGACGCGCTGTCCGACGCGCGCTTCGAGTTCCGCTGGGAGGACCAGTTCAACCTGGCCCTCGACCCCGACACCGCACGCGCCTTCCACGACGAGACGCTGCCGGCCGAGCCCGCCAAGACCGCGCACTTCTGCTCGATGTGCGGGCCGAAGTTCTGCTCGATGAAGATCTCCCACGACATCCGCCGCACTCACGGCGGAGGCGACCCCGACGCCGGCGCCGACGGGTCCGCCGCGGAGATCGAGGCCGGTATGGCCGAGAAGTCCCGCGAGTTCGCCGCCGCGGGCAACCGGGTGTACCTGCCGCTGGCCGACTGAGCACGGACGCGCCGCTCTCGGGGGCGGGCCCGCGCGCGGCGCGGGTCCGCCCCTTCGGTCAGGCCGCCGGGACGGGGGCGAGCCAGCCGACGGTGGAGAAGCTGTGCCAGAGCGCCTGGCCGGGGACCGAGGTGGTGGAGAGGGTGGCGGGCAGGTAGAAGCTGGACCGGCCGGCCGGGTCCTTGCAGTCGCGGCCGACGTGCAGCCGGATGTCCATGCCGGTCTCGTTGTTGACCCGGTCGACGCCGAGCGGCACGAAGGTGTGGCACTTGCCGGGCTGCGGGTTGACGATCTGCTGGACGACCTGGGCCCTGCGGCTCGCCGCCACCGTACCGCCGGGATTGCTGGAGCACCCGGCTGCGGCCCAGACGAGCGGGACGACCGCGGCCAGGGCGGTGAGCGAACGACCTACGCGCATGATTCCTCCCGTTGCGACCGCCTATCGAGCAGTGAACCAACGGCGGCCGCGGCCCGCGACCGGTGCGCCTCCAACCGGGCCAACCGGGTCAGTCGGGCAGCCGGTCGGAGCCGGTGGTGAAGTCCGGGCTGGTGAAGTCGGGCGAGGAGTAGTGCGGGGTGGTGGCGTGCGGGTCCTGCGGTGAGGAGAAGTCGGGTCGGGAGTAGCCGAGGTGCGGCATCCGCGAGGACGGCGGCGCGGCGGGCGGCGGCACGGGGGCGGGGGGCAGGGGGTGCGTGCCGGCCACGGCGTCGTCGAGGAACGGCAGCATGCCGCGGTCGAGCAGCGCCCGGTGCCAGGCGTCGCGTGCCTGGGCGACGTCCGGCGGCATCGCGTCGGGCGCGTCGTGGATCGCCGAGGAGCCGTCGCGCAGCGCGGTGAGCAGCAGTCCGATCGCGCCGAGCAGGATCGAGGCGGCGGTGACGGCGGCGAAGAACCAGCCGGCGGTGCGCAGCGGCGAGGCGATGCCGGGTTCGGGCGAGACGGCCCGCAGCGCGTAGCCGATGAGCAGGAAGATGACCGCGGCGGCGCCGGCGAGCAGCGGGGTGAGCACCGCCATGACCGCGATCAGGCCCGCGCCGGAGCCCGCGCCGTCGGCGACGCCCATGGCGGCGTAGCCGAACGACCGGCCGTCGCGCAGGCGCGCCGACTCGCGCGCCGCCTCCCGGGTGTCGGCCCGGATCTTGAGGTACGCGTCGTACTCGTCGGCGGCCGTCGCTCCGATCGCGTCGGACGCGGCGAGCGCCAGGGTGCGCAGCTGCTCGGCGTTCAGAGGGCTTGCGGACTCCGCGGGCGTGTCGCCGAGCACGATGTGCAGTGCCTCGTCCAGCACGCGGTCGAAGTCCGGGCGGTCCTCGCTGAGCAGGTGTGGAGCGCTGTTCATGTGCATCCCCCGATGCTCCGACCCTCCGTGCGCGACCGGTTGTCCCCGATGGAACCGGAGCGGCCGGCCGGATGCCGGAGAGCGGTGTGCCTACGGATACTGCCGATGGTAGGGCGGTACGGCAGGCCGTGACAGGGTGCAACCAGGAAATGTGGGGGCGGCGCTGCCTGCCGGATCGCGCGGGGGACGGGCCGTTCCGTGCGCCGGGCGGCGCCCGGGGCCCGGACCCGCGCCCGACGGGCCGTCAGCTTCTATCCCACCAGGGGGAGTTGGGCGACCAGCAGACGCCCCTCCATGGTGACGCCGCCGTCCATGGCGACCGCGAGGTTCTCCGCGTACACCATCGGGCCGTGCACGACGTGCGGGCGCTGCTCGGCGTCCGGAGCGGCGTCGCCGCCGACCTCGCCGAGCAGGTACGGGATCGGGCTGTGCCCGTGGACCACGCGGCGGCCGCCGTAGGTGCCGAGGAGTTCGCGGGCGGCCTCGGGGCCGTCGTCACCGCGGAAGGCGAAGCGCTTGGTGAACTTGCGGAACAGGTCCCAGCACTCGTCGGCGTCGCCGCGCTGGAGCACGCCGGTGACCGCGTCGTTCATCTCCTCGATGCTGCTGCCGTAGTCGAGGTAGGCGGTGGTGTCGGAGTGCAGCAGCAGGTGGCCGTCGGTGACGTGGGCGGCGTCCAGCCGGGAGATCCAGGTCAGGTGGCGGTCCTCCAGGCGCTCCATGTCGGAGGGCTGGCCGCCGTTGAGCCGCCAGGCGGCCAGGAAGGAGGCGGTGCCGCCGGTGGAGTTGACGGGGGTGTCGCCGAAGCGGTGGGCGCCGAGCAGCAGCAGTTCGTGGTTGCCCATCAGGGCCTTGCAGTAGCCGCCGGCGGCCGCGGCCTCCGCGGACAGCTGCATGACCAGCTCGATGACGCCGATGCCGTCGGGGCCGCGGTCGGTGAAGTCGCCCAGGAACCACAGCCGCGCGCTGCCGGCGGACCAGTGGCCCCCGGTGTCGACGAGGCCGTTCTCGTGCAGGGCGGCCAGCAGTTCGTCGAGGAATCCGTGCACGTCGCCGACCACGTAGAGCGGCCCCGGCCGGTCGCCGCCGTCGTGGGTGGGCGTGATGACCGGCAGGTCGTGGGCGGTGGGCGTGTACCCGTCCGGCGCCGGCAGGGCGTCGGGCCGGTTCGCCTCGTAGCCCGCGGGCGGTGCGGGCACCGCCACCGGTGCGGCCGGGCCCCCGTCGTAGGCGGGCGCGGACGGATAACCGCGGTCGTACGCCGGCTCGAAGTCGGGCGCCGTCCCGTACCCGGGCGCGGGCTCGTATCCGGCACCGGGTTCGTACCCCTGAGATGCCCCCTGAGTCATCGACCCCTCCACGATCGCGCCGCCATCCGCCCATCATAGGAATGACGCCGACGCGTTGTGACATACCCAGGCACCTGGTTTTCCGAAGGTCCAGACAAACCACCCCTTATCCGTGGGACGGTCCGCGTGGCGGGCTCACCGTGGTGCGGTGCGTGCGGCGCTGGGAGGAGGCGCGCACGATCAGCTCGGTGGGCATCACCTGCTGCACGGGGTGGGCGGGTCCGATGCCCTCGATGGCGTCGATCAGCAACTGCACCACGGCGGTGCCGATCCGCCGCGGCTGCAGGGACAGGGTGGTGATCGGCGGGTCGGTGCCCGCGTACCCGGCGCTCTCGCTGCAGCAGACCAGCAGCAGGTCGTCCGGCACCCGTAAGCCGTAGCGGCGGGCGGCGGCGAGCAGGTCGGTCCCGTTGGGGTCGAAGAGGCCGTAGACCGCGTCGGGTCGGTCCGGCCGGGCGAGTAAGCGGTCCGCGGCGACCGCGCCGGCGCAGGGGTCGTGCGCCGGGTACGCCTCGTAGACCGGCTCCTGGCCGACGCGTTCGCACCATTCCAGGTAGGCGGTGGTGGAGAGCCGGGTGTACGTGTCGGTGGTGGTGCCGGTGAGCAGCCCGATCCGGCGGGCGCCGGCTTCCGCGAGGTGGTCGAGGATGCCGAGGACGGCCTCCTCGTGGTCGTTGTCGACCCAGGCGTGCACCGGGAGGCTGCCGGCCGGGCGGCCGTCGCTGACCACCGGCACGCCCTGCCGGACCAGTTCGGTGACCACCGGGTCCTGGTCGGAGGGGTCGACGACGACGGTGCCGTCGAGCGCGACGTTCCCCCACACGTCGTGGCGGGAGGACGCGGGCAGGATGACCAGCGCGTAGCCGCGGGCGAGCGCGGCGGAGGTGGCGGCTCTGGCCATCTCCGCGAAGTACGCGAACTCGGTGAAGGTGAACGGTTCTTCGCCGTATGTCGTCACCGTCAGGCCGATCAGGCCCGATCTGCCGGTGCGCAGCGTGCGGGCGGCGGCGGAGGGGCGGTAGCCCAGCCGGTCGGCGACCTCGCGGACATGGCGGCGGGTGGCGTCGGGCAGTCGGCCCTTGCCGTTGAGCGCGTCGGAGACAGTCGTGATCGAGACTCCGGCGGCAGCGGCGACGTCCCTGATCCCCGCCCGCTCCATCCGGCGTCCGAGGGGCCGGCTCGCCTGGTGTTTCCCTGCTGCTGTCATGGCGTGCCGATAGTAGGGCGGGGCTGGTCCATCCGGCCTCCACCAGCGGAGCGCCTCAGAAGAACGGTTTCTGCAAGATCGAAAACCGTATGCAAGGTGGAATATGCAGGCGGCAGCCCCCGCCACGGTGGGGATACCGGCCCGGCAGTGCCCCTCGCCCGGCCATTGGTACGCGGGCGGCGATCCCGGCAACTCACTCCTACGGGGGACGCGCGCCACCGCGCACGCCACCCGCGCACGCCACGGAGTGACGCCATCCGCCATCCGTCCGGACGTGCGTACGGGGGGTGACGTACGGCACCTCCCCAGCCGGAGCGCGCCCTCATAGGGTGTGGCCATGACCACCCCCAAGCTGCGCGCGGAACTGGACGGCATCCCGACGTACAAGCCCGGGCGACCCCCGGCCGCGGCGGAGGACGGCGCCTCGGGGCCGGCCTACAAGCTGTCCTCGAACGAGAACCCGTACCCTCCGCTGCCCGGTGTGCTGGAGGCGGCCACCGCCGCCGCGGCCGCGTTCAACCGCTACCCGGACCTGGCCTGCTCGGCGCTGACCGGCGAGCTGGCGCAGCGGTTCGGCGTGCCCGCCGCGCACATCGCGACCGGCACCGGCTCGGTCGGCGTCGCCCAGCAGCTGCTGCAGTCGACGTCGGGGCCGGGGGACGAGGTGATCTACGCCTGGCGGTCCTTCGAGGCGTATCCGATCATCACCCGGATCAGCGGCGCCGAGCCCGTGCAGGTGCCGCTGGCGGCGGACGAGACGCACGACCTGGACGCGATGGCCGACGCTGTCACCGAGCGGACCCGGCTGATCTTCGTCTGCAACCCCAACAACCCCACCGGCACGGTGATCCGCCGGGCCGCGCTGGAGCGCTTCCTCGACCGCGTGCCCTCCGACGTGCTGGTCGTGCTGGACGAGGCGTACCGCGAGTTCATCACCGACCCCGAGGTGCCGGACGGCGTCGACGTCTACCGCGACCGGCCGAACGTCGCGGTGCTGCGCACCTTCTCCAAGGCGTACGGCCTGGCCGGGCTGCGGATCGGCTTCGCGATCGCCCACGAGCCGGTGGCCGCCGCGCTGCGCAAGACCGCGGTGCCCTTCGGCGTGACGCAGCTCGCGCAGGACGCGGCGGTCGCCAGCCTGCGCGCGGAACCGGCCCTGCTGGAGCGGGTGGCCGGGCTGGTCGCCGAGCGCACCCGGGTGGCCGCGGCGCTCGCCGGGCAGGGCTGGACGGTGCCCGAGACGCAGGCCAACTTCGTGTGGCTGCGGCTGGGGGAGCGCACTCTGGACTTCGCCGCGGCCTGCGAGCGGGCCGGCGCCTCGGTGCGGCCGTTCGCCGGCGAAGGCGTGCGGATCTCGGTCGGCGAGACCGAGGCGAACGACATCATGCTGCGCACCGCGGAGGCCTTCCGCAAGGAGCTGTGACCGGACCGCCCACAGGTCGGCTGACCTGCGGAGAAGCCCTCTGACCCACCCCGGTGTCAGGGGCCTTTCGCGTATGCGCGATACTACTTTGTGAATGTATTCACGTTCACAAGCGGAACGTGTCGTGCCCATAAGGCAGGGCATGTCCGGCGAACCTCGGGCAACCGCCCGTACCGGCAGCAAAGGAGACGTACCGTGCAGCTCGCACTGGAGCCACTGAACGTCGCCAGGTGGCAGTTCGGCATCACGACCGTCTACCACTTCCTCTTCGTCCCCCTGACGATCTCGCTGTCGGCGCTGACCGCCGGCCTCCAGACCGCCTGGGTGCGCACCGGACACGACAAGTACCTCAGGGCCACCAAGTTCTGGGGCAAGCTGTTCCTGATCAACATCGCCATGGGCGTGGTGACGGGGATCGTGCAGGAGTTCCAGTTCGGCATGAACTGGTCGGACTACTCGCGCTTCGTCGGCGACGTCTTCGGCGCCCCACTGGCGTTCGAGGCGCTGATCGCCTTCTTCTTCGAGTCCACCTTCATCGGGCTGTGGATCTTCGGCTGGGACAAGCTGCCCAGGAGGATCCACCTCGGCTGCATCTGGATGGTCTCGATCGGCACCATCCTCTCCGCGTACTTCATCCTGGCGGCCAACTCCTGGATGCAGCACCCGGTCGGCTACCACTACAACCCGCGCACCAAGCGGGCGGAACTCGACGACTTCTGGGCGGTGCTGACCCAGAACACCGCGCTCGCGCAGTTCTTCCACACCATGTCGGCCGCCTTCCTCACCGGCGCCGCGTTCATGATCGGCATCTGCGCCTACCACCTGGCCCGCAAGCAGCACATCGCCGTGATGCGCTCCTCGCTGCGGATGGCCCTGGTCGTCGCCGTGGTGGCCGGCGCGCTCACCGCGATCAGCGGCGACACCCTCGGCAAGGTCATGTTCAAGCAGCAGCCGATGAAGATGGCCGCCGCAGAAGCGCTGTGGGACGGCCAGAAGGGCGCGCCCTTCTCGATCTTCGCGGTCGGCAACGTCAACAAGGGCCACAACGAGGTCGCGATCGACGTCCCCAACCTGCTGTCCTTCCTGGCCACCGACGACTTCACCTCCTACGTCGGCGGCATCAACGACGTGAATAAGGCCGAGCAGCAGAAGTACGGACCCGGCGACTACCGCCCCAACATCCCGGTCGCCTACTGGGGCTTCCGCTGGATGATCGGCTTCGGCGTGGTGTCCATCGGCGTCGGCGCGGCCGGGCTCTGGCTGACCCGGCGCAGGTTCTGGGTGGCGCCGGAGCACCGCACCGGCGAGGACGAGGTGCCGCGGCTGATGCTCACCAGGGGCGTCGCCCTGCACGACGGCCTCTCCCGCTGGTACTGGCGGATCGCCCTGCTCACCATGGTCTTCCCGCTGCTCGCCAACTCCTGGGGCTGGATCTTCACCGAGACCGGCCGCCAGCCCTGGGTGGTCTACGGCGTGCTGCGCACCAAGGACGCGGTCTCCCCCGGCGTCTCGGCCGGCGAGGCGGTCACCTCCCTCACCGTCTTCACCCTGCTGTACGCGCTGCTCGCGGTCATCGAGGTGCGGCTGCTGGCGAAGTACGTCACGGCGGGGCCGCCGGAACTCACCGACGACGACCGCCGCTCCCCCACCCGGATCGGCGGCGACCACGACAGCGCCGACGACCGGCCGATGGCCTTCTCGTACTGAGCCGCTGAGGAGAACGACATGCACCTGCACGACGTCTGGTTCGTCCTCATCGCCGTCCTGTGGACCGGCTACTTCTTCCTCGAAGGGTTCGACTTCGGGATCGGCGTCCTGACCAAACTGCTCGCCCGCGACCGCACCGAGCGGCGCGTGCTGATCAACACCATCGGCCCGGTCTGGGACGGCAACGAGGTCTGGCTGCTCACCGCGGGCGGCGCCACCTTCGCCGCCTTCCCCGACTGGTACGCCACCCTCTTCTCCGGCTTCTACCTGCCGCTGCTGATGATCCTGGTCTGCCTGATCGTGCGCGGCGTCGCCTTCGAGTACCGCGCCAAGCGCGGCGAGGACCGCTGGCAGCGCAACTGGGAGCACGCGATCTTCTGGACCTCGCTGCTGCCCGCCTTCCTGTGGGGCGTGGCCTTCGCCAACATCACCCGCGGCGTGAAGATCGACGCGAACAAGGAGTACGTCGGCGGCTTCTGGGACCTGCTGCACCCCTACGCGCTGCTCGGCGGCCTGGTCACGCTGACCCTCTTCACCTTCCACGGCGCGGTGTTCGCCTCGCTGAAGACGGTCGGGCCGATCCGGGAGCGGGCGCGCGCCTTCGCCACCGGCGCCGGACTGGTCGCGGCCGTCGCCGCCTCCTGCTTCCTGATCTGGACGCAGGCGCACAGCGGCAACGAGCGCAGCCTTCCCGCGCTGATCGTGGCGGTCGCCGCGCTCGCGGCGGCGATCGGCGCGAACCTCGCCGGCCGCGAGGGCTGGTCGTTCGCCTTCTCCGGCGTCACCATCGCCGCCGCCGTCGCGATGCTCTTCCTCACGCTCTTCCCCGACGTCATGCCGTCCACCCTGAACAGCACCTGGTCGCTGACCGTCAGCAACGCCTCGGCGACCCCCTACACGCTGCGGATCATGACCTGGTGCGCGGGCGTCGCAACCCCGCTGGTGCTGCTCTACCAGGGCTGGACCTACTGGGTCTTCCGCAAGCGGATCGGCACCCAGCACATCGCGGAAGCCGCGCACTGATGCGCGCGCCGACGGCAGGAATGTTCCACGTGAAACACGGAAGGGGATGTTCCACGTGAAACCGGTCGACCCCCGGCTGCTCCGATACGCCCGCACCACCCGGATCTTCCTCGCCGGCTCGGTCCTGCTCGGGCTGCTCGGCGCCGGACTGATCATCGCCCAGGCGGCACTGATCGCCGACGTGGTGGTCGGCGGCTTCCAGCACGGCCAGGGGCCCGGCGCGCTGCGCGGCGACCTGCTCGGGCTCGCCGCGGTGGCGCTCGGCCGCGCGCTCGTCGGCTGGCTGACCGAGCTGTGCGCGCACCGCGCCGGCGCGGCGGTCAAGTCGCAGTTGCGCGCCCGCCTGCTGGAGCACGCCACGGCGCTCGGCCCCGGCTGGCTCACCGGCCAGCGCAGCGGCCGCCTCACCACCCTGGCCACCCGGGGGATCGACGCCCTCGACGACTACTTCGCCCGCTACCTGCCGCAACTCGCGCTGGCCGCCGTGGTGCCCGCGGTCGTGCTCGCCAGGATCGTCTCGGTGGACTGGGTGTCGGCGCTGACCATCGTCCTCACCCTGCCGCTGATCCCCGTGTTCATGGTGCTGGTCGGCTGGGCCACCCGGGAGCGGATGGACCGCCAGTGGCGGCTGCTCGGCCGGCTCTCCGGCCATTTCCTCGACGTCGTCGCGGGACTGCCCACCCTCAAGGTCTTCGGGCGGGCCAAGGCGCAGGCGGAGAACATCCGCGCGATCACCGGCGACTACCGCAAGGCCACCCTGCGCACCCTGCGGATCGCGTTCCTCTCCTCCTTCGTGCTGGAACTCCTCGCGACGATCTCGGTCGCGCTCGTCGCGGTCGGCATCGGCATGCGGCTCGTGCACGGCGAACTGAGCCTGCGCACCGGACTGCTGGTCCTGGTGCTCGCCCCCGAGGCGTATCTGCCGCTGCGGCAGGTCGGCGCCCAGTACCACGCCGCCGCCGAGGGACTCGCCGCCGCCGAGGAGGTCTTCGAGGTGCTGGAGACCGCGCCCGCCGCCGCGCCCGGCACGCTGCCGGCCCCCGACCTGCGCACCGCGGTGGTCTGGGTGGAGGGCGTCGAGGTCCACGAGGGCGGCCGGCTCGGCCCGACGACGCTGGCGCTCGCGCCAGGGGAGACCGTCGCCGTGACCGGGCCCAGCGGCGTCGGCAAGTCCACGCTGCTGAGCGCGCTGCTGGGGTTCGCCCCGCCCGCCGAGGGCCGGGTCCTGGTCGGCGGGATCGACCTGGCCGCCATCGACCCGGCGTCCTGGCACCGCCAGATCGCATGGGTCCCGCAGCGCCCCCACCTCTTCGCCGGCACCATCGCGGACAACGTCCGGCTGGCCCGGCCGGACGCGACCGACGCGCAGGTCGCCGCGGCGCTCACCGCCGCAGGCGCCGCGGACTTCGCCCATCCCGACGACCCGGTCGGCGAGGACGGCGCGGGGCTGTCCGCCGGCCAGCGCCAGCGGATCGCGCTCGCCCGCGCCTTCCTGGCCGACCGCCCGCTGGTCCTGCTGGACGAGCCCACCGCCAACCTCGACGGCGACACCGAGGCCGCGGTCATCGCTGCCCTGCGGGAGCTTGTGCGGGACCGCACGGTGGTGATGGCGGTGCACCGCCCGGCCCTGCTGCCGCTCGCCGACCGCGTGCACGCGCTGGTGCCCGTGGCGCCCCCGGCTCCCTTGGCGCCTTCGGCCTCGCAGGCGCCGGTGGGGGTGGGCGCGCCGGACGCGCCCGCGCCCACGGGTCCGGGGTCGGCTGTACGGGCCGTGCCGGCCCGAGCGGTCGCGGCGGCCGCGACGGAACTGGTCGGCCCCTCGGTGTCCGTGCCGGCTGAAGCGCCGCAGTCGGTGCCCGTCGAGCCGCCCGTGCGGGTCGCGGCCGCGGAGTCGGTCGCGTCAGGGCCGACCGGGCCGGTTCCGGCGGAAGCAGCCCTCATGCCGGAGCCGGTCGTGCCGGCGGCGGTGGCCGCCGTGTCGGGCGGCGTGGCCGTCGGGTCCGCGGGCTCCGAGGGGGCGGCGGACCGGCGGCGTGGCCGTCGGCGTGGAGATCCGCTGCGGCTGGGAGGGATGCCGCGGTTCTGGGGGCGGTTCGGGACGGCGTGCCTGCTCGGCGTGCTCGCGCTGGTGTGCGCGGTCGGGCTGATGGGGACGTCCGGCTGGCTGATCAGCCGCGCGTCGCAGCAGCCGCCGGTGCTGTACCTGATGGTCGCGGTCACCGCGACGCGCGCCTTCGGCATCGGGCGGGCGGCCTTCCGCTACGGAGAACGCCTGCTCGGTCATGACGCCGTGTTCCGTGCGCTCGCCGAGGTACGGGTCCGCGTCTTCAGCCGGCTGGAGCGGCTCGCGCCGGCCGGACTCGGCGTGACCGGCCGCGGCGACCTGCTCTCCCGCCTCGTGGCGGACGTCGACTCCGTACAGGACCACTTCCTGCGCTGGCTGCTGCCCGCGGTGACCGCCGGGGCCACGGTCGTCGCGGCCGCCGCGTTCACCGGCTGGCTGCTGCCCGCCGCCGGGCTGATCCTGCTCGCCGGGCTCCTCGCGGCGGGCGCGGGCGTGCCCGCGCTGTCCGCGGCTCTGGCCCGCAGGACCGAGAGCCGGCTGGCCCCCGCGCGGGGCGAGCTGTCCGCCCGCGTGCTCGGCCTGTTCACCGGCACCGCCGAACTCACCGTCTCCGGAGCCCTCGCGGCCCGCAAGGAGGAGGCCGCCGGAGCGGACCGCGCCCTCCGGCAGGTCGGCGCGCGCTCGGCCGCCGCCACCGCGCTCGGCGCCGGGCTCACCGCCCTGATCAGCGGCCTGACCGTGGCCGCCTGCACCTGGGCGGGCCTGCAGGCGGTGGCCGCGCACCGGATGCACGGCGTGCTGCTCGCCGTGGTCGTGCTGACCCCGCTCGCCGCGTTCGAGGCGGTCACCGGGATGCCGCCCGCCGCTCAGCAGCGCAGCCGCAGCCGCCGGGCCGCCGACCGGGTGCGGGAGGTCCTCGACGCGCCGCTGCCGGTGCGCGAGCCCGAGCAGCCGCAGGAGCCGCCCGCGACGCCGTACCCGCTGGTCCTCCACGGGCTGACGGCCCGCCATCCCGGTCAGGCCGCGCCCGCCCTCCGCGGCGTCGACCTCACGCTCACCCCCGGGCGCCGGGTCGCCGTCGTCGGCCCCTCGGGTGCGGGCAAGACCACGCTCGCGCAGGTGCTGCTGCGGTTCCTGGACGCCGAGGCGGGCACGTACACGCTGGCGGGCCGTCCGGCCGCCGGGCTCGACGGGGACGCGGTGCGCCGCATGGTCGGCCTGTGCGCGCAGGACGCGCACGTCTTCGACAGCACGGTCCGGGAGAACCTGCGGCTGGCCAGGACCGATGCCACGGACGCGGAGCTGCGCGAGGCGCTCGCCGCCGCACGGCTGGACGTCGATCTCGACATGGCCGTCGGCGAGCACGGGGCGCGGCTGTCCGGCGGTATGCGTCAGCGGCTCGCGCTGGCCCGCGCGCTGCTCGCGCGCTTCCCCGTACTCGTCCTGGACGAGCCCGCCGAGCACCTGGACATCGCGACCGCCGACGCGCTCACCGCCGACCTGCTCGCCGCGACGCGCGGCGTGACCACGCTCCTCATCACGCACCGGCTCGCCGGACTCGCCGCGGACGGAGCGGTGGACGAGATCGTGGTCCTGGAGGCCGGGCGCGTGGTGCAGCGCGGCTCCTACCGCGAACTGGCCGCCGCGGACGGCCCCTTCCGCCGGACCCTGGAGCGCGAGCGGCTCGCGGACCGGGCGCTCGGCGGGCCCGCGGCGCGGGACGCGGTACCGGCGGCGCGCCGTCGGGAGGGTGCGGAGGCCAGGGCGCGGGTGCCGGCGGCCGGCTGACGCGGGGCCCGTCAGGTCAGCCGGGCGGCGACGATGCTCTCGATGACCCGGGCCACGCCGTCCTCCTCGTTGGACCGCGCGTGGTGCGGGGTCGCGGCGAGGACGTCGGGGTGGGCGTTCGCCACGGCGTAGGAGGTGCCCGCCCAGCCGAGCATCGCGAGGTCGTTCGGCATGTCGCCGAAGGCGACGACCTCGGCGGCCGTCACGCCGCGCTCGGCGCAGCACTTGGCGAGCGTCGTCGCCTTGCTCACCCCGGCGCCGCTGACCTCCAGCAGCGCCGACTCGCTGGAGCGGGTGATCTCGCCGTGCCGGCCGGCGGCTTCGAGCGCCGCGGCGAGGAACTCGTCGGGGTCGAGGGACGGGTGCTTGGCGAGCAGCTTCAGCACCGGCTGCTCGCGGTCCTCGGCCAGCAGCCGCTCCACCGGCGCGCGGTCCCCGCGGCCGTCCGGCTCGGCCGGCAGGTAGCCCTCCTCGTGCCGGAAGCCGTCCGGACGCTCCACCGCGAAGCTCGTGCCCGGGACGGCCTCGCGCAGCGCCACGGCCACCGCGAGGGCGTCGGCCTCGGGCAGCGGGAACGACTCCACCAGCACGCCGGACCGCAGGTCGTACACCGCCGCGCCGTTCGCCACGATCGCCAGGCCGTGCCCGGCCAGGTGGGCCGCGACCACTCCCATCCAGCGCGCCGGCCGGCCGGTGACGAAGAACACGTCGATCCCGGCCGCCTCGGCGGCGGCGAGCGCGTCGACGGTGCGCTGCGAGACCGTCTTGTCGTCACGCAGCAGCGTGCCGTCCAGGTCGGTGGCGATCAGCCGCGTCGCGGGTACGGGCAGGCGGGGACTGGAGGGCGTGGACGATCCGGAGGGCGCGGAGGGTGGGGTCACGTGGCCCATCCTTCCGTACTGCATCCGTGCCCCGGACCGAGGTGGGGACGGCGCGGCGGCGGCGCACGCGGCTGCTCCGCGGCGCGAGGGGCGAGCGCGGAGGGGCGTGGGCGCACGGGGGATGAGGCGGGAATCGTCCGCACGGTGGCGCGGGTGCATGGGCGTCGGACCGAGTGCGGGCCGGACGCGCGGCTGCTGGTCTTCCCGGCGCGGGCGCGGGCGCGGGCGCGGGCGCGGGCGCGAGCGCTGACGCGGGCACGATGGCGCTGGTCGCGGCGGCCGCGTGGGCGCTGCCGCTGAACGGCGCATGGCAACGGGTGCGGGCGGGACACGCACCGGCCGGCGCGCAGGGGCGCGGCGTCCGTCGTCATGGTGGCGCTGCTGTCGTGCGTGGGCACGTACTGCACCGCTGCTCTGGTGCTCCGCTGCACTCTGTGCACGCGCTGGAGGCGGGCGAGCGGGCGGTGCTCCGGGTCTCTCTGGGTGTGGCGGGTCGGCGGGTCGGCGGTTGCCGAGGTCTGCCGAGGTCTGCCGGCGCTTGTCGGCGTTTGTCGGGTGGAGCCTGCTCAGCAGCACCGTCGGGTGCTGCTCCGCGGCCTGGAAACCACCGCCGGTCCGTCGATCCTGCTCGACGCGGCCGGTTTCTCCTGGTCGCTGCTGACCTTCTTCGTACTTCCTGGGGTGATGGCCGAACGCTCCGGCCCATTCGCTGCCTTGCGCAGGTCGCTCACCCTCGGGCGGCGCGAACCGGGCAACTGGCCGGCGGGTGGAGTCCGGCGCTTCCTGACGACCGCGCTGGTGCTACCGCGCTCTTCGCCGCGCTGGGCTCCATGGTGGCTCTCTGCCTGCTGATCGGGCTGCTGATCGTGCTGATGACCGCGGCCAAGGAACGGGTCGGATCATCGGGTCTCATGACCTGCGGTCAGCCGGCGAGCGGCGCGGGCTCGCGCGCCACGTCATGACCTGCGCCCGTACCTGTGCCCGTGCCCGCATCCACGCCGGCGCCGGCATGGGCGCTGGTGGGAGCGCTGGTGGGGACGCTCACCGCGCCGGCGAACTCCTCACCGAGCATGTCGTCGACGCGCAGGCTGCGGGCGCTGGGCGAGGAACCGTGGGCCTCGGCGCTGATCCGCTGCTTCATCGTGGGCGGCAGGGTGCGCTTGCGGTCGCGGCCGCCCAGTTGGGGTTCGCACCCCCGGGGCGCCGGCACGCGGCACGCGCCCGTACCGGTAGCCGTCCCGGAACCGGCCCCGGAACCCTTCGCCGTACGGCGCGCGGTGCGCGCGGGGGGAGCCGCCTTCGCGCGCTTGCCGCGCCTGGTGCGGGAACCGGCCCGGCCGGCCGCCTCGTCGCGGTCCGCCGCGGCCGCCGGGACGAACCCGGCGGGAACAGCCTGCGGGCGGACGGCGGCGGCGTTCGCCGTACGGCCGAAGCCCAGGGCGGCGATGCACTTGAGCAGCACGCTGAGCAGCGCGCTCCAGAACGTCTTGACGTCTGCGGCAACAGCCATGACTTCTCGACCTCTCATTTCCTGCTGGTCGGACGGACGCGGATACGGTTGTTCCGTGATCCGGTGAACTGACTAGTCCGATCATGCGGAAGCGAGCACAGATTCCGGGGAGCCGCACCTCGGGTCCGCCGATATACACATCAACGCCACCCGTACGGCGCAATTCGGTCGGCCCGGCATGACGGCGGCTCAGCAGTACGGGGACCGGCGACGCCGCCCGCGACCCCACCCGACGGCCCGAAAGGCCGCGTGCTCCACTCCCGCACGTGAGCGCGCCGTGTAGCTCCGCGGGGCCGGGATGGTCTGTCGGCCCGGCGGGAGGTGTGCCTAGGCTGATGTCTATGTCGTCGCCGATGAGGCGGGATGACTCCGGGGGGAGTGTGGGATGGGGCGGCCGTCGGATTGGCACGTACTCGACATGGATGGTGACCCGACGCCGGGTGATCCGTCGCGGGTGAAGGCGCTTTCGTTGCAGCTGCATGAGTTCGCCGATGATGTGGAGTCGGCGCTTCGGCTGGTGAGGGGGATGCAGTCGGAGGAGGCGGTCCTGTCGTGGGCGGGGTTGTCGGCGGATGCGTTCCGCGATGAGTTCGGGTCGACGCCGAAGAACCTGGAGAAGTTGCACACGTCTTATCGGATAGCCGCGGAGGCGTTGGAGTCGTACGGGCCGGATCTGGAGCACGCGCAGTACCAGGCGGACCGGGCGCTTGCGGACGGGCGTGCGGCGCAGAGCCGGCTGGGTACGGCGCAGGCTGGTTTGAGTGGCGCGCAGGACTGGGTGCATACGGCGACTGCGACGTCCGACTCCTACGATCCGGTGAAGCACCCTGGTGCGACGGTGCCGGCGCCGGATTCGGAGCAGGTGCGGCGGGCCACGCGCGATCTGGCGGCGGCCAAGGCGCAGCAGGTGCATGCCCAGCAGGCGGTTTCCAGTGCGCAGTCGGCGCTGGACGCGGCGAAGCGGCTGGCGGAGCAGGCGCGGGGGATGCGGGAGGACGCGGCCAAGCGGACGGTTGCCCGGCTGCATGAGGCGTCGGACGCGGGCATCCACAACCGGCACTGGTGGCAGAAGGCGGTGCACTGGGTCGCGGACCACTGGGACGAGATCGTGACGGTGTGCAAGTGGATCGTGGCGATCCTCGGCATCGTCGTGCTGATCATCGGCGGGCCGCTGGCCTGGCTCGTGGTCGCCGCGGCGCTGGTCGTCCTGGCGGACACCGTCATGAAGTACATCCAGGGCAAGGCCAGCCTGTGGGACGTGTTCTTCGCGGCGCTGGACTGCATCCCGATGACCAAGGGCCTGACCTCGCTGGGCAAGCTCGCGGAGCTGTACAAGGCCGGCGGCCTGCTGAAGATCGGCGTCGAAGGCGTCCGCGGCGCCGTCACCGGCCTCAGGAACATGGCCGCGGCGGTGCGTGCCCTCGGCGAGGGCGCGAGGATCATCGCCAAGGGCCTGCCGGACGCCCTGCGCGACATCGTCAGGATCGCGGAGACCCCCGAGGGGATGCGCTTCCCGGTCGTCGACGCCGGTTCGCTCAAGGCGCTGATGAACGCGGTCGGCGACGGCGGCGGCGGTGCGCGCAACATCCCGAAGATTCCGGCCGGACAGCCCAACGACCGGCACATGCTGGATCGCATTCGGCCGAAGATGCCCCGCAAGGACGCCAACTCCGTCGTCCTCCCGCACGTCGACGTGGCAGCGGACATCGACGGCATCAATGCCGGCCAGGCCGTCCGCAAGGGCAATGACTACGAGATCAACGGCCGTACCTACCGGGTGGAAGGCGGCCACGCCTATCCCGTTTCCGGCGACGGAATCGTGGAGATGGACCGGGGCTCCTATCGGGCGCTGCAGCTTCTCATCCAAGCCGGCGGCAATACGCCCGAGGTGGCCTTGCAACTGCAGCGTGAGAAGATCGATCCGGCTCAGGTCAGCCTCGCCGAACAGGTCTTCTCTTCCCACCGATCGCAGAGGTAGCGCAGTGTTTCTTGAAGAGATCCTCGCGGACAAGCCGACCTCCTCGCAGGAGCTCGCGTCCTGGGCGGCCCGCGGATTCGGCATTCCCGACTCGGCGGTCGTGGTCGAGTCGGAGGACGACCGCGGCGGGGCGCTCGGCGACGACATCGAGCTCCTGGTCGAAACGGGCGAGCTGGCGGGGGACTTCCCCGCGCACCTTTCCTTCTTCGCGCGAAGCGCACGCACGGAGGCAGCGGAACGGGACGTGCTGGTAGCCGATTTCGCCCGCCGTTTTCAGGCACACCTGCTGGTGAGCGACGATTCTCCCGACCCTTACCGGATGACGCTGGTGAAGCCCGACGGTTCACGCGAACTCGTACGGCTGAACGTCGAAGCGCTGGACAGCGAGGACGCCTACGTCATCGACGGTCCGTACGTCCCCGAAGAGGAAGAGGACGCGTGATGGCGGGCGACGACAGGCTGGCCATCCCGATCGACCTCCTGGAGGACTTCGCGCAGCGCCTCGGGTCGATCGTGTCGCGGCTGGACGACACGAAGGCGACGCTCCGGGCGTTCGAGGAGGACATGGGCGACGGCTCGGTCGTGGACGCGCTCGACCACTTCGAGCACAACTGGAAGGACGGGCGCGGCGACATCCACAAGCAGCTGGACGGTCTGGAGAAGATGGCGAACACCGTGGTCCGGGAGATGCGCAAGGTCGACACCGACCTCGCGCAGCAGCTGGCGAAGTCCACGGAACCGCAGGGCGGGAAGCAGTGACGGCCGCGGAGCGCGAAGCGGTGCCGGTCGCGGCGCCCGTCGGGGTGTCGCTCGCGGTGCCCGCGTCCTGGTGGGAGTTCGACATCCGGCCCGAGGGGCGCGAGGCGACCGTACGGCGGATCGTCGACGAACGGGTACGGGCGGTGCCGGAGCTGGCCCCCTACCGCAACGACCTCAGCACCCTGCTGCGGCGGATGGCGCGGGACGCCCACGACTCGGGCGCTCTCTACCTGGGCTGCATGGCCGAGAACCTCGGCGGGGTGCCGCTGACCGCGACCGTGACGGTCACCGTGCTGAGCGCCGCCAACGCGCAGGGGGTGGCGCTGTCCACCGACCCGCAGGCCGTCGCCGAGAGCCTGAGGACGATCACCCCGCGCCGGGACGGCGACGCCTGGCGCAAGGTGACCACCGTCGAGATCGCCGAGGTCGGCCTGTGCGCCCGGACCCACGGCGTCGAGGACGTGCCGGTCGAGCAGGGCGATCCGCGGACCGTCCGCATGGCGCTGACCCAGACGTACGTGCCGATCCCGGGGCGGCCCGAGGAGATCGTGCTCATCTCCGGAGCTTCGCCGGTGCTGGACCTGGCCGACGCGTTCCACGACATCTTCGACGCGGTGACCTCCACCTTCCGCTTCGTCCCCGCCGCGACGCCGTAGCGCGCCCGGCGGCCTGATCCGGTCGCGGCCGGGGCAGACGGGCGGCATGGGAGAGATCCGGGTCGGGACGTGCTCGTGGACGGACAAGGCGCTGGTGTCCAGTGGCTGGTACCCGTCCGGCCACCGTGACCCGGAGGGCAGGCTGCGGCACTACGCCGCGCAGTTCCCGGTCGTGGAGGTGGACGCCACCTACTACGGCCTGCCCAGCGCCCGCAACAGCCGGCTGTGGGCGGAGCGCACCCCCGACGGCTTCCGCTTCAACGTGAAGGCGTTCTCCCTGCTGACCGGCCATCCGACCCGGCCGGACGCCCTGCCGGTCGACCTGCGTCCGGCGCTCGCCCGGCAGCGGGACCGGCAACAGGAACGCGCCGGCACCGACCCCGGTCTGCTCGACGAGGTGTGGGAACGGTTCAGCGCGGCCCTCGAACCGCTGCGCCGGGCGGAACGCCTGGGCACCCTCCTCTTCCAGTTCCCGAGCCGGCTCGCGCCGGGGAGGCCGGCGGCGGAGTTCCTGCGCCGCTGCCGCGAGCGCACCGCGGGCTGGCCGGTGGCCATGGAGTTCCGGCATCCCGGCTGGTGGCACCCAGACCGCGTCGCCGCGACATCAGCGCTGCTCACGGAGCTGGACGCGGCCGCCGTGGCCGTCGACATGGCGCAGGGCCTCCCCGCCTCGGTGCCCCCCGTCGCCCCCGTCACCTCCCCCCACCTGGCCGTGGTGCGCTTCCACGGCCGCAGCACCGCCTGGGGCACCGGCTCCAAGGAGGAACGGTTCCGCCACACCTACACGCCCGCCGAGCTCTCCGAGTGGACCCCCCGCATCCGCGCGATGGCATCGCAGGCACGCGAGGTCCACGTCCTCTTCAACAACTGCTGCGCCGACGCAGCCGTCCGCGCGGCGGAGTCGATGCGGGTCCTGCTCGAACCGTGAGGGGGCCCGCGACGCACGGTGCACCGCGTCGCAGACCCCGCACCGCCGAGCGCCGGTACGGGACGGCCTGCCCTGGCGGGCCGCGTGGGGGAACTGCCACGATGTACGGCGCGTCGTTGCGGGGAAGCCATGGGCACTTCGGGGGGGAGTGTGGGATGGGGCGGCCGTCGGATTGGCACCGTCTTATCGGATAGCCGCGGAGGCGTTGGAGTCGTACGGGCCGGATCTGGAGCACGCGCAGTACCAGGCGGACCGGGCGCTGGCGGACGGGCGTGCGGCGCAGAGCCGGCTGGGTACGGCGCAGGCTGGTTTGAGTGGCGCGCAGGACTGGGTGCATACGGCGACTGCGACGTCCGACTCCCGATGACCAAGGGCCTGACCTCGCTGGGCAAGCTCGCGGAGCTGTACAAGGCCGGCGGCCTGCTGAAGATCGGCGTCGAAGGTGTGCGAGGCGCGGTCACGGGTCTGAGGAACAGTGCCGCCGCCATCCGAGCCCTCGGGAGATTGCCGTCCGCGCTGCGTGCCGGCCTCCAGGGGATGACGGAAGTCGATCGTCTCCTGCAAACCGGCGGAGAATTGCGACGTGTCCGGGGGAGGCGGAGCACGGGTTTTCGCACGCCGAAATTCAACAGGTAAAGGACTATCGGTTCAACGAGGAGCACTGCTGGACAGTTACGGGCATGCGGCGGTCGCGCGTTTCGATGCCAATCCACGAATAGCCGAGGCGTGGGTTCGACTCAGGAACGGAACTCCGCATCCTGCCGATATCGATTTGCCCCGTCACGAACTGTACGAATCCAGGCACATGAGAGAGACGGGCAGCCAGAGCTACAAGGCGCCGCACCAGGCTACACTCGACGCCGGACACACATGGGCCCCTGCGGCTGCCGCTCGCGACGGTTTCGGACGACGCCTCAGCGCGGAGGAATGACGCATGCCATATTCGTTTCAGCTGCTCCTCGTGAAGAGCACCGAGCGGATACACGTCTACCAGGCCAGGTGCGGCGAGGACATGCGGTCCTTTTTGCGCCTCGACGAAACGGCTGGAGAGGTGCGTGTTTGCGACGCGAGGGGTGTTCCGGTGAGCGACATGGTGTTGCGCGCTGGGATTGGGGATGTGGAGAATCCGGTCGCGAATCCGGTGCAGTCGGGGAATTTCACCATGCTGCCGCCCATCTGCTCAGTCGGTGGCGCAGGAATGGTTCGGCCCCTGCCGAGGTGGTCAAGTTCTTCTCGTGACCACTGGCCCGGATGATCGAACTGCGAGAAAGAGTGGGAACTCGTAGCGGATGGCCGGCCGGCCCATCCCACAGGGGGACGGCTCGCGGGTGGATGCGCCGTGCCGCGCGTCGCGAGCCGGCGAACCGTTGCGGTCACGGCTCTGGTGCGCGAGGAGGCGGGAGGGCCGGGCCGTATCGTCGTCCTCATGCGTCTGAGCACTGTATTCCTGCCGATCTACCGCTGGCACGAGCAGGGGCGGGAGGTGTGGCGGCGGGCTGAGGAGTTGGGGTTCGGGACCGCGTACACGTATGACCACCTGTCGTGGCGGGAGCCGTTTCGGGCGGGGACGTGGTTCGGGGCGGTTCCCACGCTCACCGCGGCGGCCGGGGTGACGGAGCGGATGCGGTTGGGGAGGCTCGCGACGTCGGCCGATCCTCGTTCATGCATCGCGGGCTGACCTGCGGCTTTGCTGGATCCATCATCACGGCTGACGTGTGTGGCTGTGGATTACTGAACTGCTGTTGCGAAGAATCGCGTCTCGTTCAGCCTGGCCCAGGCGCTCAAAGCGTCATCGGTCGGGAAGAGCCGTTGCTTCCGCGCACTCCACGCGGCAAGGTCATGCGCCACGTCAGCCGCATTGCGGGGGCGACCGCCATCGCGAGTGGCCAGGAAATGTACGCTGGCCAGCAACTCCATTCCCTCGGGATACTCATAGCCGGCGAACGCCTGGCTGAGCTGAGCCCAGGCCCGCTCGAACTCACTGTCTCCATCCACGGCCTCTTCGACCTTCGCGGCGGCGTCCGGTCGCAAGCCGATGTCAGCACGTGCGCCGCCCGTGCCATCGCCGAAACCGATCACCTGATGACCTTCCAACGCTGCCATCGCCCGGTCAAGGCCGAGTGAGTAGGGACCGTAGTGCCCGGCTTCGAATTGCAGACCAAGGTTGATCCCGGCACTCTGCAGAAGATAGGCGACCTTGTGGAACTCCAGCAGTGACGCTTTGGGTACCTCGGTGATGCCCGCGGCCCAGGCGCTGGCGATGTACCGCTGTACCGCTGCGAGAAACCTGGCCCGCTGTTGGTTCAGCTCCGGGGCGGGAGTCGCGGTAGGCATGTCCTCAGGAGGCGGAGTGCCGAGCCCGTAAAGCCGGATATCAGCGTCGAGACACTGGAGCCTGTCGATGATCAGGGCCCGCACCTCGGGCCACGGCAGACCGCCGTTGCCGCAGCCGAGCGGAGGCACGGCGATGCTTGTGATCTTCAGCTCACTGACGACACGAACCAGGTCGTCCAAGCCGGCACGGATGTCCTCCATGCGTGACGGCTCACGCCAATGTCTCTTCGTGGGGAAGTTCAGCACCCACCGATCTCCGGGTAGGGGGACCGCCTGAACCACGCCTGGCCGTACTTGACCCGCCTTGCAGGCGGCAACGTAGATGTCGAAGACTTGGGGGAAGGCACGCTTGAACTGCAAGGCGATGCCCTTGCCCATGACCCCCACGGTGTTGACGGTGTTCACCAGAGCCTGCGCGTCGTCACGGAGCAGGTTCCCGTGAGTCTCAGTGATCATTGCTTGACCTCCCTCCATCTGTCTTCCAGGATCGCAGGTAGCCGATCGGTGCTGTCAGGGCATGTCTAGAAGTACCACTGAGGTACGACAGCGACCTGTGGCACATGGCCTGCGGTGGCGATGATCGACCTGACCTCCGCCGCCATCGGCGGTGTCTGCACCACGATGCCGACGACAGCGGTCCATGGCAGGGCGTGGTGGACCAGGAACTCCGCCATCCGACGCTCGCGCCGTGAACCGTCGCTTTCCGTGTTCGTCCAGACGACGGCCTCCATGACCGCCCAGTCGACGTGCGAGGCGAGTTCAACTGCCCGGTCCGTGTATTTGGCCGTGGCGAGAGCGGCGTTACGGTCGGTCGCAGCCCATGCAAGGGCGTGCCGCTGCACCTGTGACACGCGGGATACCAGGTAAACCAGCTCATCCTGCCGTCCCGAATACGTCTGCACGCCGCCCTTGTGGATGCGGTACAGCATCGGCGACCGCGGTGCGAAGTAGAAAGGCGCGTAGTCGGCAACGACACCACCCGGCCCCGCCGACACAACCTGAGTACGTCGGCGCTCCTTGATACTAAGGTCGGCGCACTCGACTGTTCCGGCAGGTTTCTGCTGGTCGGCGACAAGCCCGGACGCTGCGATCCCCGCCAAGTTCTTCACATGGGTGAAGTGCAGGAGGCGAGGGTCGGCGGTGTCCATCACGGGTCGTGATTCTAGGGCCCCCAGACTCGCCGGAGCCCCGTGGCCCTCGGTCTCTCGTAGGCTCGACCCATGCGACTGAGCACTGTGATCCTGCCGATCTACCGCTGGCACGAGCAGGGGCGGGAGGTGTGGCGGCGGGCTGAGGAGTTGGGGTTCGGGACCGCGTACACGTATGACCACCTGTCGTGGCGGGAGCCGTTTCGGGCGGGGACGTGGTTCGGGGCGGTTCCCACGCTCACCGCGGCGGCCGGGGTGACGGAGCGGATGCGGCTGGGGACGCTCGTGACGTCGCCGAACTTCCGGCATCCGGTGACGCTCGCGAAGGAGCTGATGACGCTCGACGACGTGAGCGGCGGGCGGATCACGCTGGGGATCGGGGCCGGCGGGACGGGGTTCGACGCGGTGGTGCTGGGCGGCGAGGAGTGGTCGCCGCGGGAACGGGCTGACCGGTTCGCCGAGTTCACCGCGCTGCTCGACCGGCTGCTGACCGAGCCGGACGTCACCGCCAAGGGCACCTTCTACTCCGCGGTCGAAGCGCGGACGATCCCGGGGTGCGTGCAGCGGCCGCGGCTGCCCTTCGCGGTCGCCGCGACCGGGCCGCGCGGCATGCGGCTGGCCGCGCGGCACGGGCAGGCGTGGGTGACCACCGGTGACCCGGCGCTGTACGAGACCGGTACGCCGGAGCAGTCGCTCGCCGCGGTGCGGGGGCAGGTGGAGCGGATCTCCGCGGCCCTGGAGGCGGAGGGCCGGGACCCGGCGGACGTGCCGAAGATCCTGCTCACCGGCTTCACACCGGACCGGCTGGCGCCGTTCGCCTCGGTGGACGCCTTCACCGAGTTCGCCGGACGGCACGCCGAGGCCGGCATCGACGAGATCGTGGTGCACTGGCCCATCCCGGACTCCGACTTCGCCTACGACCAGGACGTCTTCGAGCGGATCGCCACCGAGGGCGCGGCCCGGCTCGCCTGAGACCGCACCGCGCCCGGCTCAGTCGCCGTCCGGCGCCGCGGGGGCGGTGGCGGCCAGCGCGTTCATCCGGCGGGCCGCCACCTCGCGCTCGGCGGCCGCCGCCACGAATGCCGCCACCTGCGCCTCGCCCACCAGCGCGCGCACCACCTCGAACGTGGCGGACGGCAGCGCGACAGCCGCGACGCTGTCCTGCGCGGCATTCTGCGCGCCACCGTTCTCGTGTGCGCCGCTGGTGGGATGAACGGCCTCGTCCGAGGGGAGCGGGGAGGTCAGCGCCGCCTCGGCCAGGTGCCTGCGGATGTGGGCGGTCGCCCGGGTGCGCATCGCCCGCGCCAGCTCCGCGTCCACCGTCTGCTGGGCCAGCGGGCGCAGCCGGCGGACCAGCCCGGCGGCCTCCTCGGCCTCCGCGTCGGTCGGCGGGTGCTGGAGGAACCGCTGGAAGACGTACTCCGTGGTGAACTCCAGGAACCGCTCGGAGATGTGCTCCACCTGGGTGCGCAGCTCCCGCAGGTGACCGGTGATCGCCGCCAGCGGCACCCCGGCGGTGTGGAGTTCGACGGCGACCGCCAGCTCCTGCGGACTGGGCACCAAGAACTCCTCGGCGCTGCCGGGCACCGGCTCCAGCACGCCGAGCTGCAACGCCTCCTGGACCGCCGACAGGTCCGTCACACCGCCGAACGCCTGCGTCAGCTCGTCCAGGCTGATCCGCGCCGGTCGCTCGTCGGACCACGGCCGGTCGACCTCGCCGACCAGTCCGAGGACGCCGCCGAGACCGGTGCCCGCGTCCCAGGCGGCCAGCAGCTCCTTGATGCTGGCCAGGGTGTAGCCGCGCTCCAGCAGCTCCGCGATCTGCCGCAGCCGGGCCAGGTGCGTGTCGTCGTACACGTTGGCCCGGCCGCTGCGGTCCGGCTTCGGCAGCAGCCCGCGGTCGGTGTACGCACGGATGGTGCGGACGGTGGTCCCGCTCAGCCGGGACAGGTCCTCGATCCGGTACGCGGGCTGCGCGTCGGCGGTGGTCACGCCTCACTCCTCGGTGCTGTTGGTGCTGTGGCGTCCGCGGGGCGCCGGCCGGTCAGGAGGCCGCGGCGTGCCCTGCCGCGCTGCCGGTGTCCGCGACGGCCCGCGCCGCCGGGGATATCGCCAGGTACTCCACGGCCTTGCGCATCGACCCCTCCTGGGACGGATGGTACGACCGGCGCAGGTATCGCGGCATGGCGGCGTTCAGCGAGGACCAGCTGGGCAGCAGACCGCGGCGGGCGGCGGCACCGTGGTCCTTGAAGCGGTACCGGGCCCCGGTGAGCTGCGGGTCGTGCCGCATCATGAACCGGGCGCCGGCGACCCACAGGTAGACCAGCATGGGCCAGGCCAGCGCCATGCCCTCGACGCGCCTCAGATAGCGGAGGACGCCCTTGCCGCCGGCGTGCTGGTACATGTCGAAGGCGACCGCCCGGTGCTCCACCTCCTCGGCGCCGTGCCAGCGCAGCAGGTCGAGCATGACCTCGTCGGTGCCCGCGCCGTCCAGCGCGTCCGCGTCCAGGATCCAGTCCCCGAGGACCGCGGTGAAGTGCTCGATCGCGGCGATCAGCGACAGCCGGAAGCGCAGCCACTCGCGGGCCGGCACCGGCAGGCCGGCCGGCGGCTTCTCGCCGAGCAGGACGTCGAACATCCACTCCACGTGCCGGGTGTAGCCGGTGGTGTCGAGATCCTGCTCGGCGAGGTGCTCCAGCACGTAGGCGTGCTGGACGCTGTGGGTGGCCTCCTGGCCCATGAACCCCTTGACGTCCTTGAGCAGCCGCTCGTCGCTGACCAGCGGCAGCGCCTCCTTGAACACCTTGACGAACCAGCGCTCCCCCGCGGGCAGCAGCAGGTGCAGCACGTTGATGACGTGGGTCGCGGTCGGCTCGTCCGGAATCCAGTGCAGGGGCGTCTGCTTCCAGTCGAACGAGACGCGGCGCGGCCTGATCGCGTGACTCATCGGATGGTCTCCTTGCCGAGGGTCCTGGGAACGGGTCAGAGGGACGGGTCAGAGGGGCGGGTCGACGCGGGCGAGCGCCCGCAGCGCGCCGGGGGACAGCCGGGACAGCAGCCGGGCGCCGCGCGCCTCGGGGGTGACCGGGACGACCGCGGTGTCCTGCCGCACCGCGCGCACGATGGCGCGAGCGACCTTCTCCGGCGGGTAGTCGCGCCGCGCGTAGAGCTTGGCGCTCCTGTTCCTGCGGCGCTCCTGCTCGTCCTCGTCGACGCCGGTGTGCCGGGCGCTGCCGGTGATCGCGGTGTTGACCAGGCCGGGGCATATCGCGCTGACGCCGATGGAGTGCGGGGCCAGCTCGGCGCGCAGGCACTCGCTGAGCATCAGCACCGCGGCCTTGGAGGTGCTGTAGGCGGGCAGGGCGCGAGAGGGCAGGAAGGCGGCGGCGGAGGCGATGTTGACGAGGTGGCCGCCCTCACCGCGCTCGACCATCTGCTGCCCGAAGAGCCGGCAGCCGTGGATGACGCCCCACAGATTGACGTCCAGGACCTGCTTCCAGTCCTGGGGCGTGGTGTCGAGGAAACGGCCGGCCAGGCCGATCCCCGCGTTGTTCACCACGACGTCGGGCACGCCGTGGGCGTCGAGGGTCCGGGCGGCGAGCTTCTCCATCGCCTCGGCGTCGGACACGTCGACGGTCTCGGGCCACGCGCCAGGGGCGCCGAGCGCGCGCGCCGACGCCGCGGTGCGGGCAGCTCCTTCGCCGTCGCGGTCCACGGCGACGATCCGGGCGCCGGCCTCGGCGAAGGCGAGAGCCGTGGCCTGCCCGATGCCGCTGGCCGCGCCGGTGACCAGGACCAACTGCCCGGCGAACCGCTCGCGGGCGGCGCCGAGCCCCTTGCCGAGTACCCCCGACGCGGAGCCCGCCGCGGTGGCACCCCCGTTCCCACCGGCGCCCTCGCTCCCGCCGGTGCCTCCGCCCGTCTCCCCTGCCTCCGTGCCGAGCACGAAGTCCGCGATCCAGGTGGCGAGTTGGTCGGGCCGTGAGCGCGGCACCCAGTGCTTGGCGGGCAGCGTACGGCGGATGAGCCGTGGCGCCCACCGGTCGAGGTCGTCGTAGAGCCGCTCGGAGAGGAAGGCGTCGCCGGTCGGGGTGACGAGCTGCACCGGGACATGGGCGTAGGCGTCGTCACGTGGGTGGCCGAGTCGGCGGCGCACGTTGTCGCGGTAGAGCCAGGCGCCGTGGGCGGCGTCGTCGCCCAGGGACGCGGTGGGGTAGCCGTCCGCGGGGAGCCTCTCGGCCCTGGCCAGCAACCCGGGCCAGGCCCTGCCCAGCGGGCCGCGCCATGCCAGTTCGGGCAGCACGGGCGTGTGCAGCGCGTACACGTACCAGGACTTGGCGCCCTGGCCGATCAACTGGGCGGCGCGGCGCGGGGTGGGGCGGCGTGCGCGGCGGCGGATCCAGTGGCCGAAGTGGTCGAGGCACGGTCCCGAGAT
Source organism: Actinacidiphila polyblastidii (assembly GCF_036353415.1). Taxonomy (NCBI): domain Bacteria; kingdom Bacillati; phylum Actinomycetota; class Actinomycetes; order Kitasatosporales; family Streptomycetaceae; genus Actinacidiphila; species Actinacidiphila polyblastidii. The sequence goes on from NZ_JAZEWV010000002.1 coordinate 153,246, forward strand.
CGAGGTGAAGGAGGCGAGCCTGCCCTCGGTGGCGGGCACGGTGGCGAACTCCCACCCCTGCACCGAGCCCCAGTCGTGCCCGACCAGGTGCACCGGGCGGTCCGGACTGACCGCCTCGGCCACCGCGAGGAAGTCCGCGGTGAGCTTCTCCAGGGTGAAGCCGCCCCTGAGCGGGGCGGGCACGCCGGATCTGCCGTGGCCGCGCACGTCGTAGAGGACCACGTGGAAGCGGCCGGCCAGCCGCGCGGCGACCTCGGACCACACCTCCTTGCTGTCCGGGTAGCCGTGCAGCAGCACCACCGTGGGCAGCGTGGCGTCCCCGTACTCGGCGACGCACAGCCGCACCCCGTCGCCGCCCACCACGAAGCGCTCCCGCGCCCCCGCTTCCGCCTGGCCCGCTTCCGCCCGGTCCGGGTCCGGCGGCTCGACGCCCGTCCCTTCCATACCTTCCACCCGCCCCTCACTCGCTCTCCGCCACGGCGACCGCCGACCCACCGACGCACCGACGACCCCGACAGCAACGATGACACCAATCAATGTGACATTGGCCGATGGGAGGGTCAAGACCCCCGTCCGGCCTGTGGAAAACCCCCGACCCTGAGATCCCTCGCTCGAACGGGTGACCGACCCCTACGGGATGTCAGCCCGCAGGATTACGCGAATACGCGCCTGGGGGCTGACGCGGGGATGTGGCGTGCACCACTACCGTCGGGCTCGTGACTGTGATCGCTACCGAGAGTCTGAGCAAGCGGTACCCGAGGGTGACCGCTCTGGACCGGCTGACCGTGGACATCACGCCCGGAGTGACCGGGCTGGTGGGGGCCAACGGCGCCGGCAAGTCGACGCTGATCAAGATCCTTCTGGGATTGGCTCCGGCGTCCGAGGGCCGTGCCGCCGTGCTCGGACTCGACGTGGCCACCGACGGCGCCGAGATCCGCGGCCTCGTCGGCTACATGCCCGAGCACGACTGCCTGCCGCCGGACGTGTCGGCCACCGAGTTCGTGGTGCACATGGCCCGGATGTCCGGCCTGCCGCCGACCGCCGCACGCGAGCGGACCGCCGACACACTGCGCCATGTCGGTCTGTACGAGGAGCGGTACCGCCCGATGGGCGGCTACTCCACCGGCATGAAGCAGCGGGTGAAGCTCGCCCAGGCGCTGGTCCACGACCCGAAGCTGGTGCTCCTCGACGAGCCGACCAACGGGCTCGACCCGGCCGGACGGGACGAGATGCTCGGCCTGATCCGGCGCGTCCACACCGACTTCGGCATCTCCGTGCTGGTCACCTCGCACCTGCTCGGCGAGCTGGAGCGGACCAGCGACAACATCGTCGTCATCGACGGCGGCCGGCTGCTGCGCGCCTCCACCACCAGCGAGTTCACGGCGGCGACCGCGTCCCTCGCGGTCGAGGTCACCGACAGCGAGGAGGAGCTGCTGGCGATCCTGACCGCCGCCGGCCTGACCGTGCAGCCCAGCGGCCACTTGCTGCTGGTCGACATAGCGGAGGACGAGACGTACGACCTGGTGCGCAACGCGGTGGCCCAGCTCGGTGTCGGCCTGGTCCGGATGGAGCAGCGCAGGCACCGGATCGCCGAGCTGTTCACGGACGACGACCCCACCACGACCGCCCCGAGCGAGGAAGGAGAAGGCCGTGACGCAGCCTGACGTGGCACCCCTGGCGCCGCCGCCGCCCGGCGACCGGCCGGCGCCCACCGACGTCATCCACAACATCGGCTACCGCAAGTACGAGGGCCCGCGACTCGGCCGGGGGTACGCCCGGGTCTCGCTGTTCAGCCAGAGCCTGCGCGGTGCGTACGGTCTCGGCCGCAGCGCCAAGTCCAAGGTGCTGCCGATGATCCTGCTGGGCGTGATCTGCGCGCCCGCCCTGATCATGGTGGCGGTCGCGGTCTTCACGCACATGGACAAGCTGCCGGTCGCCTACACCCGCTATCCGGTGGTGCTGCAGGCGGTCATCACGCTCTTCGTGGCCTCGCAGGCGCCGCAGTCCGTCTCGCGCGACCTGCGCTTCAAGACGACGCCGCTGTACTTCTCCCGGCCGATAGAGCGCGTCGACTACGTGGCCGCGAAGTACGCCGCACTGGCCACGGCGCTGTTCATGCTGACCGCGCTCCCGCTGCTGATCCTCTACGTCGGGGCGCTGCTGGCGAAGCTCGACTTCACCGACCAGACGGCCGGCTTCGCGAAGGGCCTGCTGTCCGTGCTGCTGCTGTCACTGCTCTTCGCCGGGATCGGCCTGGTCATCTCGGCGGTCACACCCCGCCGGGGCTTCGGCGTCGCGGCGGTCATCGCGCTGTTCGTCATCACCTACGGCGCGGTCTCCAGCGTGCAGGGCGTGGCGTCGGCCCAGGAGAAGTACCACGTCATCGGCTGGCTCGGGCTCTTCTCCCCGATCACGCTGATCGACGGCTTCCAGACCTGGTTCCTCGGCGCCACCTCGGCCTTCCCGGACGCGGCCGGTCCGCCGGACGCCGCCGCGGGCTTCGCGTACCTGCTCGTCATCCTCGTGCTCGTGGCCGGCAGCTTCGGTCTGCTGATGCGCCGTTACCGGAAGGTGGGCCTGTCGTGACGACGATCGGCATCGACAAGGTCTCCCGCTGGTTCGGGAACGTGGTGGCGGTCAACGACATCACCATGACCATCGGACCGGGCGTGACCGGCCTGCTGGGCCCGAACGGCGCCGGCAAGTCGACCCTCATCAACATGATGGCCGGCTTCCTCGCCCCCTCCAGCGGCGCCGTCACCCTCGACGCCACCCCCATCTGGCGCAACGAGCAGGCGTACCGGCAGATCGGCATCGTCCCCGAGCGGGAGGCGATGTACGACTTCCTGACCGCGCGCGAGTTCGTCGAGGCCAACGCCGAGCTGCACGGCCTGCCCGAGCCGGGCGCCGCCGCCCAGCGCGCGCTGGCCACCGTGGAGATGCAGTACGCGCAGGACCGGCGGATCGAGACGTACAGCAAGGGCATGCGGCAGCGCGCCAAGATGGCGTCGGCGCTCGTCCACGAGCCGTCGGTGCTGTTGCTCGACGAGCCGTTCAACGGGATGGACCCGCGGCAGCGGCTGCAGTTGATGGCGCTGCTGCGGCGGATGGGCGCGGAGGGCCGCACCGTGCTGTTCTCCTCGCACATCCTGGAGGAGGTGGAGCAGCTCGCCCACCACATCGAGGTGGTGGTGGCCGGTCGGCACGCGGCGTCCGGCGACTTCCGCAAGATCCGCCGCCTGATGACCGACCGCCCGCACCGCTACCTGGTGCGGTCCAGCGACGACCGCAGGCTGGCGTCGGTGCTCATCGCGCACGCCTCCACCGCCGGCATCGAGCTGGACTGGACGGAGAAGGCGTTGCGGATCCAGGCGATCGACTTCGCGGGGTTCACCGAGTTCCTGCCGCGGATCGCCCGCGACCATGACATCCGGCTGTACGCGGTCTCGCCGTCCGACGAGTCCCTGGAGAGCGTCTTCTCCTACCTGGTCACGGCGTAAAGGAGCGCACCCACCATGACCACCACCGCCGCCGGGCCACGCCCGCAGGCCGCCGGGCCCTCCTCGGGCCCTGCGCTCTTCCACCCGACCGTCGCCCGGCTCACCTACCGCGGCCTGCTGGGCCGCCGCCGCGCGCTGCTGCTGCTCGCCCTGCCGATGCTGCTGCTGATCATCGTCGTCGCGGTCCGCGCGCTTGCCGGGCAGGACGACGGCACCACCGCCGACCTGCTGCGCAGCTTCGCGCTCGCCGCGATGGTGCCGCTGGTCGGTGTCATCGCCGGCACCGGGGCGATCGGCCCGGAGATCGACGACGGCGCGATCGTCTATCTGCTCGCCAAGCCGATCAGGCGCTCCACCATCATCCTGACCAAGCTGGTGGTCGCGATAGCGGTGACCGCCGCGTTCTGCGCGGTCCCGACGCTGATCGCCGGCCTGATCCTGAACGGCAACGGCCAGCGGCTCGCGGTCGCCTTCGCGGTGGCGGCGGCCGTCGCGTCCGTCGCCTACGCGGCGATCTTCCTGATGCTCGGGGTGATCACCCGGCACGCGGTCGTCGTCGGACTGGTCTATGCCCTGGTGTGGGAGGGCGTCGTCGGCAATCTGGTGCCGGGCGCGCGGACCCTCAGCGTGCAGCAGTGGGCGCTGGCGGTGGCGCAGAAGGTCAGCGAGAACTCCACGGTCACCTCGGACGTCTCGCTGCCCACCTCCGTCGTGCTGCTGGTCGTGGCGACGTGCGCCGCCACCTGGTTCGCGGTGCGCAAGCTGAGCACCCTCAAGCTCGCCGGGGAGGAGTAGCCACCCGAACGGCCCCAACGGGACCGCCCGGCCGGCGCGGCGGTCTCGCCCAGCGGTCTCACAGGCGCGCGGTTAAAACTGGACCGTGGCCCAAGACGCCCAGGAGACCTCCCAGCCCGCGCCGGGCAGTGCGCTCTTCCCGGCCGTGCGCCGCCGTCCCACGCCGGCGGACGTGGGGCGGCTCGCCGCCGAGCGGGTGCGCTTGTCGCCGGGCACCCACATATGGCTGCTGATACTCGCGGTCACCAGCGTGATAGCGGAGGGCATGTCGCCGGGGCTGCGCATCGGCGTGCTGCACAGCATCAGCACCAACCTGGTCGAGCTGCACCGTCACCCGATCCGCGTACTGGTGGCCAGTGCCTTCTGGACGGAGCCGCCGTCCGGCTTCTTCTTCTACGCGCTGCTGTTCGAGCTGGTGCACGCCACCGCCGAACGCTGGCTGGGCACCGCCCGCTGGCTGCTGGTCGCGGCCACCGCGCACGTCGGGGCGACGCTGGTCAGCCAGAAGGCGGTGTTCTTCGGCATCCGGGACGACCGGCTGCCCCGCTCGCTCGCCCACACCATCGACATAGGCGTCAGCTACGGTCTGGCCGGCGTGGTCGGCGTCCTGGCCTACCGGGTGCCGCGGCCCTGGCGCTGGGGCTATCTCGCGGTGGTGCTGGCCTTCTTCGCCTCTCCGGTGTTCGACGGCGGCACCTTCACCGACCTCGGCCACCTCTCCGCGGTGCTGATCGGCCTGTGCTGCTACGCGGTCACTCCGCCGACGCCGACGCGGGCGGCGCCGGCCTCGGCGTCGACGCGTTCGGCGGCAGCGCGAAGAGCCGGCGGAGGACCAGCGCGATGCCGTCCTCGTCGTTGGAGGCGGTGATCTCGTCGGCGACCGCCTTCAGGTCCGGGTGGGCGTTGGCCATCGCCACGCCGTGCCCGGCCCAGGCGAACATCGGCACGTCGTTGGGCATGTCGCCGAAGGCGACGGTCTGCTGCGGGGTGACGCCGAGCCGCCGCGCGGCGAGCGCGAGCCCGGTCGCCTTGGTCAGCCCGAGCGGCAGTAGCTCCACGATGCCCGCGCCCGCCATGACCACGCCCACCAGGTCGCCGGCCGCCGCCTGCGCCGCGGCGGCCAGGCCGTCGTCGCCGAGGCCGCCGGGGTGCTGGATGTAGAGCTTGTTGATCGGCTGGGCCCACAGCTCGGTGGTGTCCTTCATGTGGATCACCGGCAGCTCGGGGTGGTAGACGTACCCCTCGCCGATCAGCACCTCGCCGCTGAGGCCGTCACGGCTGGCGGCCACCGCGACCCGGCCGACCTCGGCCTCGATCTTCGCCAGCGCCAGCCCGGCGAGCCGCCGGTCGAGGGTCACGGAGGTGAGCAGCCGGTGCGCGCCGGCGTCGTACAGCTGCGCGCCCTGCCCGCAGACGGCGAGCCCGCGGTAGCCGAGGTCGTCCAGGACGTGCCGGGTCCACGGCACCGAGCGTCCGGTGACCACGATGTGCGCGGCGCCCGCCGCCTCCACGGCGGCGAGCGTGTCACGCGACGCAGGCGAGACGGTGTTGTCGCTGCGCAGCAGCGTGCCGTCCAGGTCGGTCGCGACCATCCGGTACGGCAGCGGCGCCGCGCCCGTCACTTGGCGGCGGCCCGGGTCGGGGTGGCGACCGGCTCCAGCACCTCGCGGCCGCCGAGGTAGGGGCGGAGCACTTCGGGGACGCGGACGGAGCCGTCGGCCTGCTGGTGGTTCTCCAGGATCGCGACGATGGTCCTGGGCACCGCGCACAGCGTGCCGTTGAGGGTGTGCAGCGGGCGGGTGCCGGCGGTGTCGCGCATCCGGATGTTGAGGCGGCGGGCCTGGAAGCCGGTGGTGTTGGAGGTCGACGTCAGCTCGCGGTACTTGCCCTGCGTCGGGATCCACGCCTCGCAGTCGAACTTGCGCGAGGCCGAGGAGCCGAGGTCGCCGGAGGCCAGCTCGATCACCTGGAACGGCAGGCCCAGCGAGCCGAGCCACTGCTTCTCCCAGGCCAGCAGCCGCTGGTGCTCGGCCTCGGACTCCTCCGGGGTGGTGTAGACGAACATCTCCACCTTCTCGAACTGGTGGACCCGGAAGATGCCGCGGGTGTCCTTGCCGTACGAGCCCGCCTCGCGCCGGTAGCAGGACGAGTAGCCGGCGTAGCGCAGCGGCAGCTTGCCCGCGTCGATGATCTCGTCCATGTGGTAGGCGGCGAGCGGCACCTCGGAGGTGCCGACCAGGTACAGGTCGTCGTCGGCGAGGTGGTAGACGTCGTCGGCGACCTGGCCGAGGTAGCCGGTGCCGGCCATGGCGGCGGGCTTGACCAGGTTCGGGGTGAGGACCGGGGTGAAGCCGGCCTCGGTGGCCTGCGCGATGGCGGCGTTGACCAGGGCCAGCTCCAGCAGGGCGCCGACGCCGGTCAGGAAGTAGAAGCGGGAGCCGGACACCTTGGCGCCGCGCTCGGTGTCGATGGCGCCGAGCAGCTCGCCGAGCTCCAGGTGGTCCCGGGGGGTGAACCCCTCGGCCGCGAAGTCGCGCGGGTCGCCGTGCTGTTCGAGGACGACGAAGTCCTCCTCGCCGCCGACCGGGACGTCGGGGTGGATCACGTTGCCCAGCCGGAGCAGCAGCTGCTGGGCCTGCTCGGCGGCCTCGTGCTGCTCGGCGTCCGCGGCCTTGACCGCCTCGGCCAGCTCCTTGGTGCGGGTGAGGAGCTTCGCCTTCTCGTCGCCCTGCGCCTTGGGGATCAGCTTGCCCAGCTGCTTCTGCTCGGCGCGCAGCTCGTCGAAGCGGGTACTGGAGGACCTGCGCCGCTCGTCGGCGGAGAGGAGGGAGTCGACGAGGGCGACGTCCTCTCCTCGGGCGCGCTGCGACGCGCGCACACGGTCGGGGTCCTCACGGAGCAGGCGAAGGTCAATCACGGGACCAGGCTACCGGGGTGAGGGTGGCCGCCGCGACAACTTAAGGGCGTAATGAAGGGCTATGTCCCCTTCGCTGGAAAGGCGAGAAACGTCCGTAAGGTCCGCCTAAAAGCACTCGTCGGCGCTATTCGCCCGATCCCTCCCCGGAACCCTTCCGGCCTGTGGAGAACCGGAGTTGATCACGCTCCCGGCGCCGCTGGGAGGCGGTTCCCCCGCGAGTTATCCACAGGCGGGCGAAAGATTTCCGCACCTTGTCCACAGGGTGTGGGGAAGATCTGTGGAGAAGGGCGGTGATCATTTCCCCGGGCCGGTGTTCGGCTATGGATTCCCCAGCCAAACCCACCCCACACTCTCTTTGGAGTGAGAAGTCTTCCCCCGCAAGGATTCATCGGGGGAATTGGGGTGACGCGCGGTGGCCTGGGCTGCTCTGGTCCTGCCTGCTCCCTCTGTGCCCATTTGTCGACTAGGTCCGGTTCGCTTGTCGACATGTCCGCAAGTTACCCACAGCCCACGCCGCGACCCTGTGGATAACCCGGTGGATAACCTGTCAGCCGCGCCCGTCGAGCGTCCGGTTCAGCCAGTCCACTGCCTCGCTGAACTCGTCGTCCGCCGCGCCGCGGGCCACCGCCGGCGCCACCTCGTCGGCCCGGGGATACGACCCGAGAAATCGTACATTCAGACAGCGGCGCCGCAGACCCATCAGCGTCTCGCCGACCCGCCGCTCACTGAGATGACCCTCGCAGTCGACCGAGAAGCAGTACTGCCCGAGGCCCTGGCCGGTCGGGCGCGACTCGATCCGCATCAGGTTGACCCCGCGGATCGCGAACTCCTGGAGCAGGTCGAGCAGCGCGCCCGGATGGTCGTCGCGCAGCCAGAACACCGCGGACGTCTTGTCCGCGCCGGTCGGCGCGGCCAGCCGGGCCGGCTTGCCGGCCAGGACGAAGCGCGTGGTGGCGTTCTGGGCGTCGCGGATATCGGTGGCCAGCGCCTCGAGACCGTACGTCGGCGCCGCGAACTCGCCCGCGAAGGCGCCGTCGAAACGGCCCTCCTGGACCAGCCGCGCGCCGTCCGCGTTCGACGCCGCCGACTCCCACTGCGCGTCCGGCAGGTGGCCGGCCATCCAGTTGCGCACCTGCACCTGCGCGGCCGGGTGACCCGTCACCGTCTTCACGCCGGACAGCTCCGTACCGGGCCTGACCAGCAGCGCGAAGGCGATCGGCAGCAGCACCTCGCGGTAGATCATCAGCGGCCCGCCGAAGGCCAGCTGGTCGAGGGTGGCGGTGATGCCGCCCTCCACCGAGTTCTCGATCGGCACCAGCGCGCCGCCCGCCTCGCCGCTCCGCACCGCGTCGAGCGCCGCCGGCACCGACACCATCGGGACCAGTTCGCGGGTGGCGGCCTCCGGCAGCGAACGCAGCGCCGCCTCGGTGAAGGTGCCCTCAGGTCCCAGATACGTGTAGCGACTCGCCGGAGACATACGGTCAGCCTAACGGCCCCGGTGCGCCCGCCCGTACGCGTTCCGTGAGCCCGCCGCCGCGCGGGCTCAGCCCTCCAGCAGCCGCTGCCCCACGTACTCCCCCGGCCCCGCGCCGCCCGGCACCGCGAACAGCCCGCTCGCCTCGTGCCGCAGGAACCGCGACAGCCCGTCGCCGCCGTCGAGCTTGCGCTGCACCGGCACGAAGCCGCGCATCGGATCGGCCTGCCAGGCCACGAAGAGCAGCCCCGCGTCCGGCGCGCCGTCCTCGCCGATGCCGTCGTGGTACGAGAACGCCCGCCGCAGCATGGTCGCGCCGCTGTTGGACGCGGGCGCGGCGACCCGGATGTGCGCGTCGCCGGCGATCGCGAGGGAGCCGTGCACGAAGGCGTCCAGGTCCACCGCGGTCGTCTCGGTCCCGCCGGACAGCGGCGCCCCGTCGGACTTGCGCCGGCCGATCACCCTCTCCTGCGCGGTCACCGACAGGTGGTCCCACGAGTCCAGCAGCATCCGGATCCGCCGGACCACCGCGTACGACCCGCCCGCCATCCAGGCCGGCGAGCCGGACGACGGCGCACCCGAGGCGGGCACGAAGACCTTGCGGGCGAAGTCCGGCTGGGACGGCCGGGGGTTGTTGGTGCCGTCGATCTGGCCCATCAGATTGCGGCCGGTCATCGGCGCGGGGGTGGCGCCCGGCGTCCGGTTGAAGCCGTTCATCTGCCAGCGCACGCCGGCCGCGTCGCGGGCCGCCTTCTGGATCACCCGCAGCGCGTGGAAGGCGACCAGCGCGTCGTCGGCGCCGATCTGCACCCACAGGTCGCCGTCGCTGCGCCGCGGATCGAGCGCGTCGGACGGGAAGTCCGGCAGCGGCGCGAGCGCCGCCGGCAGCTGCGCGGTCAGCCCGGTACGGGTGAAGAAGCCGCGGCCGAAGCCGAAGGTGACCGTCAGCGAGGACGGCCCCGCGTCGCCGGCCACCTGGTCGTCGTAGCCGGCCGGGGTCGAGGGGTGTCCGGCCGCGGTCATCGCCCGTACCGCGTCCGACCAGCGCCGCAGCAGGGCGGCGGCGGCGGCGCGGTCGGCGCCGGCCGCCAGGTCGAAGGCGACCAGGTGGCCGCGGGCCTGCGTGGGCTCCACGATGCCGGCCTGGTGCGCGCCCTCGAACGGGATGTGCCCGGTGCCGATGCCGGTCAGCGGCGCCGGCCGGTCCTGCGCGGCGACGGCGATGCCGCTGCCCGCGGCGCCGCCGGCGACCAGCCCCGCGGCGCCGGCCGCGCCCGCCGTGCCGAGCAGCCGCCGCCGGGTGACGCCCGCCGCGGCGGGGGCGGCGGAGCCCGCGGAAGCGGCGGTGCCGGCCGAAGCGGTGCTGTCGGTGGTGTCGTTGCTGGTGCTCACGGAGTGACCTTCACGTTCCTGATCTCCGTCACCTCGTCGATGTCCGAGGTGCGGACGGTTACGGACAGCTGCCAGGTGCCCGCCAGCGGCAGCCGGACGGCGCTCGCCGTCCAGGCGCCGGCGCCGGTGCGGTGCACGGTGACCGGGATCGGCCCGAGGTGCTGCGCGGTCAGCGTGAACGCCATCCGCACCTCGGGCACGTCCACCGGCTTGCCGTCAGGGCCGGTCAGCAGCAGGCGGATCGCGTTCGGCGCCGACGCGGCGGCCGGGGAGAGCGTGAAGGCGGCCGTGCCCTTGCCCCGGGGACCGCCGGTGTCGTACGGGATGTCCAGCGCGATCCGCGCGGGCGCTCCGGTGCCGGAGGAGGACGACGGAGCCGAGCCGGGCGAGGTGGAGGAGGACGGCGGCGCGTCCGCGAGGCCCTTCTGCTCCTCGGCGGCGCGGCCCGGCTGCGAGCCGGACAGGATCGTGGTCACCCCGAGCAGCACCGCGGCGATCGCGGCCTCGGCGAGCACCGAGCGGCGCAGCGCGCCGCGCGACGGGTCCCCGTCGCGGCTCCTGCGGACCTGCGCGGCGCTCCGGGCGGCCTGCTGGCGGCGCAGTTGGGCGGCCCGCGCGGGGTCGGGCACCGAGGGCCCCGAGGCCGCGGGTGACGGGGGGTCAGCCGGTTCGCCGCCGGGGGCCGGCCGCGCGGTGTCCGTGCCGGCGCCGTCCGCCGCGGCCTGCGGGCCCGCGCCGTCGGTGTCCTGGGCGTCCACCGCGGCCGACGCCTCGGCGGCCGCGCCCGCGGTCACGCCCACCGCCGACGTGGCCGGCGTCGCCGGCGTGCGCACCGCCTTCGCCGTGCGCGGGCCGGCCAGCGGCGCTGACGCCGCCGCCGGTGCCGACGCCGCCCGTGCCCGCCCCAGCGACGCGGTCCAGCGGCGCGAGAACCACGCCACCGCCACCAGCGCGCACACCAGGCCGATCTTGATCAGCAGCAGCCGCCCGTACGAGGTGCCGGTGAAGGCGCGCCAGCTGCCCATCTGGCGCCACGCCTGGTAGATGCCGGTGCTGATCAGCAGGGTGATCGCGGTCAGCGCCATCGCGGAGAAGCGGCGTACCGCGAAGGCCGGCACCGGGCGGGCCGCCATCGACGGCGCCCACAGGGCGGTGAGCAGGGCGATCAGGCCGCCCAGCCAGACCGCCATGGACAGCAGGTGGACGATGTCGATCGGCATCGCGATCTGGTGCTGGATCCCCACCGAGGCGTGCTCGGCCATCGCCCAGGTGGCGGCGATGCCCACCGCGACGACCGTGCCGCCGATGCCCAGGCCCCAGGCGAGATCGGCGCGTTCGGCCGGGTCCTCGCGCTTGGCGTAGCTGCCGAAGAGCACCGCGAGGAAGACCGCCGCCGCGGCGAGCAGCAGCAGCCGGGAGAGCAGCGCCGCCCCCGGCCGGGTCTCCAGCTGGTCGCGGATCACGTTCAGATCGACGATCTGGCCGGGGCCGCCGCCGGTGACGTAGGGCCCGCGGAGCATCAGCAGCGCGATGGTGGCCAGCACCAGCGCGACCCAGCCGGTGGCCGCGATCCGCTGCATCGGCCGCAGCAGCGCGCCGCGCGGCCAGCACACGCCGAGGAAGACCGAAGCGCCCACCAGCAGCGCGAACCCGCCGTAGGCGACGTAGCGGCCGACCCCGTAGAGGGTGGCGGCGGGACCGCCGCCGGAGGCCACCGACGACGGGTCGACGCTGGTCTTGGAGGGCGCGCCGATCGAGAAGGTGAACGCACCCGCGACCGGGTGGCTGTCCTGCGAGATGGCCCGCCAGGCCACGGTGTACGTGCCGTTGCCCAGCCCGGCCCGCAGCGGGACGGTCGCGGTGGACCCGGAGTCGGGGCCGTCCGCGTGGCCCGGTGCGCCCGCGGCGACGTCGGTGCCGTGCGGGTCGAGGACCCGCAGCGAGTCGTCGGAGAGCAGCACCCCTTCGGAGAAGGTGAGCACCACCCGCTGCGGCGCCGTCGCCACGACCGAACCGTCGGCCGGGTCGGTGTGGATCAGCGCCGCGTGCGCCGACGCCGGCACCGCCGTCCCCAGCACCAGCGCCAGCAGCAGCACCGCGAGCGCGACGCCCCGCCGGACCACCGACCCCGTCGGCGCGGACGGCGAAGGTGCCGGCGACACGCGCGCGGGCGCGGACCGGGGTGGGGACGCGGGTACGTACGGCCGTGGGTTCATCGCTCGATTCAGCCCTTCGGTGTGTACGTCGTCGGGCGCACCGGGACGGTGACCGACATCGTGGCGGGCGTGGCATGGTCGAAGTGCAGGGTCAGCGTGACCTTGTCGCCGACGGCGGGCCTGCGGACCAGGTTCTCCAGCATGAGGTGGTCGCCGCCGCTGCCCAGTGTCAGGCTGCCGCCCGCGGGGACGGTGAACGACTCGACCTGCCGCATCGTCGTGCCGACCGTGGTGTGCAGCGTGACGTGGGCCGCCAGCGGCGTGGTCACCGAGGTCAGCCGGGCCGCGGTGCCGCCGGAGTTGGTCACCGTGAAGTACCCGGCGGCCATGTCGGTGAGCAGCGGCCGGGGTATGTACGCGCCGCTGACCGCCAGCCGGGCAGGACCGCGCAGGGTGGCCGCCGCGTCGGAGGCTCCGGAGGCTCCGGACGTCCCGGCGCCGCAGCCTGCCAGCAGGACGGCGCAGGTCGCGGCCACCGCGACCGCCCCGAGCGCGCCGCCGGTCAGCGCGACCGCCGCGCTCGGCCGCCTCACGGGGCCTCACTCCTGATGATCCGCGGCAGGTCGTGCTGGTACTGCTCGGCGGTGGTGCCGGACATGTACAGCACGTGCGCCTTGTCGTCCTTCGGCCAGAAGGCCAGCACCTCGGCGCCGTGCTCGACGGTGACGCTGCCGTCCTTCTCCTCGACCGGCGGGGAGATGCCGACGCCGACCGACCGCGCGGCGGCCTGGATGGCGCTGAACTTCCCGGTCAGGCCGATGAAGCTCTTGTCCATCGCGCCGAGCCACGCGGTGAGCCGGGCCGGGGTGTCGCGGGTGGGGTCGGAGCTGACGAAGACCACGCGCAGCGCGGCCTGGTCGGCTGCCGGCAGCTTGGCCTTGGCGAGCGCGATGTCGCTCATCGTGGTGGGGCAGACGTCGGGGCAGTGCGTGTAGCCGAAGTAGAGCAGCACCGGATGGCCCGCGGTCTGCCTGGCCAGGTCGTACGGCTTGCCGTGGTTGTCGGTCAGCACGACGTCCGGCTTGGCGAACGGCGTGTCCAGCACGGTGCCGGCCTGCCGGGCCGGGCCGGACACCTGGGCCGCCGCGTTGCCGGCGTCCGAGCCGCCGTCGGAGCCCGAACCGGAGCCGCCGGAACCGCAGCCGGTCAGCACGAGGGCGCAGGCGGCGGTCAGCGCGGCGGCGCCGAGCTTGGCGGCGCGGGTGGTGCGGGGCTTGAAGGTGGTGCGCATGAAGGTCCTCTTCACATGGGCGGTGCTGTGCGGTGCTCTGCTGCGGGGATACGGGGTGCGGGGCGGTCCGGAGAGCCGGGCCGCCCCGCCGTGCGGATCAGGCCGAGGCGTCGCCGCGGCGCCGGCCCGCGAACACGCCGAAGCCCACGCCGATGACGCCGACCACGATCCCGGCCACGCCCAGCGCGCGGGCGGTCCCGTCGCTGGTGTCGCCGGAGGACGCGGTGGCGGCGGTCTGCTTGCCGGTCGTGTCGGCGGCGGGCGCGCCGGCCGCGCTGCCGGTGGCGGTGGCGGTGGGCGCGCCGCCCTCGGGCGCGGCCGCGGTCAGCCGGAGCGTCGGCGCCGGGTGCTCCGGCTCGGCCTGGCCCGCCTGCGCGAGGTCGATCCAGCGCACGATGTCGCCGTTGCTGTAGGTCTGCAGTGCCTTGAAGGGCAGCGAGTCCGCGTCGTCGGGCAGCGGCCCGAAGGAGACCGGGAACTGCTGGAACTGCCCCGGCGCGATCTTCCCGCCGGACCAGGTGATCCTGGTGACCGCCTCGTCGACGGTGCCGTCGTCCGTCTTCAGCGGTGTCGTCAGCTTGGACTTGGTGACCTGTGCGGTCCAGCCCGGGACCGGCTGCAGCGAGACGGACGCGATCGGGTGGTCGACGGGCAGGTTCACTTCGACCTTGATCGTCGAGGCGCTGTCCTCCTCGTTCGGCACCTTGAAGGACACCGTGCTGTAGCTGCCCTTGGCGGCGCTGCCGGGCTGCACGGTGACGTGGGCGAAGGCCGGCACGGCGGCCAGCAGCACGGCGGAGCCGGCGAGCGCCGCGACGGTCGCGGCCCGCCCGGTCCGCCGCGGCGCGCGGGACGCGCCGGGAGCGCCGGAGACACCGGGGGCACCCGGGACGGCGGGGGCGCCGGACGGGCTCGGCAGGCTGGAGGTGCTGGGCATACGGAAGCTGCTCATGGCAGAGGTCGTCTCCACGGTGAGAGGTGGATGAGGCGAGGGCGTGCCGCCCGCCGTCGGCCGGTCTCGGCCGGCCGGTCGCGGGCGCGGGCACGGCGGGCCCTGCGCCGTCACCTCCACCGCCTGGTCACGAGGAGCAGGCAAGGGCGGGGAGCAGACCGCGCGTCAGACCGCCGCGGCCAGGAGCGGCGGCCCTCGCCTGGCCAGACTGTGCCGCAGCCGGACGGTGCGCGGCCGGGCCGCGGGAGCGTCCGCGGCGCGGCGGGCGCGCACCCGGGCGCAGGGGGCCGTGCCGGCCAGCGCGGCCAGCAGGGCGCGGGCGCGCCGCAGCACGGCGGGGGAGAAGGCGGCGAGTCCGGCGGCGCCGCGCACCGACAGCGCGACCAGCCGCCACAGGGCGGCCTCGCCGCGCCGCAGCAGCCAGCCCGCGACCAGCGCGGCGAGCAGGTGCCCGAGCAGCATCGGCAGCGTGCACATCCCCAGCAGCACGCCCGGGTTCCAGGCCGTGCCGGCCCCGCCGCCCGCGCCCGCGCCGACCCCGCCCGAGCCGATCGCGCCGGTCGCCGAGGCCCCCGACGCCATGTGCATGGCCGCCATGGACGGCATCGACGACGTCGACGGCATCGACGGCATCGACGGCATGGAGGTCATGGCCGGCGTCGACGACATCGCGCCGATGCCGGCGCGGGCCAGCACCTCCCGCGCGGCCTGCGGGGTGAGCGCACCGTGCGCGGCGCTGCCGCACACCAGCCGGGCGGCGACCGCGAGCAGTCCGCCGTCGGTGCCGGTGCCGGCGCCCGTGGCACGCGCGGTGCCCACGCTGCCGCACATCTGCCCGGTCCCGAACACCACGTGCAGGGTGACCTGGCCGGCCGCGAGCAGCGACGCGATCCCCGGCAGCGTGCGTTCCCGTCCCGCCAGCGGAGCGGTGAACGCGAACACCCCGAGCCAGCCCAGCAGCAGGGACCACACCGGCACCGTACGGCCGGAGGCCAGCTCGTGTCCGAGGGCGGCCAGCACGACGCAGACCGCGGCGAAGACCGCGGCCCTGAGCAGTCGCATGCCCGCGCCTGCGCGGCGCACGGCGGTGGCGGGGGAGGCCATGACGGCGGTCAGTCTCTCACCACGCGCCCCAGCGGGAAACAGTGGGTGCCCGGCTCGCGCCGGTGTGCGTCAGTTCGTACGCGCACCGGCCGCATACACCCGTCCGCCGCGTCCTCGCGTCGGCCGAATGAGCGGTATCACGTCAACACCACGCTTACGGAGTGCTCTTCGCGGCAATACGTAACCGTATGTCGAGCCGCAGCCAGGAGGCTGGAGCATGAGCATCTGGTGGTCCCTCCATTTGCGGCGCGAGGCTGCGAGCGTTCCGCTCGCCAGGAGACTGCTCCTCGGGACGATGGAGACCGCCGGGGTCGACCCCGACATCTCCTTCGACCTGTCCGTCGCCCTCTCCGAGGCGTGCGCCAACGCCGTCGAACACGCCGGCTCCGCCACCGGTTACAGCGTCACCGCGCAGATCGACGGCGACTGCTGCCATATCGAAGTGGCCGACTCCGGGCCGGGTCTTCCCCGCGACCGCTTCCGACGTCCGCTCCGGCCGCTGACCCCTCGGGGCCGGCAGGCCGAGCACGGGCGCGGGCTCTTCCTGATCGAGGCGCTCGTCGACCACGTCCACTTCCACGACAGGCCGGGGCAGGGCACGGTGGTGGCGTTCGACAAGGTGCTCAAGTGGCGTGACGGCGCGCTGCTGAAGGCGTCGTAGCGGCCCACAGGCCCACCGCCCGCCGGCGCTCCGCGCGACGCGGCCCGCGACCGGGCGCCGAGGGGCGCGCCGGCTGCGGGCCGCGGGCGGGTCAGCCGCGCAGGCCGGCCATCCACGCCTCGACCTCGTCGGCCTGCCGCGGCAGCCCGGCGGACAGGTTCCGGTTGCCGTCCGCGGTGACGAGGATGTCGTCCTCGATCCGCACGCCGATGCCGCGGTACTCCTCGGGCACCGTCAGGTCGTCCGCCTGGAAGTACAGGCCGGGCTCCACGGTGAGCACCATGCCGGGCTCCAGCGTGCAGTCCACGTACGCCTCGGTGCGCGCCTGCGCGCAGTCGTGCACGTCGAGGCCGAGCATGTGGCCGGTGCCGTGGAGGGTCCAGCGGCGCTGCAGGGCGAGTTCGAGCACCCGCTCGGCCGGGCCCTCCAGCAGTCCCCACTCGACCAGCTTCTCGGCGAGCACCCGCTGCGACGCCTCGTGGAAGTCGCGGTAGGCCGCGCCCGGCTTGACCGCGTCGATGCCGGCCTGCTGCGAGGCGTACACGGCGTCGTAGATCTTCCGCTGAAGCGGCGAGAAGCGGCCGTTGATCGGCAGGGTGCGGGTGACGTCGGCGGTGTAGAGGGTGTCGGTCTCCACGCCCGCGTCCAGCAGCAGCAGTTCGCCGGAGCGGACCGGGCCGTCGTTGCGCACCCAGTGCAGGGTGGTGGCGTGCGGTCCCGCCGCGCAGATGGAGCCGTAGCCGACGTCGTTGCCCTCGACCCGGGCACGCAGGAAGAACGTTCCCTCGATCCAGCGCTCGGAGGTGGCCTCGGCCTTGTCGAGGACCTTCACGACGTCCTCGAAGCCGCGTGCCGTGGAGTCGCACGCCTTCTGCAGCTCGCCGATCTCGAACGCGTCCTTGACCAGGCGCAGTTCGGAGAGGAAGACCTTCAGCTCGGCGTCCCGCTCGGCGGTCACCTTGTCGGTGAGCGCCGCCTCGATCCGCGCGTCGTGGCCGCGCACCACGCGCACCGGGCCAGTGGCCTCGCGCAGCTCGTCGGCGATCTTGCGCACGTCGCGGCAGGGCAGCCCGAGCAGCTGCTCGGCCTCGCTGAGGCTGTTGCGGCGGCCGACCCACAGCTCGCCCTGGCCGGAGAGCCAGAACTCGCCGTTCTCCCGGTCCGAGCGCGGCAGCAGGTACGCGGTCGCCTCGTGGCCCCCCGCGGCGAGCGGCTCCAGCACCAGCACCGCGTCCTCGGTCTGGTCGCCGGTCAGGTGCACGTACTCGGTGGAGGCGCGGAAGGGGTAGTCGGTGTCGTTCGAGCGGGTGCGCAGGTTGCCCGCGGGCACCACGAGGCGCTCGCCGGGGAAGCGCGCGGAGAGCGCCGCGCGCCGGGTGGCGGTGTGCGCCGCCTGGGCGATCGGCTCCAGGCCGCGCCGCTCGGTGTCGGCCCAGCCGCTCTTCATGACGGCGGACAGCTCGTCGGAGACGGCCGGGTACAGGCCGTTCTTGCGCTGCTTGATCGGCTTGCCCTCGGCCGTCTCCTCAACGCCGTCCTCACCGCCGTGCGCACCGCTCGTCTCCTCGCCCGTCCGGGCGCTGTCCTCAGCGGCGGCCGCGTCCCCGGCTGCTTCCCGTTCCCGCGGCGCCTGCGCTGTCGCGTGCTCCGCCGTCCCGACCCGCGTCGCGACCTGGTTGTCGTCGGCCTCCGCCACGTCCTGCCTCCTCCGGATGAACCTTTCGTCCCATCGTATGTGCGCGTCCGGAGGAGGGAAGACGGCGCCGGCGGCGGCCTCGGCGGCAGCGGCCTCGGCGGCGGCCGGCGCGACGCGGCGCCGTCAGTCGAAGCGGGCGACGAGCAGCACGAGGTCCTCGGCGCCGTCGGAGGCGTCGAGCCCGTCGGGCAGCAGGGTGTTCAGGATGTGGTCGGCGAGCCGCTCGGGATCGTCCCGCACGCCCCGCGGCGCCTTCTGCCCGGCGGCGTGCAGCCGGGCGAAGGCCCGGTCGGTGGAGTCGCCGGTCCTGTGCAGCAGCCCGTCGGTGTAGAGCAGCAGGCTGTCGCCCGCGTGCACGGTCAGCTCCACGCTCGGCGCCTCCCAGCAGCTGAGCATGTTCAGCGGCGCGGACAGCGAGGTCTCCACGTACGCGCAGCGCCGGTCGCCGACGACGAGCGGCGGGCACTGCCCGGCCCCCGCGAGCGTCACCGTGCGGCCGGCCGGCGCCGGCGAGCCGGCGGACGCGGCCCGTGCGGCGGGCGCGGCGGGTGCGCCGGTGTAAGCGAAGAGCGCGGTGGCGGAGCGGGCCGGCTCGGTCAGCCGCAGCAGCAGTTCCAGGTCGGAGAGCACGGCGACCGGGTCCTCGCCCTCCATCACCGCGTACGCGCGCAGCGAGGCGCGCAGCCGCCCCATCGCGGCGACCGCGCAGGGCCCGGCGCCGGTGACCCCGCCGACGGCGAGTCCCAGCGCGCCCTCGGGCAGCGGCAGCGCGTCGAACCAGTCGCCGCCGCCGCGCGGGCCCGCCGCGTGCCGGACCGCCATCCGCACGCCGGGCACCCGCGGCAGCCGGGCGGGCAGCAGCTCCGCCGAGAGGGCCGCGGCGGCGCTGCGGGCGCGGGCCAGCGCGAGGCAGCGCGCCAGGTGCTCGGCGGCGTAGCGGAGATAGAGGCCGATCAGCCGGCGCCGGCCCGCGGCGGGCGCGGCGGGCTCGTCGTAGAACCAGACGGCGGTGCCGAGCCGCCCGGCGGTCTCGGAGGTGAGCCGCAGCGCGTAGCTGGCGCCGAGGCCGAGCTGCACGGCGACCTCGCGGTGCCGGGCGGTGAGGCCGGGCCCGTGGCGCAGGTCGCGGTGGACGGTCTCGTCCTGGCCGCCGTCGTCGCCGTAGGGGTGGAACGGGTCGGGGGCGTGCAGCGCGCCGGCGAGCAGCGGGTCGGCGGCGTGGCGGGGGTCCGAGGCGTGGCGGGGGTCAGGGGAGCGGTGCGCGCGCCCGGCGCCGGGTGCGGGCGGGCCGTCGTGGCGGACGGTCTCCAGAGCGCCGAGGTCGCAGTGCGGCAGTCCGAGGCCGACGGTGAGGTCCGGGCCCAGGTCGTCCGCGGGCCGCAGCGCGATCAGGCCGCGGCGCGCCCCGACCAGCGTGGCGCCGGCCTGGAGCACCTCGTGCAGGGCGTCGTCGAGGACGTCGGCGCGGGCCAGGCGCTCGGTGAGTTCGTGCAGCAGGGACAGGTCGCAGACCCAGGAGGCGAGCCGGTCCTGCACGGCCGTCGCATGGTCGGGCGTGCCGCGGGCCGGGAGGATGGCCGAGGGCGGCGTACCGGTGGGGACCGGTGTGGCCAAAGAGGCAGGTGGGACAGGAGAGGCGGCCACCGGTGACCCGGAAGCGGCCGATGAGGCGTCAGTGTGCGCCTGAGTGGAAGGAGGCGGCTCGGTTCCGGCCACTTTTCTGACGTGGGCCGGACTCATGGCTGGGAGCTTCCGGCCAGTGGCCAGCCGGTGGGGCAATCAGCGCTTTTCGTCCGCAGTGCGCGGAGCATCTGCATGAATAGCATCGCAAACCCCCATGTCGTGCTGCGCCGCTATCAAGGAACCCACTTCTACACGCACGGTCGCGGGCATGTCCAGGATTGTCCTGGTAGCGGGAAAGGTGTCGGAGCCTTGCGGCACGGGGTGCCCACACCGTACGTTGGCTTGAAACCGCTACCCCCGGTTCATGCGAGCTGTCGACTGATCCCAGCCAACAGCGCGTCATATCGCGGGTGGTGGGTAGGAACCCGAAGTCCGGCTCAAGCGTCGTAGTACGTGAACAGTTGACGGCCGACCCAACCCCGAGTGGTGAGGGGTGCTGCGCCCGCGAGCGTCGCGGAAGTTCCTGGAAGTGACGCTTGACCAGGGCATCTCTGCAACAGGCGCCATACGGACGCCACCCTCCGCCACGTTCCACGCTCGGCTGGCAGCGTGATGCGCTGCCTCGTATGCGGTGTGCTCCACAGTTACGTTGTGTCATGGGCAGATCCCTGGGCGTTAACGGAAAGGAACGAGCGCTGATGCGCGAGATCCTCGGAAGGCGACGCAAGATCTCAGGCCGGCGGAAGGCGCGTACCGCGTCGCGCGACGCTGCGCTGGCCTACGCCGAGCAGTGGAACTGGCGCGTGGTGCCAGGCGTCGGGCTGGACCGGCGTGGACCAAGACGACCCCACGCGGAACAGGTGTGCGCCTGTCCCCGTGCCAACTGCCCGGTCCCGGGCGCGCATCCGCTCGACCCCGGCCTGATGGCCGCGACCAGCGACCCGCGGATGGTCGGCTGGTGGTGGGCGCAGCGACCCGAGGCGCCGATCGTGCTGGCCACCGGCCACGGCGTGTCCGCGGCCAGCCTGCCCGCCATCGCGGGCGAGCGCGCGCTGGACGTCATCGACCACCTCGGCGTGCGGATCGGCCCGGTGCTCACCACCCCGAGCCGCCACGTCTTCCTCGTCGCGCCCTACTCCCTCGACGAACTGGGCGAACTGCTCGACAGCCAGGACTGGGTGCCGACGTCGCTGCGCTACCACGGCGACGGCGGCTACGTGCCGCTGCCGCAGCTCGGCACGCCCGGTGCGGGCACCGCGGGCGAGGGCGAACTGCGCTGGGTGCGCGAGCCGGTCGCCGAGGACGGCGAGGACGCGCCCTGGCTGCCGCGGATCGGCACGCTGGTGGACGCGCTGGTACGGGCCGGGCGCACCGCGCCCGACAACGATCGCCTGCGGTACTGACCGCAGGGACTCGCGGGCGTACGGACGCACGGATGTGCGGGCGTACGCCCTGACGGACGCACGGCCCTCGGGGACCGGACCGGCCGCGACTCGCGGTGCCGGCCCGGTCGTTGGCGTTCGGGCCGTCGCCGCGTGCGGGAACCGGCGCCGACTCCGGCTCTGTCGAGGTCGCGGTCGAGGTCGCGGGCGGTGCGGACGCGGCAGGCTATGTTCGGAGGTGCCGGGGTCACCGGATCGCCGGCGCCGTTTCCATCGAGCCGCAGGGCGGGCCATGTGAAGCATGTCGAGCGCGTGACGTCTCCGACGTCGGACGACCAGGCCCGGGTGCACGCGCAAGGGCTGCGCCGGGTCGCGGTGGCGAGCGTCGCCGCCCTCGCCGTCGTGCTGCCGCTCGCGGTGGCCACCGCCGGCAGCGGCCACGGCGGCCCGCATCACGGCAACGCCGGCCACAGCGCCACCACCCACGGCGGGGCGGCGGCAGGCGCCGCGTCCGACGACTGAGCCGTATCCGAGGGCAGGGCCGCAACCGAGGGCCGGGCGACCGGTGGGGGCCGGGCGGGCGGCGACCGAGCCGTGTCCGAGGGGCGAGCCGCCGTGGCGAAAACGTCCTGCGTGGCGGCGTCCGGACAGGCGAACGCCCGGTCGCTGACGACGGGGGATGCATCAGCGACCGGGCTGTTTAAACGGTAACAAGACTTCGTCCGATCGCAAATCCGCCGGGGGCGGCGCGGGGCGATTGTCCTGCCCAGACAGGGGAGTTGTGATCGGAATCACTGAGCAACCGCTCAGTTGACACCCCCGAACGGGGGTGACGGGAGGTACGAGGGGGACCGGGGAGGCGGACGGTCCCCCTCCCTCGTCAGCTGAGCGTGATCTGCCGGTTCATGAGCCCGCTGCGCGCCTTGCGCTCGTCCGGCGTCAGCGGCTCGGTGCGGGTCAGCGACTCCTCGAGCCGCTCGCCGAACTCCGCCGCGGGCTTCTCCACCTCGTCCGCGGTCATCCCCACCGGCAGGTCCCACACCGGGACCACCAGGCCGTGCGCGCGGAACGACCCGACCAGCCGGGTACCGTCCCCGAGCGAGGAGGCGCCGGCCGCGTGCAGCCGGGACAGCGCGTTCAGCAGCGGCTCCTCGGGGTGCGGCATGACCCAGCGCAGGTGGTTCTTCTCCGGGGTCGCGCACCAGTAGGCCGCGTCGACGCCGGACAGCCGCACGGTCGGGATCGCGGCCTCGTTGGCCCGCTCCAGGGAGGCGGCCACCTCGCCGCCGGCCGTCTCCGCGTCCTCCAGCCAGAACTCGAACCCGGTGTGCACGACCGGCTCGAAGGGCACGGTCAGCTCCAGCAGGTCCTGGAGCCGCGGGCCGTCGGCGGCCGGGCGGCGGCCGTCGACCGGACTGCCGGGCTCCGCGGTCAGCGCGCGCTGGAGGGTGTCGGCCAGGTCGCGGCTGATGTCGCCGGACGCCGCGTCGTTCTGCAGCCCGAGCAGCACCGCGCCGGTGTCGCGGCGCAGCCCCGGCCAGGCCATCGGGAGCACGGTGCCGAGCGTGACCGACGGCACGCCCTCGGGCAGCGCGTCCTTCAGGGTGAGCTCCACCGTGGCGGCCGGCACGAGTTCGCGCAGCGCCACCCAGTCGCACTCCCCCGGCAGCCCCTCGAAGGGGCGGCGGACCAGTTCGGTCACCGCGTGCGCGGCCTCCCGCCCGTGGCACGCCTTGTACCGGCGGCCCGAGCCGCACGGGCAGGGCTCGCGTGCCCCGACGACAGGAACCGCCGCTCCGGCTTCGGCCCGGGGGCCCTTGGACTTGACGGCGGTCGCGCGCTTCTTGGCCATGGCTCGGTCTCTCCCGTTGCGGCGTTGTTACGGCCGCGAGCCTAGCGGTCGGCGGCGGGGGCGCCTTGCGGCGGCGCGGAACACCGGCGGAACGCGGTCGCGGGCGGAGTCGGGGCCGCGGTCAGGGTCGGGGGCGGGGTCAGGTGCAGGGACAGCGGCAGGGCCGGGGTCAGCCCAGGTCGTCGAGCGACTCGGCGAGGTCGAGCGGGAGGTCGAGGGGGACGCCCCTGGGAAGCCCGATACCGGTGCCGGCGGGTTCGTCGCGGCGTGCGTGACGGCCGCGGACCGGGAGCACCGCCCAGACGGTGACCTCGCCGGGTGCGTCCCTGACCCCCCAGCGGAGCGCCAGGCTGCCCACGATGCCGAGACCGCGGCCGCCGTGCGCGGTCAGGGAGGGGCTGGCGGGGTGCGGCCGGGTCGGGCCGCCGCCGTCGGTGACCTCGAGGACCAGCAGGCCGTCCTCGCCGACCGACCACGCCGCCCGTATGCCGGGGTCGAGGACGCCGGCGCCGGCCGGGGCCGGCCGGATCTCGGTGCGGGTCGCGGCGGCGTCCGTGCGTGCGGCCCCCGCTCCGGGGCCGGCGTCCGCACGGGCGCCGGTTCTGAAACGCCCGGCGGGCGCCTGCGCGCCCGCCTGACCAGCCTGCTCACCGCCCGCGTCGGCGTCGCCCAGGGGCCGGGCGTGACGGCAGGAGTTGCTCAGCAACTCGGAGATGATCAGCACGGCGTCGTCCACGACGGTGTCCGGCACCTCGTGCGCGTACAGGTCGGTGCGCAGTCTTCTGCGCGCGTCGGCCACGCCTGTCGGACCATGGGGCAGGGCCATGGTCGTGGACGTCGGCACCTCTTGCGCCACCATCAACGCCACCCCCGGAGACCTCCTTCACCCCACGCCACAGAGGGAATGCCCTTTGTGACTCGGCCGGAAACAGGCCAATCACGTTCTCTTGCCGCACTCGGCGCGCCGCGCGCAGGGCGCCTATGCCCCCGACACGATCCGGCGCATGCCGCCGCCCGCCCGGTGCGCCGGGGCACAACCGGGGGGATCGCCGCTTCCGGGCGCGGCGGTACCAGGGGCGGATTCCGGCCAGCGGCAGGCCGTCGCCACACCGCCGGCCCGCCGCCGCCACACCGCCTTCGCGCCCCGGCGGCGGCACCGCGTGCCCGGCCGGTCAGCGGCCGAGCTGCGCCAGCACCTGGCCGGGGCGGTTGGTGATGACCGCGTCCACCCCCAGCCGTACGCACAGCTCCACGTCCTCGGCGCGGTCCACCGTCCACACGTGCACCAGGTGCCCGGCGGCGTGCAGCCGCGCCACATACCCCGGATTGGCGCGCAGGATGCGCATGCTCGGCCCGGCGATCGACACCCCCGCGGGCAGCCGTCCGTCGCGGTGCCGCGGGGAGACGTACTGCATCAGGTAGACGGTGGGCAGTGCGGGCGCGCCGAGCCTGACGCGGCGCAGCGAGCGCGACGAGAAGCTCATCACCCGCACGCGGGACGCCTCGCCGGGCGGGGGCGCGTCGAGGTCGAAGCGGCGCAGCAGCTCCAGCAGCCGCTCCTCGACCTGGCCGGCCCACCGGGTGGGGTGCTTGGTCTCGATCGCCAGTTCGACGCGGCGGTCGGTGTCCGCGACGAGTTCGAGCAGCCGGTGCAGGGTGAGGACGCGCCGCGCGTCGCCGTAGCGCTCCGGGGCCTCCGGGTCGGTGGTCCGGCCCTTCCAGGAGCCGAAGTCGAGCGCGGCGAGGTCGGCCAGCTCCAGGGAGGAGACCGCGCCGCGCCCGTTGGACACCCGGTTGACCCGCCAGTCGTGCACGCACACCAGCTCGCCGTCGGCGGTCAGCCGCACGTCGCACTCCAGGGCGTCGGCGCCGTCCTCGATGGCTTTCCGGTACGCGGCGAGCGTATGTTCTGGTACGTCCTCGGAAGCTCCCCGGTGGGCGACGACCTGAACCGGCCGTCGCTGCGGGTACGGGTCGGGGATCGCGCGGGCGAACGTCACCGGGCCATGGTCCCACCGACGCCGCGGGACGTGCGCCCCGCGCGGCGCACAGCTACCGCTTACGGCGGTCCGACACGCCGTGGGAAATGCTGTGTCCACGTAAAGCTTGTGGTGTGTCGGTCGTGTCGTGACCGGTTTGCCGTCCGCGACGCGGCACGACCGCCCAGTCCGTGGTGTCCTGAACCTCTGATCCTGACCTCTGAGGAGAAATGCTGTGAGCACCGAGAACGAAGCCGGGTCCGGGTCCTCCGTGCCGGCTCCGGCCGTGGAGCCGGCGGCGGCGCACGAGGGAGCCGCGGCCGAGAGCGCCGCCCCCGCCGCCGCTCCCGCGGCGCCTCCGGTGCCGCCGGCGCCTCCCGCCGTGCCGCCCGCCCCCGTGACCCCGGCCGCGCCGGAGGACCCGCGCACCGCGGTGCTCCCGGTGCAGTCCGCGGCCTCGCCGCTACAGGCACCGCCGCCGGTCGGGCCGCCCTCCCCGTACGGCCCGCCGCCGAGCGCCCTGACGGGCGGCCCGACCGGTGGGACCTCCGCGCCCGAGCCGGTGCCGGCCGGGGTACCGGCGGGCGGCCCGTCCCCGTACGACAGCCCGTCCCCCTACGAAGCGCCCGCCCCCGCGCCCTCGCCGTACGGCCAGGCGCCGGCGGCACCCGTCGGGTTCGCGGCGGAGCAGCCGCCGTCGCACCAGCCGCACCAGCCGCAGGAAGGCGGCGCCGACTCACCGTCGCCCGACCCCTTCGCGGTGCCGTCCACCCCGGCGTACGCCTCCGGCGGCCCGGTGTACGACACCCCGCCGACCCAGCCGGGCGCGGGCGGTCCCGGCGCGCCGGGCGGCCCGGTGTGGGGCACCCCGATGCCGCCGACGCCGGCCGGTGGAAAGCGGCGCGGCGTGGGGGCCATGGTCGCCGCGGTGCTGGTGGCCGCACTGGTCGCCGGCGGCGTCGGCGGCGGCATCGGCTACGAGGTCGCGCGGCACAACAACGACTCGAACGGCTCGACGACGGTCTCCGCGTCCGGCGACACCAAGGCGTTCAACCGCGCCCCGACCTCCGTCGCGGGCATCGCCAACAAGGCGCTGCCGAGCGTCGTGACGATCAAGGCCAGCGGCAGCCAGGAGAGCGGCACCGGCACCGGCTTCGTCTTCGACACGCAGGGCCACATCCTCACCAACAACCACGTGGTCGCCCCGGCGGCGAACGGCGGCAAGCTCACCGTCACCTTCTCCAACGGCACCACGTACGACGCGAGCGTCGTGGGCCGCGCGCAGGGCTACGACGTGGCCGTCGTCAAGCTGAAGGGCGCGAGCGGCGTCAAGCTCACCCCGCTGCCGCTGGGCAACTCCGACAACGCCGCGGTCGGCGACGCGACCATCGCGATCGGCGCGCCCTACGGCCTGTCCGGCACCGTCACCACCGGCATCGTCAGCGCGGTGCACCGCCCGGTCGCCTCCAGCGACGAACAGGGCAGCAGCTCCTCCTACATGAGCGCGATCCAGACCGACGCGTCCATCAACCCCGGCAACTCCGGCGGCCCGCTGCTGAACGCCAACGGCGCGGTGATCGGCATCAACTCCGCGATCCAGCCCGGCGGCACCAGCCAGCCCGGCACCCAGGGCGGCAGCGTCGGCCTCGGCTTCGCCATCCCGATCAACCAGGCCAAGCGGGTCGCCGCGCAGCTGATCAAGACCGGCACGCCGGTCTACCCGGTGATCGGCGTCAGCCTCAACACGCAGTACCAGGGCGAGGGCGCGCAGATCGGCAGCGGCAGCGACGCGATCACCTCCGGCGGCCCCGGCGCCAAGGCCGGCCTGAAGCCGGGCGACATCATCACCAAGTTCGACGGCACGGTCGTCGACAGCGGCCAGACCCTGATCGGCGAGATCTGGCAGCACCAGCCCGGCGACAAGGCGACCGTCACCTACACCCGCGACGGCTCCGCCCACACCACCACCGTCACCCTCGGCAGCCGCACCGGCGACTCCAACTGACGCGTTACGCTGTCCCCGCGCGACCCACCGCCCCCGGCCCCCCGGCCGCGGCCCGGCCCGGGTCCGCGGGGAGGCTTGCCCGAGCGGCCTAAGGGAACGGTCTTGAAAACCGTCGTGGCAGCGATGTCACCGTGGGTTCAAATCCCACAGCCTCCGCGCAGGTAGAAGTAAGAGAAGGTCAGAGCGGGTGCACCCGGAGTTCGGGGCGCCCGCTCTGCCGTGTCCTGTCTTCCCCCACCCGCGTCACCGGTATCCCGGCCGTGCTCAGCCCGCATGGGCTGCGGCTTCTGGAGCGACGGTCAGGGCCCGGGGCTTCGCGCTTGCTGGAGGGCGCGGCCGATCACCTCACCCGTACGGGCCGGCCAGTCGGGGGAGGGTTCACAGGGGTGGGGGCGGGGGTGCGGTCGGGCGATTTCGTCGGCGGCGTCGTCGTAACGCCCCGATGGGGAGCGGTAGAGCCACGATCAGGGGGATGAACGCCACACGCCGCCACGACTCGTCGAAAACCCAGCGGTCCACGGCGACGCAGAAGGCCGCCCAGCCGCACAGGGCAACGCCCAGCAGGAGCAGACGTGTTCGCTCGGTCATCCATCCCCCGCCGTTCGATCCGTGCACGATCGCACCTTGAGCGCACCCCGAGCGCAGAGCGGCTCGGGCCCCCGCCTGTCTGGTCCCCCTCGTTCCCCGCGGCCAAGCCTCCTGGAAGGGAGGACCGGGCCGAAATCGGCTCGCCCGCTCCGCGGCGCCGACCGTAGCCTCCGGAGCATGGAGGCGCATCGGTGGTTCGAGCTCGACGAGCCGGAGGAAGACGACGACGTCGAGTACACCTCCACGGAACGGGCGTTCGTGGCGGCGCTGCGCGAACGGACCGCGCCGTGGGCCACGGCTGACGTCGAGGGTGTGGCCGGGCGGTGGGGCGGCCGGGACTCGCTCGTCGCCTACCTGAGCTTCAGCGATCCCGGGTCGCCGCTCGCACGGGTCGACATCGGCGTGCACTTCTCCGGCGACCGGGTCCGCGGGGATCGACTGCACCACCAGGCTTGCACCGTGGCCGACCGACCGTCGGCCTGGGCGTTGGACGCGACCGGCACGTCGACGAGCTGGCCGAGCGGTCCGCGGACTGGATCGGGTCGGTGCTGCGGAAGCCGGTGGTGCTGTACGTCCGGCTCAACGAGGACCGGTGGGCCTACGCGGCACGGTCCGCCTTCGCGGACGGCGATCGGACCATCGGCCGGCTGTACGACCAACGGCTCGCCCCGCAGGGGCAGCAGGAGCGGCTGATCGCGGCCGGCCACGTGCACGGCAAGGGATGGATCGAGACCGTCGGGCTGCCGTGGTCGACACGGGCCGCCACACCATGAACCTGTCGGGCTGGACGCTGTCCAACGCCGAGCACCACACCTACCGCTTCACCCACCTGCGCCTGGCCGGCCACGCGTCGGTCCGCGTCCACACCGGCACCGGGCGCGACACCGCGGCCGACGTCTACCAGGACCGCCGCGACCACGCCTGGAACGACGACCACGACACGGCGACGCTCCGCGACGGCAACGGCCGGGTCGCCGACGCCAAGTCCTGGGGCCACCGAGGCCACCGCCGCTGACCGACCGCCCCGCAGCCGTCACATCAGCCCCGCCCCCTGCCAGGGGCGGGGCGCCTTGCGTGCTCGCGCCGTTCCGGCGTCGTACTCAGCCGGCGGCGCGGCCTCGCGCCGACGTACGGGCGTCGTACTGCCCCCGTACTCAGGACGAGTTGAGTACGGGAGGCGATGAGCGGCGGGCGGCGGCTGGTCAGACTGGGCTCATCGACGAGAGGGGAGCCAGTCATGAAGGTCGGCGGGGGACGCGGGGGACGCGGGGGACGCGGGGGACGCGGGGGACGCGAGGGCAGGGGGCGGGCGCGGGTGGCGATGGTCGCCATGGCGCTGGCGGGGGTCGCGGTCGTGGGGATGACGTCGGCGTGTGACGTGGACCTGCGGGACCACGAGTGCATGTCCGACGAGTACCCGGTCCAGGCGGTCGGCCCGGAGGGCGGGAGCGCGTGCGCCACCAACGGGCATGAGCCGGACGCCGGTTACGTCCGCTACCCGGCGGGGCAGGTCCCGCAGCGGGTCGGCGACAAATGGGACGTGTACTGGCAGAGCCACGGACTGGACGCCGCGGGTCATCTCATCAAGAACTGATCGCGGGACGTGAGGTCGCGGCTGGACGCGGTCGCGGTCGCGGTCGCGGTCGCGGTCATGGTCGCGGACGAGGCCGCGGTCGCGGTCGCGGACGTCACGGCAGTAGGGCGCCCCGAGATCCGTGCCGCGTTCGGGTTGGGGCTGCCCTTGAAGGAGGCCGTCGCGTCGTCGACCGATTCCAGCGCGTCGTTTGTCCGGAACGACACGCCATGCGCCGAGAGAGGCGGTCGCGACCATTGGGCGCAACACGGGAAAGGGCGACGTGACTCGCCCGCCGGTTCGGGGTGGCCGCTCTTCGGTGCCGGACCGTCAGTTCGTCGGCCCGTCAGGTCTCAGCCGGCTTTGGGGAGCGCGGGAGTGGGGGGTCGTACGGCCCCGGGGGCCATCGCCGGGGCCGTACGACGTCGGTGTTCCCGCACCTGGTGCAGGAGGCTGATCCGGCCGGTCGCGGCCGCGACCCCCACCGGGGTCAGGCGGTCCGCGGTGACGGTCACGCCGCGCACCCGGGTGCGCCGCAGGTCCAGCGCCTCGAACATCCGGGTCAGGCAGGCGCGCGGATCGTCGGTGGCGTCCTGCCGGGTGCGGGTCAGGGTGGAGCCGCCGTCCAGGGCGACTTCGAGGGCCAGGACGCCCGGGGTCCGGCGGCGGCGCCGCAGCCGGTCGTCCAGAGTGGCGGCCGCCTCCAGCAGCGCCGCACGCACGACCCGCCGGTCCGACGTCCCGGCGGTGAGGACGCGGCGCTCGGCCGCCGTGCCGGGCAGCTCGCTCGGGGTCACCGCCCGCGCGTCGACGCCCCGGGCGCGCTCGCGCAGCAGCCGCCCCGCGCGGTCGCCGACGATCCGCCCGACGGCGGCCTCGGGGGCGGCCGCCAGCAGGCCGACGGTGCGCAGTCCGTACGCCTCGAGCTGCGCGGCCTGCGCGGGCCCGATGCCGTGCAGCATGCCGACGGGCAGCGGGTCGAGGAAGGCGCGGACGCCGTCCCGGCCCCCGGAGCGGCCGGCGAGATCGGAGAAGTCGGAGAGGCCGGAGCGGCCGGAAGGGTCGGAGACCACGGTCACCGGAGGCGGGCACTTCGAGGCCATCGCGGCGATCGCCCACGTCGGCCCGCCGCCGATCCGCACCTCCACGCCGAGGTCGGCGGCGGCGCGCGTCCGTATCCGCTCGGCGAGGTCGTACGCTGAGGCGCCCCAGTACCGCAGCGCGCCGGCCACCTCGACCAGCGCGGCCGACGGCGGCAGCGCCTGCACCGCCGGTGAGACGCGGTGGATCAGCGTGAGCAGCGCCCGGTGGTCGGCCTCGGTGGTGCCGGGCCGGCACCGTATATGCAGCACGTACGACGTATCGGGCACATACGGCCTATCGGGCTCGCTCGGCGCGTGCGCCGGTGCCTGCGCACCGCCGCCCGCTGTTGCGGCTTGTTCGGATGTCGTCACCGGCCACCTCCCCGCGTCCCGCTCACCCTACTCGAACTTAATTCGAACACGCGAGGGTTGTCCACCGCTCGAACCCGGCTGCCGGACCGTGCCCTGCGCGCGAGCGGAACCCGTCCTAGGCTGACCGCCAGGGGGTCGCGCAGGGTGGAGAGGTCCGGAAAGAGGTGACACGGTGCCGCGTATCTGGTCCGGGAACCTGACCTTCTCGCTGGTCAGCATCGCTGTCACGGCCGAGGCCGCGACGACCAGCCACAAGATCGGCTTCCGGCAGGTCCACCGCGAGGACATGGGCCGGGTGAAGTACCGGAAGACCTGCGAGCTGGACGAGCGGGTGCTGGAACCCGAGGAGATCGGCCGCGCGTACGAGGCCCCCGACGGGCAGCTGGTGGAGATCAGCGACGACGAGCTGGACGGGATGCCGCTGCCCACCCTGAAGACGATCGAGGTCACCGGCTTCGTCGAACTCGCCGGGGTGCCGCCCGAGCAGCTGGACAAACCGTTCTTCCTCACCCCCTCCGCGCCCGCGGCGAACAAGCCGTACACGCTGATGCGCGACGCGCTCGCCCGCAGCGGCAAGGCGGCGGTCGGCAAGCTGGCCATGCGCGGCAGCGAGCGCCTGGCCCTGGTCCACGCGCATGACGAGGTGCTGGTGCTGCAGTTGCTGCACTGGCCGGACGAACTGCGCTCCAGCGCCGACGCGACCCCGCGCCGCGACGTGGAGCTGTCCGACGAGGAGATCGACGGCGCGCTGGCCCTGATCGCGTCCATGAGCGACGTCAGCATCACGGACTACAGGGACGAGTACGCCGAGGCCGTCGAGCAGGTGATCACCGCGAAGATCGAGGGCGCGGAGCCGCCGCGGGCGCCCGCCGCGGCCGGGGGGAGGTCCGGTGGGACCGTCGACCTGATGGCGGCGCTGGAGGCGAGCGTCAGCAGGGCGCGCGGCGAGGACGCCGGCGAGGGCGGCGGCGGGGGTGGCGAGGGCAAGGACGCGGACGTCACCCACCTCCACGAGCGGAAGGCGCGCAAGGCCGCGGCGAAGAAGGCGACGGCGCGGAAGTCCCCCGCGCGGAAGTCGACGGCGAAGAAGGCGACGGCGAAGAAGGCCGCGGCCGGCAGGCCGGCCGCGAAGGAGAGCGGCGCGAAGCAGGCCGGCACGCAGAAGTCCGCCGCCAAGAAGACGGCCGCGAAGAGGACCTCGGCCGGGAAGACCTCCGCCAAGGCCGCCTCGGCGCCCGCGAAGAAGGCCGCGAGCCGCACCAGGCGCGCCGGCTGACCGCCGGCCGGCCGGCCGGCCCCGCGCCCGCTGACCCGCGCCGAACCGGTCCGCGGAGGGCCCCTCCCGGCCGCCCCCGACCCCGGACGTCCGCGGTGAACAGCCAGCAGGCGCCGACGTTGTCCACAGCCGATCTCTGCCCCGGGCCCCACCAGGCGTAACGTTGCCCTGGGCAAGCAAGGGTCGCACCGCGGCCGGAGCGCAACCCCTGCGGACCCCTACCGCACCCGTGGACCCAGTCCCGGCGCCTGTCCGGACAGCCAGGAGGAAGCAGCTCGATGAGTGCTCAAGCAGAAGCCGCGTCGCCCGGCACCGAGGCGGCGCCGCCGTCGGCGTACACCCACCGTCAGATTCTGGTGATCCTTTCCGGCCTGCTGCTCGGCATGTTCCTGGCGGCGCTGGACCAGACGGTCGTCTCCACGGCGATCTACAAGATCGGCGAGAGCCTCAACGGGCTGACCGCGCAGGCGTGGGTGACCACCGCGTTCCTGATCACCTCGACGATCGCGACGCCGCTGTACGGCAAGCTCGGCGACCAGTACGGCCGCAAGCCGTTCTTCCTCTTCGCCATCGCGGTCTTCATCGTCGGCTCGGCGCTGTGCATGCTGTCGACGTCGATGTACATGCTCGCCGCCTTCCGCGCGTTCCAGGGGATCGGGGCCGGCGGCCTCTTCTCGCTCGCGCTGGCGATCATCGGCGACATCATTCCGCCGCGCCAACGCGCCCGCTACCAGGGCTACTTCATGGCGGTCTTCGGCACCTCCAGCGTGCTGGGCCCGGTCGTCGGCGGCGCGCTGGCCGGCCAGGACCAGCTGCTCGGCATCGACGGCTGGCGCTGGATCTTCCTGCTCAACGTGCCGATCGGCGTGCTCGCGCTGATCGTCGTGGCCCGTGTGCTGCACGTGAAGCAGGAGCGCCGCGCCCACCGGATCGACTACCCCGGCGCCGTCGCGCTGATCGTGGCGCTGGTGCCGCTGCTGATCGTCGCCGAGCAGGGCCGCGAGTGGGGCTGGGGCAGCACCACCGCCTTCGCCTGCTACGTGATCGGCGCGGTCGGCATCGTGGGCTTCCTCCTCGCCGAGCGCAAGGCGGGCGACGAGGCGCTGCTGCCGCTGCGGCTGTTCCGCAACGGCGTCTTCGCGGTCGGCTCGGCGCAGTCCGCGATCATCGGCATCGGGATGTTCGGCGGCATCACCCTGCTGCCGCTCTACCTCCAGCTGGTGAAGGGCAACTCGCCCACCAAGGCGGGCCTGCTGACGCTCCCGCTGGTGCTCGGCATCATGATCCTGTCGATGGTCTCGGGCCAGGTCACCTCCCGCACCGGCCGCTACAAGATCTTCCCGGTGATCGGGTGCGTGCTGCTGGTCGGCGGCATGCTCATGCTGTGGCAGCTGTCGGCGGACAGCAGCCTGCTCTACGTGGACCTGTCGATGTTCGTCGTCGGCGCCGGCCTCGGCCTCAACATGCAGACGATCGTGCTCGCCATGCAGAACGCCGTGCCGCCGCGTGACATCGGCGTCGCGACCTCCTCCACCACCTTCTTCCGGCAGATGGGCGGCACGCTCGGCGTCGCCGTGTTCCTGTCCATCGTCTACTCGGTGGTCGGCGACAAGATCGGCTCGGCGTTCGCGGACGCGCGCGGCAGCGCGGCCTTCCAGCAGGCCGCGAAGGCCCACCCGGACCAGCTCAAGACGCTCACCTCGGCCTCGTCCGGCGGGGGTTCCGGGTCGCTCAACGACACGTCCTACCTCTCCCGCATCGACTCCGTGCTCGCGCACCCCTTCAAGGTCGGCTTCACCGACGCGATCAACGTGGCGTTCCTCGTCGGGGCGTGCGTCCTGGTCATCGCGCTCGTGCTGTCGCTGATGATCAAGGAGGTGCCGCTGCGGACGACGGCGGCGGCGTTCGCGGAGACCCCGAAGCCGGCGGTGGCGTCGCCCGGGGCAGCCCCCGGCGGGCCCGCCGGCCCGGCGGCCCCTGACGCGCCCGAGGCCGCGCCGAAGAGCGGCGACCCCGAGGCATAGCACCACCGTGCGTCCCCAAGGTGCCGACGGCGACAGAGTGGTCGTCGTCGGACTGGACGGCTCCGACTCCTCCTGGCGCGCCGCCGCCTACGCGGTCGGGCTGGCGCGGCGGCAGCGGGCGCTGCTCGTCGTGCTCCACGTGCTGCCCGTGCACGTGGTCGCCGGGCTGGCCGGCGTGAGCTGGATGGCGGGCGACTGCGACCGGGTCGCGGCGGCCCGGCTGAGCGAGCGGATGGCCGAGGGGCTCGGATGCATGGCCGAGGCGCGGTCGCTGCGCTGGGAGTTCACCGTCCTGCCCCCGGGCGCCGCGGTCGCCGGGATCACCGAGGTCGCCACGGCGCGGCGCGCGGACACAGTGGTGGTCGGGGCGTCGGTCCGGCTCCTCCACCGGCTGGGCGGGGCGGTGGGGGCGCGCCTGGTCACGGCGGGGCGGTGGCCGGTGGTGGTCGTTCCGTAGGGCGGTCGCCGGTGGGCCGCGGCCGCGTCCGCGTCGTCCCGGCGGGGGGCCGCCGCGGCGGTGCGACCGGTGGGGATATGCTCCGCGAGCCGTGCCGGCCTGACGGGGCCGGCCGCGTCCTGTGGGGGGACCTCGCGATGACCTTCCGGCTGCGCGCTTTTCGCGCGCTCGTGCTGCTCGGCGGCTTCTACCTGCTGGGCGTGGGCCTGCTCGCGGGCATGGCCGTGCTCGACTGGCTGCTCCTGACGCGGCTCTTCACCGCCGGGGCGGCCTGGTTCGAGGGCACCGTCGTGATGGCCACGCTGCTGGCGGCGGTGACGATCCTGCGGGGCATGGCCGCCTTCCTCCGCGCGGGCCGGCTGCGGCCGGTGCGGGGCAGCGTCGCCGTCACGCCCGAGGACCAGCCCGAGCTGTGGGAACAGGTGCGGGCCGCCGCCGAGGCGACGGGGGAGCGGCCGCCGGACGAGCTGTACCTCGACGCCGACGTCAACGCGGGCGTCGCCGAACACAGCCGCCTGCTGGGGCTGGTGGCCGGCCGGCGGCGCATGGTGCTGGGCCTGCCGCTGCTCGCCGGGCTGACCGTCCCGCAGCTGCGCGCCGTGCTGGCCCACGAGTTCGGCCACTACGGCAACCTCGACACCCGGCTCGGCAGCGTCACCATGCGCGGCAGGGAGGCCGTGCTGCACACCGTCGACGCCTTCGGCGAGGGCGGCACCCGTCTGCAGTACGTGATCGGCAGCGTCTACGTCGGGTACGCGCGGATGTTCCTGCGCTCCTCGCAGTCCGTCGCCCGGCACCAGGAACTCGCCGCGGACCAGGTCTCCGCCCGGCACGCCGGCCGGGACGCGACGGCCTCCGCGCTGCGCGCGCTCCCGGTCCTGAACGCGGCGCACTCCCACTACGTCGAGACGTACGCCGGCATGGGCCGGGCGCTCGGCGCGCTGCCGGCGGCGGGCGAGGTGCACGGCGGGTTCCTGCGGATGCTCGACGCCCGGCCGGGAGAGCGGCTGGCCGCCCTGTCCGCGGGGCAGCGTCCGCCGCGCCCGCACCGGTACGACTCGCACCCGCCGACCGCGGAGCGCGTCGCCCTGATCGAGGCGCTTCCCGCCGACGAGGCCGCCGGCCCCGGGAGGGGCGAGGAGGCGGCGGCGCGCACCCTGCTGCGCGATCCGGACCGCGTGTTCGCCGAGCTGGAGGCGCACACGCTGCCCCCGGAGGCGGCGACGCTGCGCCGCATGAGCTGGGACGACCTCGTCATGGCCCGGGCCCTCGCCGACGCGGAGGGATGGTCGCGGCCGCTGCGGCTCGCGGTCGCGAGGGCGCTGCGCGCCGAGGGCGACACGCCCGCGTCCGCGCCGCGCCGCGGCCCCGCCGAGGAGGTGGGCGACGCCGAGCTGCCCGGCCTGGAGGAGGTGCTCGACGCATTCGACCGCGGGCTGCTGTGGATGGCGGTCGCCGACCGCATCCCGAAGTCCGAACGGGCGTCGCGGCTCGTCGGGGAGTCGGCCCGCAACTTCGTCCGGCCCAAGGTGTTCGACGCGGTCGCGGGCCTGGTGCATCTGCGGCTCGCCGCCGCGGGGGTCGCGACCGCGGACATCGCCTGGTCCGGGCGGCCCGGACTGGCGCTCCCGGAGGAGTGGGAGAAGGGGATGGACGACGCGATCGACTCCGCTGTCGCTGATGCCCCGGACACCACGGCGCTGCGAGCTTTGCTCGCGCGGGTCTAGGCGCGGCTGCGCCGTCGGGCTTCTGCGGTGTTCCCGGCTCGCGGCCGGTGGGGTCGCCCGCGCCGTTCCTCGCGCCCCTGGGGGCGCTGGGGTGGGAGTCGGCAATGTGGGAGAAGCCGGGGGGCGGGTGGATGGGATTCGCTGGGGCGGCCGGGGGTGCCGATACGGGGGAGCGGGCGGGATGGTCACGCACGAGCGGTGGTTGGCGATCAGGAGTTCGCTGGAGAAGGTGCACAAGGAGTTCGCCGGGATGGTGGCGGCCGCTGATCCGGGCCGGATGGCCACCGCGCACTGGAACGCGGCGGACACCGCCGCGCACGTGACGGCGATCGCCGCGATGTACACGGCGCTGCTGCACGACGGCCTCGCCGACGACGCGTTCCCCGAGGTGGGCGACGCCTGGCGGGCCTCGACGGTGGACACCGTGCAC
The DNA here is from genome assembly GCF_036353415.1 of Actinacidiphila polyblastidii. Classification (NCBI taxonomy): domain Bacteria; kingdom Bacillati; phylum Actinomycetota; class Actinomycetes; order Kitasatosporales; family Streptomycetaceae; genus Actinacidiphila; species Actinacidiphila polyblastidii. The sequence continues at coordinate 189,554 of NZ_JAZEWV010000002.1, forward strand.
CACTTCAACGCCGCGACGCTGCGCGTCTACCGCGAGCGCCGCGTCCCGTACGTGCTGGACCGGCTGGACGCCGAGGTGGGGGAGCTGCTGCGGGCCTCCGCCGACGTCGACTTCACGAGCACGCGGCCCTGGCTGGGCGACTCACGGGTCCCCGTCGCCGGGCTGCTCGCCCACCTGATGAACGAGCTCCACATCCACGGCTGGGACGTCGCCCGCGCGAACCGCCTGCCGTGGACCATCGACCCGGCGGACGCCGCGCACTTCCCCGAGGCGTTCCTGACCGGCGTCATCGGCAACGGGTACGGCCACCTCGTCGACGGCGGCGGGCCCCCCAGCGAGCGGCGGATCACCGTGCAGTTCCGCTCGCGCCACACCACCACGACCACGTTCGCCCTGCACCGCGGCGTGGTCAGCGTCGAACGGCCGCGCGCCGACGACGACGTGCGGCTCACCTTCGACCCGACAACGCTGAACCTGATGCTCTTCGGCCGGATCAGCCACGCCAGGGCGGCGCTCACCCGGCGCGTCCGGGTGAGCGGCCCCCGCCCGTGGCTGCTGCCGCGGTTCATGAAGACGGTTCGGCTGCCGAGCGGTCAGGGCCAGGCGACCTGACCGAGGGCGGCTCCGCGCGGCAGCCGCCCTCTCAGAGCTGGTCGTTCGCCATCTCGATGTCCAGGTCGATGTAGAGGTTCGCCCACGGCGGCAGCCCGCCCACCTGGGCGTTCGCGTACGCCTGGATGCGCTGGTCGAGCGCGGCGTACGCGGGGTCGGCCGTCACCGCCGGCAGGTTGATCAGCTCGAACTCCGCGACGTAGTGGGCGGAGAGGAAGATCCGGTGGTTGAACGGGTCGTACACCAGCCTGCCGCCCTCCAGCAGCGCCTGGCCGTTGCCCCGGGAGTGGATCGTCGAGATGTGGAACTCGAAGTACGACGGCACCCGGTTCAGGTCCGTCGTGAGGCCGGTGGCGGCCGCCGGGTGCGTGGTGTGCGCGGTCACGCTCTCCTTGAGCCAGGCGTAGTTGGCCCGGCCCCGGATTCCGGCGGTGGCGGCGGGCGGCGGCGCCGTGTAGGGGCCCTGCGGCAGGCCGTTGTCGATCGGGCGGCCCGAGTGCGACGACCGGATCGGCAGCCCGGTCGACGCCAGGTAGCCGGGCTCGGCGTTCGTGTAGGCCAGCAGGTCGGCGCTGCGGCCCCGGTCGTGCAGCGCCTGGAGGGCCGCCTGCCGGCGCAGCAGCCGTCCCAGCGTGTGGGTGGTGTGGCGCTTCAGCAGTTCGAGGTCGCCGCGGTCGGCGGCGATCAGCTGCGGGTAGTTGATCTCCGTGGGAGTGCCCAGCGTCGATCGGGCACAGTCGTCGAGAAACGGCACAGTCCTGCTCCCCCCAGTCGGCTCCCCCCGGAGCCGGCTTGTCATGTATCCGGCGTACCGGCGCGCATCACCGCGCACCGGGCCAGCAGAGCCTATGTCCGCATGGCGACGGGTACGACCCGCTTGCCTGAGTCGTTCCAGAACGGCCGGAAACCGCCGGTGGCGACTGCCGGACCGGACGGTCCCGGGGCCGGGTCGCCCCTCGCCGGGGGCACCCCGGGGACCTGTGCCGGCGCTCAGCCGGCCGGGCCGGCGGCGGCGGATTCCAGGTCGAGCAGCAGGTGCTTGGCGGGTTCGCCGCCCGCGTAGGAGCCGGCGGCGCCGTCGGAGCGGACCACGCGGTGGCACGGCACGACCAGCGGCAGAGGGTTGGTGGCACAGGCGGTTCCGGCCGCGCGGAAGGCGCGGGGGCGGCCCGCGGCGGCGGCGACCTGCGCGTAGGAGGAGGTGCCGCCGTAGGGGATGTCGAGCAGGCGGGTCAGCACGTCACGCCGGAAGCCCTTCGACAGCCGCCGGTCGAGCGGCAGGTCGAAGCCGGTGCGGCGGCGCGCGAAGTACGCGTCGATCTGCCGGGCGGCCTCGTCCAGGCGGCCGGGCGCGTGCAGCACGCGCGGGCTGACCAGGTCGGCGAGCTGCTGCAGCGCCGCGTCGTGGTCCTGCACCGCGTACGCGATCCTGACCAGGCCCAGGCCGGTCGCGGCGAGCAGCAGCGTGCCCGCCGGGGTGTCGAGCGTGCGGTAGGCGACGTCGAGCAGGTCCTCGTGCCCGGCGCGCGCCGCCAGCCGGGTGCGCAGCCGCGCCATCGTGTCCGGGTCGTCGGCGGGCAGCCCCGCGAAGACATCGCTCATCTCTCCTCCTTCAGGTAGGTGCGGCGCAGGGTCCTGATGCCGTCCGCGCCGGCCCTGCGCGCCGCGTCGGTGCTGCCGCCGGTGAGCGCGGCGATCTCCGCGTACGGCAGGCCGGCCAGGTAGTGGTAGGCCACCGCCTGCCGCTGGCGGGGCGGCAGCTCTGCGAGCGCCCGCCACAGGTCCGGGTCCCAGTCCTCGGGCCGGCCGTCGCGGCCCGGCCGGTCCGGGAGCTCGCCGACCGGCAGGGCCCGCCGCGCGGCGCCGCGCACCACGTCGAGGGCCTTGCGGTGGGCGATGGTCACCAGCCACGCCTCGACGTTCGCGCCGGCGGGCAGCTCCGGGTAGGCGCGCAGCGCCGCCACGAACGTCTCGGACCAGGCGTCCTCGGCGTCGTGCGGCCCGACCACGGCCCGCACGACGCGCAGCACCATCGGGCCGTGCTCGGTCACGACCCGCTCGAACGGCGGCTTCGCGGCACTGGGCGGCCCGCCGGCGGTGCGAGCGCGGGTGCGCGTGCGGGCGCGGGACGTGCTGTGCGTGCTGGGCGTACTCACACCGGGTAGACGCTCCGGGCGCGGCAAACGTGAGCCCTCCGCTCAGAAAAGCCGGGACTCCCGCTCCCCCGCGGGCTCCTCCAGGTCCAGCAGGAACCGCTTGCGGTCCAGACCGCCCGCGTACCCGGTCAGCTTCCCGCCCGCGCCCACCACCCGGTGGCACGCCACGACCAGGCTCAGCGGATTGCGGCCGACCGCCGTGCCGACGGCCTGCGCCAGCAGCCGGTCGCCCAGGTCCCCGGCCAGGTCGCCGTAGGTGCGGGTGGCGCCGTACGGGATCGCGGCGATCAGGTCCCACACCCGCCGCTGGAAGTCGTCGCCCCTGGCCGCCAGCGGCAGCGCGAACTCCCGCCGCCCGCCCGCGAAGAACTCGGCCAGCTGCCGCCGCGCCTCGGCGAGCACCGGCTCGCCGTCCGCGCGCTCGCCCAGCTTCTCCGGCCCGGGGCGGCCGCGGTGCTGGTGCGCGAAGTAGACGCCGGTCAGCGCGCCGTCCTCGGCGACCAGGACGAGGTCGCCGAGCGGCGAGCCGGCGACGGCGTGGCGCGGCCCGCCGCCAGGGGCCGTCGTCGCGGTGCCGGAGGCGGCCGCCGCCCCTGTCTCCGATCCCGTCTCCGGGTGCGTCTCGGTGATCGTCTCGTCGGTCTGTGTCCGGGGCATGACGCGCTCCTCTCGGTTGCCGGGGGCCGGCGGCCCGGTGCGTGCGGGCCGCCGTCACCCCGTAGACGCGCGGGCGGCGCGGAACGTGAGGTCAGTTCGCGGCGGGTTTGAGCGCGACGCCCGCCTCGGAGGTGTGGACGAGGAAGGTCAGTGTCTCCTGGAAGTACAGCTGGACGGTGTCCGCGTCGTGCGCGAGGTAGCCGATGGACACGTCCTGGCCGAGCCGCAGCTCGAAGTCGCCGCCGCGGGTGGCCAGCAGGAACGCGCCGTCGATCGCCGGCGCCCAGATGATGTCGCCGTCCAGCAGCCGCGCGAGGTGGTTGTGGATCGGGTAGCCGTGGTCGGAGGTCTCACTGACCGCGGTGTACGCGTCCGCGCTCAGCGCCAGGCTGTACGCGCCGTCCACGCCCGCCAGCCGCAGCGCGGTGACGGCCTGGCTGACCGCGTCCGGATACGCCCGCACGTCCGCGGGCAGCGTCAGCTCGGCGTTGGAGGAGGCGGCCCTGATGCCGGTGATCCCGGCGGCCGGGTAGCCCTCGAAGACCGCCCGGTCCTCGGCGTAGGCGAGGGCCTTCGCGGCGTCCTTCACCGGCTGCCAGTCCGCGTCCTTCGCGCCGCGCTCCACGTCGTCGGCCTGCCGGCGGTCGATGGTGAACGGCACGCGCAGCTCGACCACCGGCTGCGAGCGGCGCAGGTGCGCGGTGACGCCCTCCGCGGGTGCCACGACCGGGTCGAGGTGGCCGGTCGCCACGGAGGCGAACTCCGGCCCGGCCGGCTCCGGCACGTCCACGATCCGCCGGGCGGCGACGTTGCGCTTGAAGGTACGCCGCGCCTCCGCCTCCAGGTCGGCCCAGGCGGCAGCGGAGAGGGGGGCGAGTTCGCGGTGCAGGTTGTTCACGGGGGACATGCTCCGTTCCTGTCGTCCAGCGGTTCTGCGTCCAGCGGGTCTGCGTCCAGCGGTTCTGCGTCTAGCGGTTCTGCGGGTTCAGGCCGCCGATGCCGAGGCTGCCGTCGGGCTCGCGGTCCTCGGCGGGAGAGGGGTCGGCGGCCGGGGCGGCGGCGGCCGGGGCGGTCGCCGCGGCCGGCAGCGGCGGCAGGTCGTCGAGGAACCCGGCGGGCGGTACGTAGAAGAGGGTGCCGGTCAGCGCGGTCGAGAAGTCCAGGATGGGGTCGTGGGAGGTGGGCGGCACGCCGAGGAACATGTTCCGCAGCATCTCCTCGGTGACCTCCGGGGTCCGCGCGTACCCGATGAAGTACGTGCCGAACTCGCCGCGGCCGGGGCTGCCGAACGGCATGTTGTCGCGGAGGATCTGCCGCTCCGCGCCGTCGGGGCCGGTGATCGTGTTGAGCGTGACGTGCGAGCCCTCGTCGTCCCGCTCGACGTTGCCGCTCTTCGTCCGGCCGATGATCCGCTCCTGCGCCTCGACCGGCAGCGCGTTCCAGGCGTCCAGGTCGTGGAGGTACTTCTGCACGATCACGTACGAGCCGCCCGCGTGCGCCGGGTCCTCCTCGCCGATCAGGACGGCCGCGCGGGCCGCCGCGCCGACCGGGTTCTCGGTGCCGTCGACGAAGCCGAGCAGATCGCGGACGTCCTGGTACGTGAAGCCCTGCACCTCGTCCCGCACGGTCACCGCGGTGCGCAGCCGCGTCATGATCTCCGCGGCCAGCCCGAAGCACAGGTCGAGGCGGCCCGCGCGCAGGTGGAAGAGCAGGTCGCCGGGTGTGGCGGGGGCGCGGTGGCGCGGGCCGTCGAGGGCGCGGAAGGGGTGCAGCCCGGCCGGCCGCGGCGCGGCGAACAGGCGGTCCCAGGCGTCGGAGCCGACGCCGGCCACGCAGCTCAGGGCGCCGTCGGGGCTGCCGAAGCCGACCGCGCGGGTCAGCCCCGGCAGGTCCTCGAGCAGGTCGCGGACGGTGTCCTCGCCGCCCGGGTCGACCGTCACGACCAGGAAGATCGCGGCGGTGGTCAGCGGGCTGAGCACCGGCTGCGGCTCGGGGTCGGGGCGGGGAGCGGCGGACGCCGCGCCGGGGGCGGCGCCGGGCCCCACCGCCGGCGAGGGCGCGGCGGGCGGGGAGGCGGCGGCGGAGGCGGGTGCGGTGGGCGGTGCGGGGGCGGTCAAGCGCTCCTCCTGGAGTGAAGGTCTGCTGCTCGGAGTCTGCCCGAACCGGCCGCGGTCCGCAGCGAGGGCCCCGCGGTCCGCGGGAACCGGTCGCGGTCCGCCGGGTGCCGTCACCCGGTCGTGGGCGGTTTCACCCCGGGCCCGGGAAGACTCCGGGCCCCGCCGACGCTGAGGAAGGCGAGGACTCGGACGCGACGAGGAACGCGAGAGGACTCGGAGACGAAGGAGCGATGAGAGATGGCCACGCAGACGCAGAGGGCCGTGCTGGCAGGCGGATGCTTCTGGGGCATGCAGGACCTGATCCGGCGGCAGCCGGGAGTGACCGCGACCCGGGTCGGCTACAGCGGCGGTGACGTGCCCCACGCCACCTACCGCAACCACGGCACCCACGCGGAGTCGATCGAGATCCTCTTCGACCCGGAGCAGACCGACTACCGGGCCATCCTGGAGTTCTTCTTCCAGATCCACGACCCGAGCACGAAGAACCGCCAGGGCAACGACATGGGTCTGAGCTACCGGTCGGCCATCTACTACGTGGACGACGAGCAGAAGCGGATCGCCGAGGACACCATCGCGGACGTGGACGCCTCCGGGCTGTGGCCCGGCAAGGTCGTCACCGAGGTGGAGCCGGTCGGCCCGTTCTGGGAGGCCGAGCCGGAGCACCAGGACTACCTGGAGCGCTACCCCGACGGCTACACCTGCCACTTCCCGCGGCCCGGCTGGCGGCTGCCGGTCCGTACCGAGGGCTGAGCCCAGGACCGGCCTCGACTGTGCCCGCGCCGCCCGTCCCACCCTCCGGTGGGCGGGCGGCGCGGGCACGTCGCATGCTGGGAGGTGGGCGGGGAGGAAGGACGTGCGCCATGGCGATCGTCTCGCGGGGATTCCACGGCAGGCGGCCCACGGCCGGGCACCGGCTGCCGCCGGGCCAGTACGAGACCCACGACTTCCCGGTCCTCTCGGCCGGACCGACACCGCGCGTGCCACGCGACGAGTGGACGTTCACCGTGACCACCGAGACGGGCGCGCGCCACACCTGGGACTGGGCGCGGTTCACCGCGCTGCCCACGCAGGAGCCGACCGTGGACCTGCACTGCGTGACCAAGTGGTCGAAGTTCGGGACGCACTGGTCGGGCGTCTCACTGGACGAGCTGCTCGCGGACGTCGCGACCGCCGCGGACTTCGCCCTCGTCCACTGCTACGGCGGCTACACCACGAACCTGCCGCTGGCGGACCTGCTCGACGGCCGGGCGTGGATCGCCCACGGCTACGACGGCGGGGACCTGCCCGCGGAGCACGGCGGTCCCGCCCGCCTGCTGGTCCCGCACCTGTATCTGTGGAAGTCCGCGAAGTGGGTGCGCGGCATCGAGCTGCGCACCGAGGACGAGCCCGGATTCTGGGAGAGCGCCGGCTACCACGACTACGGCGACCCGTGGCGCGAGCAGCGCTACCAGGGTGACTAGGGCGAGGGCGGGCCGCGTGGACCCGGGCACGGGCGCGGGCATGGCCGCAGGCACGCGTACCCGTGAGCTGCCGCTGCGCTGGCGGGCCGCGGAGCTGTCGGCCCGGCGCACCGAGTCCCGCTCGGCCGAGACCCTCGTGCTGCGGGTCCCCGGCTGGCCGGGGCACCTGCCGGGGCAGCACGTCGACGTCCGGCTGACCGCCGAGGACGGCTACAGCACGCAGCGCAGCTACTCCGTGGCGTCCGCACCGGACGGCGACCGGGTGGAGCTGACCGTGCAGCGCGTGGACGACGGCGAGGTCTCGCCGTATCTCGCGGACGTGTTCTCCCCCGGCGACCTGGTCGAGGTGCGCGGCCCGGTGGGCGGCTGGTTCGTGTGGCGGCCGCGGGAGCAGGCCGAGCCGGTGCTGCTGGTCGCGGGCGGCTCCGGGATCGTCCCGCTGATGGCGATGGTCCGGGTGCGTACGGCGCTGGGCAGCCGGGTGCCGTTCCGGCTGCTGTACTCGGTGCGCGAGCCCGCCGACCGGCTCTACGCGGCGGAGCTGGACCGCGGGGCGCCCGGCCTCGACACGACGCTCCTCTACACCAGGACCGCGCCGCCCGGCGCCGGCAGGGCCGCGGGCCGGCTCACCCCGCAGGACCTGGTCGCCTGGGGCTGGCCGCCGGACTTCGAGCCGGCCGTCTACGTCTGCGGTCCGACCGGCTTCGTCGAGGCGGCCGCCGCCTTCCTCGTCGGCCTCGGCCACGCACCCGAACGCATCCGCACCGAACGCTTCGGCCCGACCGGAGGATGACCCCCATGAACCCCATGACCCCCATGAACGCTGTGCGCTACGACGACGGCGCCTACGAGGACGGCAACGCCCTCGCCGGACCGCTCTCCGAGCTCTTCGCCGTCGACCTCACCACCGCCCAGGCCCGCTGCACCCACTGCGGCACCTCAGGCCCGGTGGCCATGCTCAGGGTCTACGCCCACGGGCCGGGCTTCACCGCCCGCTGCCCCGACTGCACCCAGGTCGTCCTGCGCCTGGTCCGCGGCCCGGAGACGGCCTGGCTCGACCTGCGCGGCACCGTCTGTCTGGCCATTCCGGTGGCGGCCCCCTGACACGGCGACGGCCGCCCGCCCGGGGTCGACCCCGGGCGGACGGCCGTCGATCAGCTGAGGTGTCAGCTGTGCGAACCGCTGCGGCGGCGTCGCGTGAAGTAGACGGCTGCGCCGCCCGCGACGAGGAGCGCCGCGCCGCCGCCCGCGAAGGCGACGTTCTGCGAGCTGTTGGAGCCGGTCTCGGCGAGGTTGCCGGTGCCCGAGGACGAGGTGGCCGGCGGCACCGAGGGGGTGCCGGTCGGGGCCGCGGTGCTGGTGGGCGTGCCGGTCGGCGTGCTCGCGGAGGGCGACGGGGAGGCCGTGTCACTCACGGAGGGCGACGGGCTCGGCGTGCCGGTGGTGTCCGTCGGCGTCGGCGTCGGGGTGTCCGTGGTGTCGGTCGGCGTCGGGGTCGGCGAGTCCGTGGTGTCCGTCGGCGTCGGCGTCGGGGTGTCCGTCGTCTCGGTCGGGGTGGGGGTCGGCGTCTGGTCGTCGCACTTGTGACCGCCGTTCCACGCCGTGATCAGGTGCGGCGGGGTGTAGGAGTCCGGGAAGTGCGGGAGCGCGCCGTGGCCCTCACCGGACTGGCCGTCGTACACGACGTTCTCGGGGTTGCCGTACAGGTCGACCTGGCCGAAGCAGGTCGGGGTGGACCCGCTGATGTCCAGCGTGTCCTTCGTGTGGCCCTTGTAGAGCGTGATCGTCTTCGACGTCAGGTACGTCTGCAGGCCGGAGCTGTCCCAGGACGGACCCTCGGCGGTGTAGGACGCCAGTGTGATCCGGTACTGGCAGCCCTCCTCCGGGTTCTCCGTCAGCTTGACGGTGATCTTGGACGGCGGGGTGTCCCCGTTGATGCGTCCGTCCCGCGTCCAGTGCCCGCCGTCGACCTTGTACTGCACGCCGGCGGTCTGGCCGCAGTCGCTGCCGTCGTCGGACGCGGAGGCGGTGCCGATGCCGCCGAGCGTGATGGCCGCCGTGATGGAGCCGATGCCGGCAGCAACGCCTATGGCTCGTCTGGTTGTCGCTCGCACTTGAGTAATGCTCCCTGAATGCTGGTCGGGCAGCCAGGTGCAGGCAGGCGGGCGAGGACTCCACGTTTGACGTGCGACGTGCCCGATGGCCTGCGAGGCGTCTCGCCGCCGAAAGCTCGGTGTTCCACGGCCAGTTGGCCGGACGACCGAGTATGCCCCGCAGACCTTGTTTCTGTACAGGCGCAAACGTCGGGTTTGCTGCCTTCTGCCTGGAACTCCCACCCTGTGGATCGGTCTTTTGACTCTCCGTGGGAACGATCGCAAAGCGGCGGTGTCCCACGGAGATTCAGCAATCTCGACTCATGCCGCGGGCCGATGGTTGTACGCGGCGGCGCACGAATTCCGGCGAACTGCTCCGGCGAGCCGGAGTGAATGGGTTTATCGACAGATCGTCACGCGTGCGAGCGAAAAGGATCATGCTGCGGCATCCCGGTGCGTTGCGTGGGCAATTCTCGTCCTGGCGACGCCGCACCACGCACAGAACGAACGAACAGAACCAATGCGACACCGCGCCGCGGCGGTGCACCGGTCGGCCGGCCGCGCACCGCGCAGCGCACAGTCCGTTTCCTGGGAGGGAACACCATGGCAAGCATCCGTACCGTCCGTGTCCTGGCCGCTGTCGCGGCACTGCCCGTCGCGGCGGTGTTGTTCGCCGGCACCGCCGTGGCCGACGACGGCGCTTTCGCGGGTGGCCACTCGAACGCGACGGTGGTGAGCAACTCCGGCGGCAATGTCGGCGCGGGCAACTTCGGCAACGTGACGACCACTCAGCAGGCGGCCACCGGCGCCGGGGCCTCGAACCAGAACAGCACGGCGAGCGTGGCCGGTTCCGCGTTCACCGCCATCCACCAGGACGACGTCGGCATCCACTTCTCCCCGCTGCGGTGAGCCGTCCCGCCCGCGGCTCCTCGGCCCGGTGCGCCGTGTGGCACGGCGCACCGGGGTCCAGGGGGGCCGCCGGCGGGGCCTGATCCGATCGGCCGGGGCGCGCGGTGGCGGTGGGAGTCGCCACCGCGCGCCCCGGCCGCGGGAGGATGGAGGACGTGACGGATACGGGGAGCGCTCGCACGCTGCTGGTGGTCGGTTCGGCCAACGCCGACCTCGTCGTACGGGTCCGGCGGCACCCGGCGCCCGGCGAGACGGTGCTCGGCGAGACGGTGCCCGGCCGGTCGGGCCTGGCGGTGCACCCGGGCGGCAAGGGCGCCAACCAGGCGGTCGCGGCCGGCCGGCTCGGCGCCCGCGTCGGCTTCTGCGGCCGGGTCGGCCGGGACCCCCACGGCGAACTGCTGGCCGGCGTGCTGCGTGAGGCGGGCGTCGACACCGCGGCGCTGGCCGTGGACGAGGCGCAGCCGAGCGGCGTCGCCCTGATCACCGTGGCCGAGGGCGGCGAGAACACCATCGTGGTCGCGCCCGGCGCCAACGCCGCGCTGACCGCCGCCGAGGTGGAGGCCGCGATCACGGCCGGCGAGCGGCCGCGGGTGGTGTCCGTGCAGTGCGAGGTGCCGCCGGAGGCGGTCCGGGCGGCGGCGCTCGCGGCCCCGCGCCTGGTGCTCAACCCGTCGCCGCCCGAGGCGCTGGCCGCGAGCCGCTATGCGGCCGAAGTCCTCGCGCGCGCCGACCCGTTGGTGGTCAACGAGCACGAGATGCGCGCGCTGCTCGCCGGGCTCTGCGGCGCGGAGGGGCTGGGCGGTGCGGGCGGCGGGGAGGGCGCCGGCGCCCAGGAGTTGCTGCGGCTCGGGGTGCGCTCGGCGGTGGTCACCCTCGGCGGCGCGGGCGCGGTGCTGGTCGAGCGGGGGGATCGGGGGGATCGGGGAGCGCACGGCGGACGCGGCGGCGGCCGTACGACGCGGGTGCCCGCGGTCCGGGTGCCGGTCGTCGACACCACCGGTGCGGGCGACGCCTTCACCGGCGCGCTGGCGTGGCGGCTGGCCGAGGGAGACGGGCTGGCGGCGGCGGTCGGCTGGGCGGTGCGGGCGGGCGCGGCGGCCGTGGGGGAGGCCGGTGCGCAACTTTCATCCACAGCCTGTGGAAAACTTCTTGCCGACCGACCCTGACCTCTCCGCCCCGGCCTCCCCGCCCGGTCCGCCGCCCGGTCCGCCGGACGGGTGCTCGGCGGCGTGTCTCCGTGGTCCGCGGCCCCGGGCGTCGTTGACTCACGGGGTGACCGAAAGAAATACGTTTATCCGGTTCCTCCTGTCCGGACTGGCGACGCTGACCGGTCTGCTCCTCACCGCCACGGCGGCCGGCGCGGCCGGCGCGCCCGGCGGCCCGGCGCCGCGCGGCCACCACGCCGCCGCTCGGATCTTCCAGGGCGACGGCTTCGACACCTGCCAGGCCCCCGACCTCGCCACGATGAGCGCCTGGCGCGCGAACTCCACCTACCGCGCGGCCGGCATCTACTTCGGCGGCCGCGCCCGCGCCTGCTCCTCGCAGAAGTACCTGACCCCCGACTGGGTACGGCAGACCAGCGCCGCGGGCTGGAGCCTGCTGCCCATCTACGTCGGCTCCCAGAGCCCCTGCGTCAACGGCACCAACAAGAACCCGTACCTCATCGACACCGCGAACCCGGGCGCCCAGGGCTCCGCCGAGGGGCAGGACGCGGTGAGCAGCGCCCAGGCGCTCGGCCTGGAGCAGGGCAGCGCGCTGTACCTCGACATGGAGGCGTACGACATCGGCGACAGCGCGTGCGCGAGCGCCACGCTGAAGTACGTCCAGGCCTGGGACCAGGCGGTCGACGCGGCCGGCTACCTCTCCGGCTTCTACAGCAGCGCCGACTCCGGCATCCGGCAGATGGAGCAGTCCCGTCTCGCCGGAGCCGCCTCGCTGCCCGACGTCATCTGGTACGCCCGCTGGGGCGTGGCCGCCACGCTGACCGCGGAGCCGTCGCTCGCGCCGACCGCCTGGACCCCGCACGCGCGCATCCACCAGTACACCGGGAGCGTCACCGAGTCGCACGGCGGCAAGAGCCTGACCGTCGACCGCGACCTGGTCGACGCACCCGTCGCCGTGGTCGGCTGACCGCCACCGTGACCGGTGCGGGGGCGGCCCGTTCGGGGGACGACCCGGAGACGACTCCGGGTCATCCCCCAGGTGCATCCCCTGCGGGAAGAGACCCCCGGGATCACCCCTCGGGAGGTGGGGACAGCCCCCGTCGTACGACCTGAGAGTGATCCCGTTTCGGCACTTCCGGCCGATCCGCCGGACCCCCCGCGGCTCCTACCGTGGAGCCATGACCACGCCTGTGTGCACCAGCGCCAACACGACGCAGTTCACGGCCTACGTCCGCACCAAGGGCCCGACGCTGCTGCGCACCGCGCGCGCCCTGACCCCGAACCCCGCGGACGCGGAAGACCTGCTGCAGACCGCGCTCACCAAGACCTACCTCGCCTGGGACCGGATCGACGACCACCGGGCCGTCGACGGCTACGTCCGCCGCACCCTCGTCAACACGCGCACCTCGCAGTGGCGCAAGCGCAAGGTCGACGAGTTCTCCACCGACGAACTGCCCGAGCCGGCCGCCGCGGCGCAGCCCGACCTCACCGAGCAGCAGGCGCAGCGCGACGCGCTGCTGCGGGCCATAGCGCGGCTGCCCCCGCGCCAGCGCGCGATGGTCGTGCTGCGCTACTACGAGGACATGAGCGAGGTGCAGACCGCGGAGACCCTCGGCGTCTCGGTCGGCACCGTCAAGAGCGCGGTGTCGCGGGCGCTCGGCAAGCTGCGCGACGACCCGGAACTGGAGCTGTGCGTGGCCTGAAGCAGGCCGGGCGAGGTGACCGATCCGGTGCGGGGTAGTGACATACCAAGCGGTATGCCAGCAGAATCGCGGGAAACCGACTCTGTCGTCCGCCCTGATCCCGCCGTCGCCGTCGCCGGAGGCCCCTTGTGCTCAGCACCATGCAGGACGTCCCGCTGACCGTCACCCGCATCCTCGTGCACGGGACGCAGGTGCACGGCCGCTCCACCGTCACCACGTGGACCGGGGAGGACGAACCGCGGCGGCAGACCTTCCGCGAGACCGGCCTGCGCGCGGTGCAGCTCGCCCACGCGCTCCGCGACGACCTGCGCGTCGACCGCGGCGACCGGGTCGCGACCCTGATGTGGAACAACGCCGAGCACCTTGAGGCGTACCTCGCCATCCCGTCGATGGGCGCGGTGCTGCACACCCTGAACCTGCGGCTGCCCGCCGACCAGCTCACCTTCATCGTCAACCACGCCGCGGACCGCGTCATCCTGGTCGACGGCAGCCTCCTGCCGCTGCTCGCCCCGCTGCTGCCGCAGCTGGAACCGGTCGAGCACCTGGTCGTGGTCGGCCCCGGCGACCTGTCGCTGCTGGACGGCTGCCGCCCCGCGGTGCACGCCTACGAGGACCTGCTGGCCGGCCGCCCCCGGCACTACGACTGGCCCGAGCTGGACGAGCGCGAGGCCGCGGCCATGTGCTACACCTCCGGCACCACCGGCGACCCCAAGGGCGTGGTGTACTCGCACCGTTCGGTCTACCTGCACTCCCTGCAGGTCAACACCGCCGAGTCGATGGGCATGACCAGCCACGACACGACGCTGCCGGTCGTGCCGATGTTCCACGTCAACGCCTGGGGCCTGCCGCACGCCGCCTTCATGACCGGCATCAACATGCTGATGCCGGACCGCTTCCTGCAGCCCGGCCCGCTCGCCGAGATGATCGAGTCGCAGCGGCCCACGCACGCCGCCGCGGTGCCGACCATCTGGCAGGGCCTGCTCGCCGAGCTGACCGCCAAGCCGCGCGACGTCTCCAGCCTCCAGCATGTCACCATCGGCGGTTCGGCCTGCCCGCCGTCGCTGATGAAGGCGTTCGACGAGCAGCTCGGCGTGACGCTCCGGCACGCCTGGGGGATGACGGAGACCTCGCCGCTCGGCACCGTCGCCCACCCGCCGGCCGGCGTCGACGCCGAGGAGGAGTGGGCGTACCGGATCACCCAGGGCCGCTTCCCCGCGTCCGTCGAGGCGCGGCTGATCGGCCCCGACGGCTCCGTCATGCCCTGGGACGGCAGCTCGGCCGGCGAGCTGGAGGTCCGCGGGCCGTGGATCGCCGCCGCCTACTACGGTGGCGCCGGCGAGGAACCGCTGCGCCCCGAGGACAAGTTCAGCCCCGACGGCTGGCTGCGCACCGGCGACGTCGGCGTCATCTCCGACGACGGCTACCTCACCCTCACCGACCGCGCGAAGGACGTCATCAAGTCCGGCGGCGAGTGGATCTCCTCGGTCGACCTGGAGAACCACCTGATGGCCCACCCGGACGTCACCGAGGCCGCGGTCGTCGCCGTCCCAGACGAGCGCTGGGGCGAACGGCCACTGGCCACCGTCGTGCTGCGCGATGACGCCACCGCCGACTACGCGGCGCTGCGCGCCTTCCTGGAGTCGCGCGTCGCCCGCTGGCAGGTCCCCGAGCGCTGGGCGCTCGTCGCCGCGGTCCCGAAGACCAGCGTCGGCAAGTTCGACAAGAAGGTCATCCGCAAGTCCTACGCCGCCGGCGAGCTGGACGTCACCGACCTCCACACCGAGCGCCCGTAGCCCGCCCCCGGGCGCGCACCTTGAGGGGCGCGGGGAACCCCGCGACCAGCCCCGTCGCAACCTCCACGCGCCCACCGGCCCGCAGGGGCACCCACCGTGGTGAACGGCCACCGGCCGGCGCGGGGCCCCGGGTCACCGGCAGGAGGCCCACCACCCGCTGAACGCCCCGCCGGGGCGGGGCCCCGGGTCACCGGCGCAACGCCCGCCCACGGGGCGGGGCCTCGGGTCACCGGCAGGAGGCCCACCGCCGGGTGAACGCCCCACCGGGGCGGAGCCGCAGGTCACCGGCAGGAGGCCCACCGCCGGGTGAACGCCCCACGGGATGGGGCCCCGGGTCACCGCCGGGTGAACGCCCCACGGGGTGGGGCCGCAGGCCCACCGCCGGGTGAACGCCCCACCGGGGCGGAGCCCCGGGCCGCCGGCAGGAGGCCCACCGCCGGGTGAACGCCCCACCGGGGCGGGGCCGCAGGCCGCCGGCAGGAGGCCCACCGCCGGGTGAACGCCCCACGGGGTGGGCCCGCAGGCCGCCGGCAGGAGGCCCACCGCCGGGTGAACGCCCCATCGGGGCGGAGCCCCGGGCCGCCGGCGCAACGCCCGCCCACGGGGCGGGGCCCGCAGGCCACCGGCAGGAGGCCCACCGCCGGGTGAACGCCCCACCGGGGCGGGCCCCCGGGTCACCGGCGCAACGCCCGCCCACAGGGCGGAGCCCCGGGTCACCGGCGCAACGCCCGCCCACAGGGCGGGGCCCCGGGTCACCGGCAGGAGGCCCACCGCCGGGTGAACGCCCCACCGGGGCGGGCCACCGGGCCGCCGGCGCAACGCCCACCGCATGGGGAACGCCCCACCGCCCGGTGAACCGCCGCGCGAAGCGCGGCTACGCTCCGATCTTGCCGAGCAGATCCACGATCCGCGCCTGCACGTCCGTACTCGTCGACCGCTCCGCGAGGAACAGCACGGTCTCGCCCGACGCCAGCCGCGGCAGCTCCGCCGGGTCGATGTCGGCGGAGGTGTACACGACGAGCGGCGTCGTGTTCAGCCGCGCGTGGCCGCGCAGCCAGTCCACGATGCCCTGCCGGCGCCGCCGGATCAGCATCAGGTCCATCACCACCAGGTTCGGGTGGATCTGGGCCGCCTGCGTCATCGCGTCGGTCTCCGAGTTCGCGTGCGTGACCTGCATGCCCCGCCGCTCCAGCGTCGCCGCGAACGCCTGCGCGATCGGGTCGTGGCTCTCCACGAGCAGCACCCGCGGCGGGTGCTGCTCGCTGTCGCGCGGCGCGAGCGCCTTGAGCAGCACGGCGGGGTCGGCGCCGTACGCCGCCTCCCGCGTCGCCTGCCCGAGCCCGGCGGTCACCAGCACCGGCACGTCGGCGGCGGCCGCCGCCTGCCGCAGGGACTGGAGCGCGGTCCTGGTGATCGGCCCGGTCAGCGGGTCGACGAACAGCGCCGCGGGCGGCTCCGCGACCTGCGCGTCGACCTCCTCGCGGGACCGTACGATCACCGGCCGGTAGCCGCGGTCGGTCAGCGCCTGGCGGGTCGAGACGTCCGGCTCCGGCCACACCAGCAGCCGGCGCGGCTCCTCCAGCGGCTCCTCGTGCCGGTCGTCCGCCGCGTCGACGGCATCGGTGACGTCCACCGCGCCGTTCGGGCCGTCCAGCAGCTCGGGCCCCTCGTCCGCGCCTTCGGCGGGCGCGCCTATCGCGTAGGAGCGGCCCTGCTCCGCGTCGCCGGACGGCACCGGGCGCAGCAGCGCGGTCTCCCGGTCGTCGGGCCGCGCGGGAGCCGTACCCGTACCCGTACCCGTACCCGTACCGGCATCCGTACCGGTATCCGTGCCCGTACTCGTACTGCTGCCCGCGCCGTCGCCCTGGCCCGGCCTGCGGACCGGCAGTTGGCCGCTGTCGGGGTCGGCCTGCGGATGCTGCCTGGCCTGGGTCTCGCCGCCCGGCGTCGGCGCGGGCTGGCTCGGCACCCGCGGCAGGATCGAGCCGCTGCTCTGCTGCGGGGGCGCGGCCAGCCTGCGCCGCCGCCCCGAGCCGCCGGCCGCGACCTGCGCGGGCAGCTCCGGCTGACCGCCGGTGCGGGCGTCCCCGGCGAACGGCACGCCCTGCCCGAGCGTGCGCACGCTGATGGCCCGGCCGTGGCTGTGCTGCTGGCGGTCGTCGTGCTCGCCCATGCCGAGCGCGGGCGGCGCCGACGCCAGCGGCGGCGGGCCGCCGGCCGGTGCGCCCGGCGCGGCGGGCCACGCGTTCTGGTGCCGCGGATCGCCCGCGGCCGGGTCGCCGCCGGCGCCGTGCGGCTCGGGCCACTGCGTGGGGCCCGGAGCCTCCGGTCGTCGCGGTGCCGGCTGCCCGCCGCCCGGACCGGAGTCCTGGCCGTGCGGGCCCTGACCCTGCGGGTCCGGCCACGGCGCGGCGGCCGGCTCGGCGGCGCCGTCGTCGCCGCCTGTGTCGCCGGTGGTGCCCGCGTCGCCGGTGGCGCCCGCGCTGCCGTGCTGCTCGGGCCAGTCGCCGGAGGCGCTCGTACCCGGCCGGCGGAATCGCGGCTGCGCGCCTTCCTCCGGCTGCGGCTGCGGCTGCGGGCCGGGCCACTGCGCGGGCTCGGGCGTGCCGGGCCGGGGCGGTACGGGCCGGCTGCCCGGTTCAGGCGTGGACGGCGGCTGGGCTGGAGGGTTCTGGGCGGAAGGGTTCTGCGCGGAAGGGTTCTGCGCGGCGGGGTGGCCCGGGTTCTGCGCGTGCGGGCCCGGCCACTCCTGCGGGGTGGGCGGGCCGCCCACCGGAGACGCCGGCCAGGACGGCTGCGGGGCGTTGCCCTGCGGGGGGACGGCGACGGGGGCGTTCGGCGCGGCGCCCGGTGCGGCCGGCGGCTCGATCGCGCGGCGGGCCCGCCGCCCGGTGCCCTCGGGCGGGCCCTGCGGCCGGCCGGAGTCGGCGCCCGCGGCGGGCAGGGCGTTGGGGATCGGCGGCGCGGGCAGCTCGGCGCGTACCGGCTGCCCGGCCTGCCCGGCCTGCGCCCCCTCGTCCTCCTCGGGGCGGGCGCGCCGCGCCCTGCGCCCGGTCGGCTGGTCGGGGCCCGCGCCCTCGGGCGCGCCCGAGGGCTCCCCGGCGGGGGCGCCGGCCGCGGCGCCGTGTTCGTCGGAGGGCCGGCGCAGCGCGCGGCGGCGGCCGGTCGGGGCCTCGCTCTGATCGGCTGCGGCAGGCACCGCCCAGGGCGCGACGATGGTTCCGGTGTCATGAGAGGGGTCGACGGGGTCGGCGGACGTGCGGGGCCGCGGCCGGCCGTCACCCGGCGGCGCACCACCCGCACCCGTACCGCTGCCGGCGTCCGTGCCCGCGTGGGCGTCCGTACCGGCGTCCGTACCGGCGGCGGGGCCGTGCGCCGCGTCCGCGCCGCCGTCACCCGAGCGGGCGCCGCCCGTACCGGTTCCGGCCGTGGCCGCGCGGCCGCGCGAACCCGTGCCCGTACGACCGCCCGCGGCGGACGCCGCTCCCGCCCCGGAACCGTCCGATCCGGTGCCGGCCGCGGGCACCTCCAGCACGTACGCGCTGCCCTGCCCCGGCACCTCGTGGGTCTGGAGCACGCCGCCGTGGGCCTCCACCACGCCGCGGGCGAGCGGCAGATGGACCGGGTCGCCGCCCGCGCTCGGCCCGCGCACGTCGATCCGCACGACGTCACCGCGCTGGGCCGCCGCGACCACGATCGTGGAGTCGCCGGAGTACGCGATCGCGTTTCCGGCCGAGTCGACGCCCGCGACGTCGGCGATCAGGTGGGACAGCGCGGTGGCCATCCGCTCGCCGTCCACCGACACCTCGGCCGGCGGAGCGTGCACCGCGTACTGCGCGCGCCCCGGCCCGATCAGCTCGACGGCGCCCTCGACCGCGGCGGCCACCAGGTCGTCGAGCCCGACGGGCGCGCGGTGCAGCCGGTCCTCGCCGCGGTCCAGCCGCTGGAAGGCCAGCACGTTGTCGATCAGCGTGGTGATCCGCGCGTACCCGGCGGCGAGGTGGTGCAGGATCTGGTTGGCCTCCGGCCACAGCTGCCCGGCCGGGTCCGCGGCCAGCCCGGTCAGCTCGCCGCGCAGCTCGGCCAGCGGCCCGCGCAGCGAGGTGTCGAGCAGCGCCCGCAGCTGCCCGACCCGCGCCTCCATCGCGTCGTACTGGGTGCGGTCGGTGAACGTCATGACCGCGCCGACCAGTTGGTCGCCGTCCCGTACCGGCGCCGTGGTCAGGTCGACGGGCACCGGCTTGCCGTCCTTGCGCCACAGCACCTGCCCGCGCACCCGGTGCTTGCGGCCGCTCCTGAGGGTGTCGGCGAGCGGCGTCTCCTCGTACGCCAGCGGCGAGCCGTCCGCGCGCGAGTGGTGGACCAGCGGGTGCAGCTCCCGGCCGCCCAGGTCGGTCGCGCGGTGCCCGAGGATCTGCGCCGCCGACGGGTTGACCAGCACGACCTTGCCGGCCGTGTCCACGCCCACCACGCCCTCCGCGGCGGCGCGCAGGATCATCTCGGTCTGCCGCTGCTGGCGGGCGAGTTCGGCCTCCGTGTCGACCGTGCCGGACAGGTCGCGCACCACCAGCATCAGCAGCTCGTCGCCGGTGTAGTGCGGCACGCCGTCGCCGAAGTCCGCGTACGGCGTCCGGCCGTCCTCCAGGTTGGCGCTCGTGACCTGCGCGGGGAAGGCGCTGCCGTCGGTGCGGTGCGCGGTCATCCGGGTCGGCTTCGTCCGGGTGTCCTCGGCGGCCTCGCGCGGGCTGCGCATCGACCCGGGGATGCGCTTGGGGTCGAAGTCCGGCAGCAGGTCCAGCAGACCGCGCCCGACCAGCGCCGTCCCCCGCGTCTCGAACGTCTCCAGAGCGATCGCGTTCGCGTTCACCACGGTGCCGTTGGCGTTGACGAGGAGCAGGGCGTCGGGGAGGGCGTCGAGTATCGAGGCGAGGCGAGCAGCGCCTCGGGATGGCCTGCTGCTCACGGACGCGTCCTCCTTGTAACCGCATGCACTGCGTACTGCTGCTTGCTGCCTGCTGGGGTGGAGCCGGGGGTGGTGCCGGGGTGCTGCCGCGTCGCCCGGGGCGGCCTGCTCCGCACAGCGCGCATCCGTCACGCGGCGCGGTCGGCTGCGGTCCTCGTCACGGGCGGCCCATCTTGCCGCCACCCCCGGGCCATGTCACTAGACCGAGTGTACGTGTCGCCCCTTGCGTCGGGGCGTCGGATGCGCATGTGGGGCTGTGCGCCTCGCCGTTGAGGGTCGTGCGGGGCGGGTGTGGCGTGTGTCACGAAGCCGGGCGGCCGCGGGCGCGGGCGGCTTCAGGCGGCCATCGGCCGCATGTGCCGGACCCGGAGCGGGTCCGGCAGCGCCGGCTCCATCCGGTGCCAACGCGCCACCTCGCACCCGTTCGTGCGCCGGTAGGTCTCGATCACCGGCCGCCCGTTCCAGCTGCCGCTGAGCCGGGCGGTCTGCGGGCCGCCGTAGATCATCGAGCAGGCCTGCCCGGCCGGCACCGGCGGCAGCGGGCCGCCGAGGAAGTCCAGGTGCGCGCACGGCTCGTCCTCGCGGCGCAGCCCGCAGGTGATGCGGTAGAAGCGGGCGTGGCCCGCGCCGTCGTCGTACGCCACCGTGAGCCGGTCGAACGTCCGCGGGACGCCGAGGGCGGAGGCGGCGGGCGCGGGCAGCAGCGCGGCGACCGCCGCGGCGGCGGTGAGCGCGAGGGCGAGCGGGACGAGCGGGGCGCGCAGCGCGCGGACGCCTGCGGGGAGCGCGCGGAGCGAGAGGGACGCCGTACGGGTCATGCGGTCTCCCTACCGCACGGGCGGCCGGCCGCCGCGGCACCTCACCCGATCGTGGGCGCGGCGGCGCCCACGCGGAGGCAGCCGCAGCGGCCAACCGCTTTGCCCTGCCCAGGCCCGGCCTTGTACCGTATTCTCGGATTGGTCGCAGCCTCCAGGCTGTGCCATCATTCCTCCACGCGCCCGGTCACCGGGCACGTACCCAGGAGGCGTCGCCTAGTCCGGTCTATGGCGCCGCACTGCTAATGCGGTTTGGGCTTTACCGTCCATCGAGGGTTCAAATCCCTCCGCCTCCGCCATCACGACCCAGGAGCCCCTGCCCCGCCCGGCCGGGGCTCCACCCTTTTCCCCATGCCTGCCCGCGCCTTCCACCCCCCTCTCGGCGCGACCCCCGCGGACCCCGTTTCCGCAGCTCATCCCCCCTCTGCCGTATCGATTTCACCTCCCGCGCCACCTCATGTAATGTTGTCCACGCAACGCGGAGCGGCCCCCAGGGCCAGGACGCAAGCCCCGCACTCGTAGCTCAACGGATAGAGCATCTGACTACGGATCAGAAGGTTGCAGGTTCGAATCCTGCCGAGTGCACACAGTTCAAAGGCCCCCTGGACATCGTCCAGGGGGCCTTTGACATCACCGACTGACATCAACGCGGCCGGGAGCTCCCGTCAGGCGGCGGCTCCGGGGCTCGCGTCGCCCGTCTCGGCTTCCTCCGGATCGTCCACCCCGAGCGTGTCGTCCATGCGGTCGGCGGCGGCTCGCAGGGTCGTCTGCATCACGTGCGCGTAGGTGTCCAGGGTCATGGTGATGGTGCTGTGGCCCAGCGTCTCCATGATGGTCCGGGCATCGACTCCCTGTGCGAGCAGCAGCGACGCGCAGGTGTGCCGGAGGTCGTGCACGCGCACCCGGCGCACCTTGGCGTCCCGGCACAGGATGGTCAGCATCCGGTTCAGGCTGCGCGGGTCGGTCGCCCGCCCGGTGGCGGTGGTGAACACCAGGCCGGTCGGCTGACTGGCCACCGGCACCCACTTCGTGCCGGCCACCTTCCGCTCCCGCTCCTGCGCTTCCCGATGCTCGTTGAGCGCCTGCACGCACCGCTTGGGGAGCGCGATGGTGCGGAGCGAGCGCGCTGTTTTCGGCGTGCCGAAGATCAACTCTCGCTTGATGCGCTGGAGGTTTCGCCGCACCCGAAGCTGCCCGTTGACCAGGTCGATATCCGACCAGGTGAGCGCCAGGACTTCCCCGCGTCGCAGCCCGGTGGAGATCAGCAGCAGCCACAGGGCGTAGAGCCGGTGGGCGCGGGCGGTCCTGAGTAGCATCCGGGCTTCGGCGGCGTCCAACGGACGGACCTCCTGACGTTCGACGGTGGGTGTTTCCACGATTCGGGCGACGTTGCGGGCAATCAGTTCCTCCCGAACGGCCTGTTGCAGAGCGGACCGCAGTACGGCGTGCGCGTACTGGACGGTCCTGGCGGAGGGCCGACGCTCGCAGCAGCGGCCCACCGCGCAGCAGTGGCGTTCCTCCTGGGGCCGCGCCTTGTCGACTCCGCGCAGGCAGCACAGACAGCCGTTCTTGAACTGCGCGAGGAACAGCCGGATGTCGGCGGGCGAGAGGCGGTTGAGCTTCTTCTTGGCGAGCGCGGGGCGGATGTAGAGGCGGGTCAGACCCTCGTAGCTGTTGAGCGTTGCTGGCTTGAGGCGCGTGGGCGCGATGGTGGCGAGCCAGTAGGTCAGGTAGTCGCCGAACGCCATGGCGGAGGTCGCGGCAGGGATTCCCTGCCGGGTCTTCTCCTGGAGTTCCGTGAGCTTGCCGGCCACGTCTTCGCGGGTCCGTCCGTAGACGAACTTCCGTACCCGGGTGCCGTCCGGGCGGTACACGTACGCGGCGGCCTGGTACCGGCCGTCCGCCCGCTTGGTGATGGTGCCTTCACCGTTGGCGCGGCGCTTTGCCATGGTCAGTCCTCGTCTTCGGTGCGGGTACGGATGTAGGCGGCGACCGCGTCCACGGAGATGCGGCGGGCACGGCCGATGGTGAAGCTCGGCAGTTCGCGCGAGCGGATGAGGTCGTAGACCTTGAAGCGGCTGATGTGGAGAGCCGTCATGACTTCGGGGACGGTCAGGGCTTGCGGTGGGGCGGTGGTCACCGTGTCCTCCTGGTCCGGACATGGGCCGTGCCCCGCAGCGGCGGTGCTGCGGGGCACGGCGGGGGTGGGGTGGGTCTGTCCGAGGTTCGGATTTCTGCGTCATTGCGTCATCCGCGTCATGCGAGCTTTTGACCTGGGGGTTTGCATGACGCGGCGGTGCGGGGCTGCGTCATGCGTGCGTCATTGCTGCGTCATGGGGTGTCGCAGCCCATGACGCAGATGACGCAGGATGACGCAGGGCCGGTCGTCTGCGTCATGGCCTTTTCCGCAGGCCGGAGGTGGGTTTCCGGCTCGCATGACGCACATGACGCAGCGTCTTCCCTCTTAGGAAAAAGAGGGGGCGTCTGTTGTGGCGCGGTGCGCCTCACAGCGTGTGGAAGGTGCCGCTTCGCGGCGCGATCCTGGGGCGGCCCATGGCCGAAGAGCAAGAGGAGCACCCGGGCACAGCGGCGCGTGGTGCTCTTCTTGCTTGTCCCGGGGTGACGGGTCAGAACGCCTCCTGTTGCTCGGGTGGAGGCGGTGCGGCGGGGCGGGTCATTTCGAGGTAGCGGCCCTCGAAGGTGCGGCCGGTGTCGATGATGACGCCCCGGGCGGCGAGGGTGGGCTGGAGGCGCTTGAGGCGGTCGGAGAGGACTTTGCCGGTGGTGGGCCAGCCCTTGGGTAGGGGGCGCAGTTCGTCGCCGTTGTAGAGGTGGCTGAGGCAGTGAAGCCATTGGGTGGAGGTCATCCGCTCGGCCGCGCCCGGGTCGATGGTCTCGGCGTGCTGGAGAACGGTCTGCGCGAGGAGGTCGCCCTCGATCACGTCGTCGTTGAGGTCGTCCAGGCTGGCCCGGTAGGCGGGCAGGGCCCCGAGGCCGGTGGCTGCGTCGAGCTGCGCGCACAGGTGGGCGAAGTCCGCCATCCGCAGATCGGTGGGGGTCTCCGCCGCTACCGCCCGGACCCGGACCGTCAGGTCCAGCAGGGACCCGAGAACGACGGGCAGAACCTCCGCGTACTCCGCCCAGAGTTCGGCCTCGGTGCGGCGGACGCGGGGGCGTTCCAGGCGCAGCGGCAGGAGCCGTTCGGCAAGGTCCGGGCGGATGACGCCGACGTCGATTCCGGTCAGCAGGAGGGGGCGGCGGTAGCGGGCGCGGAAGACGTCCCCGTCGGTGAACAGCGCCCGCTTGACGCTCTCGGCGCCGGTCACGATGCAGCACATCGCGTCGGACAGGTCGGGGGTCATGTGGCTCAGGTTGTCCAGGGCGGTGACCCATCCGGCCGCCACCGCCGCGATGAGGTTCTCCTCGTCCTTGGGGGCGCGGCGCAGGTCCCCGCTCATGCCCTCCACGATGCGGATCAGCATGCGCCCGCCGGTGGACTTGCCCGCACCCTGCGGCCCGGTGAGGAACGGCGCGGGGACGGGCACGGACGGTTCCAGGCAGCCGATCAGCCAGGCGATGGCCAGGCATTCGGTCTCGGCGGTGGCGAAGTTGCACAGCCGCAGCAGCAGATCAATGCCCTTGCTGTCGATGTCGCGGGTGGGCAGGGGGAGTTCCCCGGTGAGCTGGGTGCGCCGCCAGCACACTTCACGGGGGTCGGGGACGGTGATGTCCCACCCGGTGGGGTGGATACGCACCGACTGCCCGTCATCGCGCCCCAGGTCGAGCCACGTCGCCCCGTCGAACCCGGGGGCGACCCGGATGTGCACGGGCTGTACATCCTCGGTCAGGGCAAGCGCTTCGATCAGGTCCAGGGCCTCTTTCAGGGCGGTGCCGTTGAACACGCCGCGTCCGTCGCGGAACAGGCCGACCATGAGTTCCTGCCGGTGGCTGCCGGTCGTGCCCTGGGAACGGATCGGGCGGGCCACGGGGTGACCGTTGCGCTGCGCGTACACGGTGCCCTCGGCGGTGCGGAAGTACCGGAAGTGCGCCTGCGCGTAGTCGGTGATGATCTCCCGGGCGGGGTTCTTCTCATCCTCGGCCATGGGTCACAGCCCCAACCGGGTCAAGGCGTTGGCCCACGCGTCGGCGCAGTGCCGGGCCGTCTCGCCCTTGGCCTGCGCTGCCGCGAACAGCCGCTCGGTGTGGGTGTCGGTGAGGCAGCCGCACCGACCGTGCGCGGACAGCACGGCGAGAAACGTCCGGTAGACCGTGGCGTGCACCCCGCTGGCAGCCTCGCTGATGCGCTGCTCGGCCATGGCAATGCCACGGTCCAGATAGGCGGGCACGCGGTGCGGGCACACCCCGCCCCCGGCCAGCGCGGGCACCGCGACGGTCGCCGGGCGGACTGCGGCGGGCTGCCTCACAGCCAGTCCGCGCACGGCGTCCGGCAGGGGCGTCATGGTGCCGGAGCCGAGCCCCAGCCACCGGGCGTAGGCCATGGTGGACTTGATGTCGACGCCGAGCCGAACGCCGTTCACCGACCGCATGGCGCCCCGGTAGAGCCAGTGCTCACCCCGCGTCGTGGGCACCGTGCGGGTGGCCGGAAGGTTGGCGCGGGCCCACGTGATTGCGTCGGCGCTGTCCAGGTCCACGACGGTCAACCCCGCGCCGCCGGGGTGGTAGGCCAACGCCGCAGCGTCCCGCCAGGCCCGCGCCCATGCGGAGGAGTCGATGATGTGCGGGTCGGTGGTGGCGGCAGCCCAGCCATGGCACGGGCGCGGGCAGGCGCACGGGCCAGGGGCCTTCATGTTCGGCCGGCCACCGCACGCGTTTCCCGCGCACGCCGGGCAGTTGCCGAACGGCACCTTGCCCGCGCGCAGCGGCAGCACGGGAACGGCGCGCATGGCCAGGGCCAGCGCTTCTTCCAGCAGGGGCAACGGGAGCTGCGCTCGCTGGAGGGGGGTGGGATGGGTCATGCTGGTGGTTCTCCTGTCCTTCGGGACGGATGGAGGACCGTGGCGGCGGATTGTCCTTGGTCGGGAGCCGCCGCCACGGGTACTACGCGGCGCAGGGCCAGCAGCGGCCCAGCGAGGTGGGGATGACGTAGCCGCGATCGGTTCGGCAGGCCGGGCAGGTCCGGCGGGCGCGCATCATCGCCGTGTGGGCGCGCCAGCGTCCGGGGGTCATGGGTCGGACGGGCAGGGCGCGGGCGGGGTCGTAGAGGTAGGCGACGCGTCGCCCTCGGCGCCAGCGGATCTCCGCGACGGGCTCGGCGCCGCCGGGGCGCAATCCCTTGGCGCGGAGTTGGCGGCGGGTGAGCAGGTCGTATCCGGCCTGCCGGTAGCGGTGGACGGGCACGGGCACGGGTCCCCCTTCCTGATCGGGAAGTTGGTCACTGTGCGTGAGAGTGAGGGAGGTGAGTGAGTCTGCCGGACCCGTGTTCTGAGGGGTTTCCGCAGGTGGCGGGGGCGTAGCTCACTGCCTCACTCGGAGAGTCTTTGTGCTGGTGGGGTTGGTGAGGCAGGGCCGGTGAGGCGGCGGGTGAGAACTCACCGCCTCACCGGGCGCCTCACTCACTTTCGGTAGCCAACTCGCGGGCGTGGAGGGCTTCGCGGACGCGGGCGAGGGCGACCACGCGAACCCCGCCGGAGGTGTACGGCGGGCACCCTGCCTCGTCCAGCACGGCCGTGAGCGACTGGAACGTCCACTCGCGGTACTCGCCCGGGTTCAGCTCGGCGAGCCGCTGCAAGACCTCCTGCGTGCGCATCCGCTCGGTGTCCCCGAGCACGGTCCGGACGTCGGCGAGGTGGTCGGCCGCCTCGCCGGTCGTGGCAGCGCTGCGGGTGGTCACTCCGGTGCGGCGAGCCTTGGCCCGCTCCGCGATCTCGGCGGCGGTGTCGCCGTCGATGAAGTGGGTCCGGATGGTCACGCTGGACTGCCCGGGTGCGAGCTTGACGCCGTCGCCGGCCACGACGACGGTGCCCTTGTCGAGGCCCTGGCGGAGCTTGTGGGGTGCGGCGCCGCCGTCGATGGCCTTGTCGCCCAGCGCCATCCGGGCCTGAGACTCCGTACCGAGCACGAGCGAGGCGCGGATGTGCGCGCCTTCCCGGACGAGCTTGGGGAGGTTCTGGTCGGTGGGGTCCTGGGTGCCCTGCCACAGCAGCACGTCGACCGCGCGGCCCTGGTTGTGGATCTTCCGCGCGGCCTGGAAGTACCGGGAGGTGGCTTTGACCCCGCCGTAGGGTCGCTTGTCGGGGCCGACCGCCGGGCACATGAACGCCACTTGTGCCTCATCTACCAGCAGGATCAGCGGGTCCCAGGTGGTGCCGGCCGGAGCCATCAACCGGCGCTCCATCTCGGCAACGCCCTCTTCCAGCATCTCGGTGGCGTCGATGACGTGGTCATCGGTCGGGCCCTCGATCAGCACCGTGGCCAGGCCGTCGAACATCCGCCAGTCGCCTACGCCCTTGAGGTCGGCGATGCGGACTTGCACGGTGGGGTCGAGGACGAGCCACAGCAGCAGCGCGCGCAGGCTCGCAGTCTTGCCCTGGTTGGACAGGCCGGTGATGAGCAGGTGGCGCTGGAACAGGCTGATCAGCGCGGCGTCCCCGCGCAGGTCCTGCCCCCACGGCGCCCGACCGGTCGCGTAGGCGGCGGACATGTCCGCGTCGATCGTGAGCGGGGACGGGCCGATCGGCTCGTCCAGAGCGCCGGAGTCGGCGATCCACAGCCGGACCGTGCGGGCGGCGGTCGGGATGCTGATGAACACCTCGTGCTCGTGCCGTCCCAAGTTCTCCGCGAGCTTGCGGCGGCGTCCCTGGACTTCTTCCGTGCTGACGCCGGAGGGGAGGGTGACGTCGACCTCAACACCGCATCCGGCGATCCGGATCGGCCCGAGCATCGCGGCGCCGTTGTCCTCCATGGCCTTGATCGCGCCGCGCAGGGCGGCAATGCCCAGGTCACGCAGGGCGGTGACCACAATCGACGGGGTGATCGGCACCCCATCGGTGGAGCGCTGCACGGGCGGAAGAGCCCAGTTGGGGGCCGCCTGCCCGCGCCTGCCGACGTTCCACAGGCCGAACAGGGCCGCCCACGGGGCGAGGAACAGCGCCGGGCCCCACACCACCGACGCGAGCCACACCAAGGTGCGGATGGCGTCGATGGTGAACGCCAGCGGCGCGATGACCTGCGCAACGTCCCGCTCCGCGTAGGCCAGCACGATGCCCAAGCCCAGCAGACCCCCGGCAGTAGTCGCGGTGCCCACCACGGCGCCCTTGGCGACGCGCTGCGGGGCGGTGAGTAGGTCCATGCGGCGCTGGTGGCGGGCGGCGCGGAACTGCCGGCCCCGTTCCTCCCACTCCATCGCGGTCTCGTGCTGCCCCGCGGCTTCGGCGATGCGGATCATCCGCTCGTACCGCGCGGCCGAGCGGCCGTCCCAGGTGCGCTTGGCGAGGATGCCCGCGCCGCCGGCCACGTACGCACCGTGCCGGGCGGCGGTGCGGGCGGCGGTACGGGTGCGCGGGTCGGTGGCCACCACCCGCACCGTGCGGGCGGTACGCCGCCACAGCGGCGCCGCCGGGGCGGTCACCGTGGTGGCGGCGGGGATGACGCCGCCTTCCAGCACCTCGCGCGGCGGCGCGGTGTCGGGCGGGGTGGTGTGTTTGGTCAGATCGGGTGCGGACCGGGGCCGGTAGGCGTCCAGGTCGATGACTTCGGTCATGCTGGGGTTACCTGCTCTCTGGTATGAGGTGCGGGGCCCGGACCGGCCGGTGTCTTGGCGGATGACGGCCGGTCCGGGGCAGAGCTACTTGCCCGCCTGGTCGGCGCGCTTGCGGGCGCCGTCGATGATGCGGTCCAACTTGCGCTGCAAGTCGGACTGGTCGACGTCGTCACCGGCGAGGCCGCGCTTGGCCATACGGCCGATGTACCAGGCGGCCTTGGCGGCTTCTCCGGCAGTCAGCGGCGGGTCGTTCGGGTGGGTTCGGATCACGGGGTCACCGCTTCCTGATGTCGCGGTAGATGCCGTAGACCACCAAGGCCACCAGCGCGATGCACGCCGATGCGATGGCCAGCGCGACAGCGGCGAACGCGACCGTGACCATGAGCATCGAACCGCCCGCACCGATGGCCAGCCACTTGCCCGCCGTCTCGACGCCGGACCGCTGCGGCGCGGCCGGCAGGGGCGCGGGCGGCTGCGGCTGGATGGCCTGCACGGCCTTGAGGGTGGCGAGGATCATCGCGAACTGTTCTCCCTGCCGCGCGGCTTCCACCGCTTCGGCGGACGCCTTGCTGATGTCGGTCATGACCAGGTCTCCCGTTCTCACAGGGCCGCAGCGGCGGAGTGGGCGCGCTGGTCGGTGTCGACCAGGTGCAGTGGCGCGGGCGCGGTGCGTTCGGCGCGCAGGGCGTCGCGCAGCATCCGGCCGTTGGCGGACGAGGTGTGCACGGCCTTGCGGATCGCCTCGCCGGTCAGCTCGTCGTCCGACCAGTCGACGGTCAGCCGCCGTGCCTCGGTCAGCAGTTGGTCGGCGGTGCGGGTCGGTCGGGGCGTGCGGGCGGCTTTCGGCACCGGACCGGTCGGGCGACGCGGACCGGACGGGGCAGGCTCGACCGGTACGGGCAGCGGCGCCGGATCGGTCGACTCCGACACGGGTACGTCGACCGGCTCGGGCAGGGCGGTAGGGGTCGACTCCCGCAGGTCAGACCCCAACCGATTTACGGTAGAGAGGATGATCTGATCCTGATTTGCGACCAGGGCGGGCCGGTGGTGCAGAACCTTGGCGACCAGGTCGGAGCCGAAGAAAATCGACCCGACCGGCAGCGAGGTCGCCAGCAGCACGAGCACGCAGTTGGCGGGCCCGTTGTCGACCAGGTGCAGCCGACCGGCGGTGTGCGCGTGCAGCGCGGGCACCAGGCCGTGCACGTAGTTCAGGACCAGCGAGGCGACCGTGTACCCGGCCAGCACCCGCAGCGCGAACCTCCGGTCCGTACCCGTCAGCACCAGGGTGGCCACCAGCGCGAGCGCCATCAGGCCATCGACCACGAACGGGTAGAGCAGCGCGGCGGTCGGGTCGGCGCCGACCGTGCTGGCGATGTCGCGCAACGCGTTCCAGGACACCCGGAACGCCATCCCGACCACAACCACCAGCGCCGTCACCAGCAGGATTTTGGCCGTCCGGGTCATGCCGTACCCCCAACCGCGATCACAGCGGCGATGACCAGCAGCACACCAGCGGCACAGGTCAGGTCGACCGCGCGCCGCAGGTGCGTGAACTTCCGCACCGCGATCCGCGACAACACGGCGATGTGCTCGGCACGGTCGTCGCCGGACAGGTCAGCGACCACCTGCTCAGGCGCCAGCGTCGCCCACTTGGGAAAGCCGACCGGCCGGGCACCGCCCAGGTTCGGGCGCACCGCCCACAGCAGCACACCCGCCACCGTGGCCAGCAACAGCATCGCCGCACCACCGATCACCAACGAGACCAGCGGAAGGCGCCGGCCTGACGCCACGGTCCACACCCCGGCCAGCAGAGCGCCGACGAACGCCAGTAACAGCGACGCCTTGTTGTCCGTCCGGCTGATCTCGGCTTTCACGTCCGCGCGGGCGGCGTCCAGGTTCGCGTCCGTGCGGGCCGTGCCGGCGCCGGTCGTCAGGTTGGTGGTCATGCCGCCGCCCCCTTGCGCACCGACCGGCGGCGGGCCGCCATGGCGGGGCGGGGCGCCGGGGCGAGGTGCAGCAGCTCCGGCATGGTCCGGCCGATGCTCTCCACCGCCAGCGCGGTGGTGCGGTCGACCATGCCCGGGTCGTCGGCGAGGATGTCCCGGGCCGCCGCCTCACGCGCGGCCTGCTCCTGCTCGCTCTCGCCCTCGACACCCAGCCACAGGTCAAGCGGGGTGCCCAGCGCGAGTTCGATGAACTCGTCCGTACTCAAGGCCCGATGGGGCCCAACGAAGTCGTACACGGGTCGTCTCCAGACGATCGAAGAGGATGGAGGAACCCGGAACGGCGGAATGTTCCTTGGTCGGGAGCCGCCGAACCGGGCATGGGTGGTGCGAGTGCCCCGGGCCGGATCTGATCCGGCGCCCTCACGGCTTGGATACCGGGGCTGACGTGCATGTCTCCTTCGGGCCAGCCGCTCCCGTATCAGGTAGAGCGGCCTGGGCCCGTTCTAGGCAGAGACGTGACCTTTCGGTCTGTGCCCTCCGGATGCAAAGGCCCCGGGCGCCTCCCCCCGTCCACCGCGGGGCTCCTGGTCATGTCTGAGCAGCCCAAAGAAGGGCCCCTCCGTGTCGCCTCGGGTGTTTCTGTGGCGACGTGACCAACATAACCAGCCTGCTTAGACAGGTCAAGCAGGCTGAGCAGATCGTGCATGTTGGACAGGTGGCTTACCATGGCTCTATGAGCCTCGATCCGAACGACGAACGCCCGCCGTACTTGCAGGTCAGCGGCATTCTGCGAGCCGAGATCCTGACGAAGAAGTTCGAGCCCGGGACACAGATTCCGTCCGGCCCCGAGTTGGCCAGGCGCTTCCAGGTGGCCCGTGGCACGGTCACGCGGGCCATCGACATGCTCAGGGACGAGGGGCTGATCGTGACCCGCAAGGGGTCCGGCTCCTACGTGCGCGAACGCACCGAGCGGCCGGTTGGCCTACGTCCGCACCTGGAGATGGCGTTCGCCGACCAGCAGGTCACAGTCGACTTCGCGGGGTTCAGCAGCGAGACGCTGCACAGCGCGATGCAAGAACCCCTCGACAAGATCCGCGCAGGCCGTCTGCGGCCGGAGTCCATCGCGGTTCGACTCCTGCTGCCGGACACTACGGCCCCGATGGCGGTTCCGACCCTGGTGGATGGCTTGGCGGATGACCCGGCACTCAGGGACCGGGCCCGCGACATTGCGCTGACGAACGCGGCCGGCATCAAGCACTCGGTGGAGGTGCTGGCGGAGATGGGCTTGGTCGACAAGGCGTCGGTGGACGTGAAGGTCTACCGGGCGACATCGCTGTTCAAGCTGTACGTCCTGAACCACCGCGATGTGTTCTTCGGCTTCTACCCGCTACGCGAACGCACGCTGGCAGTCGAGGGCGAAGCCCGGACCTTCTACGACATCACAGGCAAGGACGCGACCCTGTTCCACCATGCCGCCGGTCCGGATGCGGAGTCGATGGGCTCCCAGTACGTGCAGCAGGCCACCACCTGGTTCAACAGCGTGTGGTCCACCATCGCTTTCGAGCGCGCATGAGCACGACTCGGGAGGAACTGGCCGCCATCCTCGCGCCAGTGCGACACGTTCTGCTCGACTTCGACGGGCCGGTCTGCTCGGTCTTCGCAGGCTTCCCAGCGGCCGATGTCGCACGACGCTTGGCGGACCTACTGACGGGGCCGGACGGCCCCCCGCCGGGACATGAGCTGACGGATCCTCTGGCAATGCTGCGGCATATCGCCGACGCGCGACCGGAGCTGGTACCGGCAGCGGACGGTGCCTTGGTGCAACTGGAGGTTGAAGCCGTCGCCCACGCACGACCGACAGAGGGCGCCGTGCAGTTCCTGGAAGCATGCGCGGCAACTGACAGGCAGGTGTGGTTGGTCAGCAACAACGCGACGGCCGCCCTCGACCGGTACGTCGATACACATCAGCTCAAAACATTGGTGGCAGGGTGCTTCGGGCGGGTGCCAGGCCGGCCGCAGTCCATGAAGCCGTCGCCGGAACTCCTGCTCGCCACGCTGCGGGCAGCGCACGCGGAGCCAGCCGAAGCCATCTTCATCGGTGATGCCGTCCGCGACATCGAAGCCGCCCACGCGGCCGGCATGTCGGCGATTGGGTACGCGAACAAGCCGGGGAAGGCGCAAGCCCTCACGGCAGCGGGTGCCGTATCGGTCGTGACCACGATGAGGGCGCTGGCACAGGCAGGGCCGTCGTGAGGCTTTGTGTTACTTCAACGCCGATGCTCGCGAACGCATGCCCCATGCTTGGTGCCCCGGTCTCGACCGGGGCACCAAGCATGACATCTACCTAACCTGACGACAGATGCGAGCGCTGAATGAGCCGTGCATCCGGATTCTTGTTCCAGCCGAGGTCCGCCGTGTTAATTCGCGGGCCGATCAACTTTGCTCCGAAATAGAGGGATGACTCCATCTGAAGTTTCAATTCCTCGGGACTCAAGAAACAGATCCTCGCGCACGGGGGATCTAGCTGTTACTGTTCGAAATATACCCGGAGTTACTCGGGACTCTTTGGCCAATGAAAGTTCAGTAATTCCTACCGTGGAGAGGATCTGCACTGCCTTTGGGTAGAGCGATGGCTGCTCTACGGCAGGCATCTCTCCCGGTTCTCGGCGGCGCCAGCCCTTCGAGTTCAAGTAGACGACTGTGTTGCGATACGTCACCTCACTCATTACGCCTAGGGCTCTAGATCGGTACAGCAGGGCCTGAAGGCTGACGCCGTAAGTCTCCTTTAGAGTTGCGAGAATTCTCCAGTCGGCCTTGCTAGGTAGGAGATCGCGCAACTCATCTTCTGGAAGTAGTAGTTCGGCCGCAAATCGATGGGCTTGATTTTCGACGACCTTACTTCCTGGTTCGGCGTCCACATGCATTACGAGGTGCCCAAGTTCATGAGCCACGTCGAAACGCTGACGGTAGTAATCTTCCTTGGTGGGATTCAGCACCACTGTTGGCCTATAGCCGTCATCAAAAGAGTAGGCGTCCACGGCAGCATTTTGTGGGGGGCTGAACACCACCACGACGCCATGATTTTCCGCTAGGCGCACTAGGTGTCCGACTGGTCCCGAGTCGATTTCCCAATGCTTGCGGAGGATGCGGGCCGCCTCTTCGGGAAGGGTGCTTGACTCGTCTTCCACATCGACACTTAGCTGCGGGAGATTGGGCTCTGGGAATTCGACGTGCCGTTCGAGCGCGGCGCCTACATCGCCAGAAATAACTCCGTAAGCAAAAGCTTGATCTCGTGCCAACTGCGTCGTTGAACGCAATGACCGAAAGTGGGGTACGCAGTCACTTGATTTCGCTTGATGAGGACCGGGGAGGAAGAAACCCGGGTCAACTCCAAGCGTCAGGCATAGTTGTGCAACTGTCGCGGGAGCTGGGCGCTTTGTATTATTTTCGTACGCCGCGACAGCAGTGGGGCTCTTGTCGATTTTCGTTGCGAGGGCATTCTTCCTCAGGCCAATCAACTGCCGTGCAAGCGTCAAGCGACGTCCGTCAAACAGGCGAGAGGCGTCACCAACCTGCACATTCGTACGGTCTGAGGAATCCATGACCATCCACTCGTTTCGTCACTTGTCGTTCTCTCCCGACGCCTGGCGACGTTCCCGGCTCCCTTCCAACGACTGCCGGCGGAGGCGAACGGGCGCATCCTGGACGCTGGGCGATCCAGGGAGCGGATCGGGCGAAGCTGGAATCGGTCCCACGGTGGGAGTTCCCGGGTCGGTGGCAAGTAGATCATGCTTCCAGTACCAGGCATCTCCGCCCCCGCGATTCAAACGAGAGCGCCCCAAGTAAAGTTCTCGGATGCCCAGCTCTCGTTCGATGCTGTGGGCGGCGATGAGCGTTGTCGCGTTGAGGTCTGCGTCCTCTTCTCTTAGCGCCTGGATGACAGCGGCGAGGGAATCAGGCTCGTCGCCGAACAGCGTGGGGTGGGGGTCCAGCCACCCCGCTGGCTTCCCCTGAGACGCGACGCGCTGCTTGGTGGGACTCTTTTGAGGCCAGGGGATGCGGTTGCTCTCGCCGTAGGCGAACGACGTGAGCAGGATGCGCCACTCTCCACATCGCCAGCCCGGCGACTGGTTGAGGTCGGACCAGGCGACCACACCCGGGGCGATGAGCGGCATCTTCCGATGTTCGCCGGGGGCCAGGCCGGCCGCCACGAGGTCCAGACCCGCCGAGGCAGACTCGGGCGAATCCACGCTGTGCTTGCCCGTAGAGAATGCCCGATGCAGTCGGTCAACGAGGAGCTTGTGGGCGGTAGATCCAACCCAGCCCTGATCATGCCCCGTGTCGGGGTCGTAGTCCTCCATGGTGCGCCGGTACGCCGACGCGTCGGCCCACGCCAGGGCCGCGAGAACACCGCTGGACTCAAGGTCCTCAAGCGCATCCTGCTGTTCGCTCATGCCGCATGACTGTACCTCATTCCAGTAAGTAGCGTGTGGAAATAAACCATGCGCGAAGAGTTGAACTCCCAGGAAAATCGAACATGTGAGCTATTGCCGACTTGAATCTACCGCGCTGCGGGCTGGGGCACCAGCACTTTGCCCCTGTTCACGCTCACGGCCTGACATCGATTGCTGACATCAACGCAGGCGTTCAACGGCACACGCCAGCGGACCCCTCGGTCTCCTGGTCGCCGTGTGCTCCACGCTGATCTCCCGGTCCGGATCGCCAGTCACAGCGCTGCACGCGCCTACGGATCAGAAGGTTGCAGGTTCGAATCCTGCCGAGTGCACAGCAGGTGAGAGGCCCCCGGACATCGTCCGGGGGCCTCTGCCATCTCCGGCTGACCCTGACGTGCACCGCGCGCTCACATCAGGCAGCGGCTTCCGGGGCGGCGTCGCCCGCCGCGGCCTCCAGGGTCGTACCGCGGGGCGAGATGATCCGCTCATGCGCGTACAACGGGTGCTCCTATGGGGGCTGTGGCTTGCGTGTCTGGCGTTCGTCATCTGGTTCGTCGCGGAGGTGATCGCGCTGTTCCTGCGAGCGGAGTCCTGGTGAGGAGAAGGGCCGAACGGGCTCGGAGGAAGCGACGCGTGGACGGGCCCTGTCCGTGCTCCTGCGGGTCGCTCATGCTGAGCGGGTGAACCGATGGCTCGCGGCTGGCGCCGAGGGTTCTCTTCTCCTGCGCGTGGGCTGGGCTCGGCGTGGCGGCCATTCGCCGGTGGGGCCACAGGTTATGGCGGCGGGGCCGCGGTCACTTCGTCGAGGGGGCGTCGGTCGCAAGCCGCTCGGGGGTGGGGGACGCGGGGCGGCGTGCGGCTGCTGCCGGTGCGGCGGTCGCGGCCGCGGCGGCCGCGGTGAGTGCCGCCGCGGTGAACACCGCGCTCGCGCCGAGGCGGTCCGTGAGCAGGCCGGCGGCGCCGGTGCCGAGGGCCACGCCCAGATTGAAGGCGGTGTTCACCCAAGCGCCCGCGACGGTGTGGGAGTTCGCCGGGACGAGCACGTTCACCAGCAGGTAGGACGTGATCAGCAGGGTGTCGACGCAGGCCCCCGCGCACAGCAGGGCCACGCCCGCGGCGGGGACGGCGTGCAGGACGGCGGGCGCCGCGAAGCTGACGGCGCCCGCGGCGCTCAGCGCCCCCAGCCGCCGGACCGGACCGGCCCGCCAGGTGCGCCGCCCGTACAGCAGGCCGCCGAGCACCCCGCCGACGGAGAACAGCGCCATCAGCGACCCCGTCGCGCTCGCGCCCCACGCGGCGACCGCCGCGACCTCCTCCAGTGCGAGCGCGCCGCCGGTGCCGAGCACGACCAGCAGCAGCGCGGCGAAACCCGGGTGGCGCAGCGGACTGCCCGCCGCTGCCGCGGGCCCGGACTCGACCGGGCCGCGCGCCGGCGAAGGAAGGAGGCGCAGCGCCCGGGAGAACGCCGCGAACCCGACGACCACCAGCGCCGCGCAGACGGCGAGCGCCAGCGGGGCGGAGCCGCCGCCGATCAGCAGGCCGCCGAGGACCGGGCCGACCGCGAAGACCGTCGACTCGGCGACCGTGTCGAGGCTCAGGGCGCGTTGGCGCAGCTCGTCGTCGGGGGCGAGCACGCCCCAGAGGGTGCGCATCAGGGGGCCGACCGGCGGCGGGCAGGCCCCGGCGGCGACGGCCAGGACGAGCGCGAGCCAGCGCGCGGCGCCCGTCGCGCCGGCCGCCGCGATCGCCGCGAGCAGCGCGCCGTAGCAGGTCGCGAGCGGCAGCAGCGTCCGCGGACGGCGAGCGACCATACGCGCCCTGGCCGGCCCCAGCACCGCGCTCAGCAGGCCGAAGAGCCCGGCGGCCGCGCCGGCGACGCCGTACGAACCGGTGGCCTGCCGCAGCGACAGCAGCAGGGGCAGGGAGAGCAGCCCGTACGAGAGGCGGGCGAGCATCGCGGCGCCGAAGGGGCCGCGGGCATGGGGGAGCGTGAGGGCGGCGCGATAGGACGCGCCCGCCCCGGCGGGGGAGGACATCGGAATCTCCGGATTCACCGCGCGTGCGGGCGCGCCCGCAGGCGGAAGGAAGCGCACGGATATGACGGATCGTCAGAACGGCCGCGGGATGCGGAAACCCGGGCCGGGCCGGGCCCGTGGGAGCCGGGTCGAGCCGTCGCGGCTCGTGTCGGCTCGTGTCGGCCCGGGGCGGTCGGCCGCCTGATCCGTCAGTGGGGTCCGGAGATGCGCATGGCAGGGAGGCTAGCACTCGGGCGCCGAGCCGTGCCGGTGCTTCTTTCGCCGGGAGCCGCCTGGGCGGGGCCCTGCGGGCCGGCGCCCGCCCTGGGCGGCGGCGGTGGCCCCGGCGGCCCCGTGGAGCTGCGGGACGGTCCCGCGGCGCGGATACTCGCGGAGTGGACGCGGGACGGCGGGACGGCAGGGGCGGCGGCGACGGTGACGGTGACGGGGACGGCGACCCCGTCTGGTACGCGGCGTACGGCCCAACACGCGCCGCGAACGGCTGCGCCGTTACGTGGCCGGCGGCGCGGGCGGCGCGCAGGGCGGCGCGCGGACGTACCCGGGCTGCCGGGACCGGCGGATGCCCGCGCGGGACACGGCGGTCGCGCTGCCGGGGGCGGTGTACTTCGCCACGCACTCGCCCGTGTGGGGCGGCGGGCGCGCGTTCTACGACCCGGACGCGCCGGGCGTCGTGTGGGGGCGGGCCTACCTCGTGACGTCCGGTCAGCTGCGGGACATCGCGGCGCAGGAGATGTACGCGCGGCCGCCGGGGCGGCGGCCGGACGGCGCGGACCGGCCCGACCCGCACGGCGGCGCGCTCGATCTCGGCGCCGCCGTCCGCTCGGGACGGCTGCGGCTGGGGCCCGGCCGCTACGAGACGCTGGTGTGCCCGGGGCGCTGGGAGGGCGTGCCGCTGCTCACCCTCACCGCGCCCTGGGGGGTGGAGGACGTCGCGCACACCGCGCCCTCGCCGCCGTACCTCCGCCAGATCGCGCGGGGCCTGTACGAGGCGGGGCGGCTGAGCGCGCCGGAGATCGCGCGCTACCTCGCCTCGCGCCCGGGCGCCGCGGGCCACTGGACTCCCGCGCAGGTCCTCGCGCTGCTCGACCCGGCCGGCGACCCGGCCGCCGACCAGGCCGCCGACCAGGCCGCCGACCCGGCCGCCGATCCGGCCGGCGGCCCCGAATCGCGTTGACGCGCCCCCGCGCCGCCCGCTTACCTGGCTTCCGTGTCCGACGACCTCCGCATCGAAACGCCCGAGGACGAGGCCGCCCTGCGCGACTGGCGGCATGTCCACAACGCGGTCATCCCGACCGCGCCGCTCTCCCTGGACGAGGTGCGCGAGCGCGTCCGGCGCAACCACCTGGAGGTCGTCTACCGCGGCGGCGCCCTCGTGGGCTGCACGACCCTGCGCCCGCCGCCGCCCGACGACCCGGCGGCTACCGCCACGGTGATCGCCCGGGTGCTGCCGGCCCACCGCGGCAGGGGCGTCGGGGCCGCGCTGTGCGCCCGCGGCGTCGCACAGGCCCGCGCCCGGGGCGCGCGGACCATCGAGACCGTCGTGCTCGCGTCCAACGCCGACGGGCTGCGCTTCGCCGAGGCGCGGGGCTTCGTGGAGTTCGAGCGCTACGTGCTGCCGGGCGACACGATCCCGTTCGTCACGCTGCGTCTGCGGGACTGACCGCCCCGCCCGCCGCCCCGGCCACTGCTCCGCCCGCCGCCACCGCCCGGCGCTCGACCGCGGCGGCCGCCGCTCGCTCCTGCGCGTCGAGCAGCTGCTCCCCGTGGTCGAGCGCCCAGTCGGCGAGCGCGCGCAGCGGCCCTTCGGTCAGGCTCGCGCCGAGCGGCGTCAGGCCGTACTCGACGCGGGGCGGCGCGGCCGGGTAAGTGCGGCGCTCCACCAGACCGTTGGCGAGCAGGCGGCGCAGCGCCTCGGTGAGGACCTTGTCGCTCATGCCGCCGGTGGAGGCGAGCAGGGCGCTGCGGCGCAGCGGCCCCGGGCTGAGCGCGGCCAGCACCAACGGGTCCCAGGTGTGCGCGAGCAGCTCGGTCGCGGCGCGCAACCGGCAGTCCACCAGGGCGCGTTCGCACACCACGTCCCGTACGCCGTCCGCCGCCATCGGTCCCTCCCCGTCGCCCGCCGGTCCGGCTCCGCCCGTCCGGCTCCGCCGCACCTTGCACCGCCATCTTCGCCGATCCGGCTCCTACCGATCGGTGCGCGTCGGATCCCCTACGGTGGCGGCCGTCCCGGCGGACCGGCCGCCGGGCGGTGCGGGAGCGGAGCGGGACATGGCAGGCGGAACCGAGGGAACCCTGCGGATCGGGATTCTGGGCACGGGCCAGCTGGCCGTCGGGCTGGGCGCGGCGTGGGCGCGGGCGGGCCACGCGATACGGATCGGGGGCCGCTCGCACGACAGGGCGCTCGCCGCGGCCGCGCGGATCGGCGGGGGCGCGGAGGCGGCGGCGCCGCGGGAGGTCGTCGCCGGGCGCGACGCGGTGCTCCTCGCGGTGGCGTGGGAGGGGGTGCCCGACGCGCTGCGGGCGGCGGGCGCGGCGGACGGCGCACTGGCCGGCGTCCCGCTGATCGACCCGGTGAACGCCGTGGAGCACGGCGTCGGCGTGCTGCTCCCGCCGGACGGCCGGGCCGCCGCCGAGCACATCGCGGACCTCGCGCCGGGCGCCCAGGTGGTCAAGGGCTTCCATCTGTTCCCCGCCGGCCAGTGGGAGCCGGGCCGGGCCCCGGTCACCGTCGCGCTGGCGGGCGACGACGCGTCGGCGCTGGACACGGTGGCGCGGCTGGTACGGGACGCCGGCGCCCATCCGGCCACGCTGGGCGGCCTGGCCAGGGCGCGCCAGCTGGAGGAGGTCGCGGGCTTCGTCATCGCCCTGGCGATGTCCGGCACGGACCCGAACGCCGCCGTCCCGCACGTCCCCCAGCCGCTCCAAGCAGCCGGCTAATCCTCGGAGTTGGCCTCCAGGCAGGTCAGGTCGATGTCGTCGAGGAGGGCCTCCTGGGTGCGGCCGGACAGCGCCGCGTTCTGCTCGATCAGCACGGCGGTCCAGCCGGCCAGGCTGATGGCGAGGACGCGCAGGCCGTCGGTGCCGTGCGTGGCGAGGACGGAGTCGGCGGTCGCGAGGGCCCGCTGCGGTATGCACTCGGCGGGTTCGAGGCCGACGGTCCTGCGCAGCAGGTCGACGGTGACCCGGGAGATCTGCGGGGCGAGGGCGGTGAGGCGGGGTTCGTCTTCCCGGTCCATGAGGGGGGCTCCTCCAGCTCCACCGATGACGGGGCTACGGGGAGCCATCACAGCAGAAGGAACGCCGGGCCGGGGGCATATTCCAGGCAACCGGGTGCAGTTGGCCGGGACCGCGTGCCCCGGTGACTCCTTCTCCACCGGACGGCGGGGTCCACGAGGTGTGCCGTCCCACCGGTCCGCCCGCGCCGTGATCCGGCCGCGCGACCGGCGGGTGCGCGGGGTGCGGACAAGAAGCCAAAGGAAGCGTTGACAACTCGAAGTATCAAAGTATTCTTTGGGATATGCGGATCAGCGACCCCAAGGCGATCAGGGCCCTGGCCCACCCCCTGCGGCTCGACCTGCTGGAACTGCTCACGGCGATCGGGCCGGCCACCGCCGCGCGGTGCGGGCGGGCGCTCGGCGTGCCGCAGGCCAACTGCTCTTTCCACCTGCGCCAGTTGGCGAAGTACGGCTTCGTGGAGGACGCCGGCCCCGGCCGGGACCGGCGCGAGCGGACCTGGCGGGTGCCGGCCGGGCAGCCGGTGCTGCGAATCGGCGCGGACGACGACCCGCTCGTACGGCGGCAGTTGGAGCGGGTGGTGGTCGAACGCGAGATGCAGGCGATCCTCGACCACGCGGAACGCAGGGACGCCGAGGCGCCGCGGTGGCGCGACGCGCAGAGCATCGTGTCCGCGGTCGCCAGCGTCACGCCCGCCGAGGCGGCCGAGCTGAAGGAGCGCTGGAAGGCGCTCCTCGAGCCGTACATCGCCAGGGCCAGGGCGGGCGGCGGGAGCGCGGCCGAGGCGGCCGGGCGGGAACAGCGCCACATCAGGTACTTCATGGCGGCGACGCCGCTCACCGCACTCGACCGGGGGGACCACGGCGATGACACCGACGACTGAAGGACCGCACGGCACGGACACCGCACCGCTCGACGTGCGCTGGCGCCACGGCGTGCCCGCCTGGCGGCGGACGCGGCGCGCGGCGGCGGCCGAGGAGCCGATCCAGGTGCACCACCACGACGCGCACACCGTCGTGCTGCGCCAGAGCAAGACCCTGGACCACGAGGCGCCGTTCCTCTTCCTGCTCTTCGGCGAGGAGCGCGCGCTGCTGCTGGACACCGGCGCGACCGAGGACCCGGAGCGCTTCCCGCTGCGCGACACCGTCGACGCGCTGGTCTCCGGCTGGCTGGCCCGGCACCCGCGAACCACCCCCGAACCGTACGCACTCGTCGTCGCGCACAGCCACCCGCACGGCGACCACGTCGCGGGCGACGGGCAGTTCGCCGACCGCCCGGCGACCACCGTGGTCGGCCGGGACCTGGACGCGGTGCGCGCCTTCTTCGGCTTCGGCGACGGCTGGCCCACCGCGACCGCCTCCTTCGACCTCGGCGGCCGGGTGCTGGGCGTGCTCGGCTCGCCCGGCCACCACGACGCGGCGATCACCGTCCACGACCCCAGGACCGGCTTCCTGCTCACCGGCGACACCGTCCTGCCCGGGCGGCTCTACGTCGCGGACCGCGCGGCCTTCAGCGCCTCGCTCGACCGCCTCGTGGACTTCGCGGCCGCCCACCACGTCACGCAGGTCCTCGGCTGCCACGTCGAGATGACCCGGCGGGCCGGACGCGACTATCCGATCGGCGCGCGCTACCAGCCGAACGAAAGGGAGTTGGCGCTCGCCCCCGAGCGCCTCACCGCGATCCGCGACGCCGCGGCCGCCGTCGCGGGGCGTCCCGGCGTGTACCGCCACGAGGACTTCGTCCTCTACAACGAGCCGACCGCCGCCGACACCAGGCGGCTCCTGCGCCGCGGCAGGCTCCACGACCGCGCCCGCCGCCTGGTGCGCTTCGCCGTCAGGTGACCCGCCCGGGAGCGCCCCGGGCCCGCCCCGATCCCCACCGCGATTCCCCGCGCCGCGGTCGCGTAGGCTGCTTTACCGCAGTCGCTGCGACCTCTCCTGCGCAATGGGCAAAATGCTTTCTGCGGACAGAAGTTGAGCTTATTCACGCTTGGATTCGCCCAGATCCAGCCAATCCGTTGAGCGATCTTGTATCGACTTGTTGAAGTCCCCACCATGAGTGGGTCGACCTGTTCCAGCCAAGGCAGGCGTGCGCGGCTACGGGGGTGGCTGACTGCTCGCAGAACCCGTGGCGGGCAGGTGGACTTCAAGGGAGGGATCGGTGTGAGCGGCTACTTCACCACGAAGCGTCACGAACGACTCCGGCAGGAAGTCAGGGTCTTCGCCGAGAACGAGGTCCGCCCGCTCATCCCGCAGATGGAAGCCGCGCGCGCGGTCGAGTACGAGCTGTCGCGGCGGATCGCCCGGCAGGGATGGATCGGCGTCACCGTCGCCCGCAAGTACGGCGGGATGGGGATGGGGCACCTCGCCAAGACCATCATCATCGAGGAGTTGTCGCGGGTCAGCGCCGCGATGGGCGCCATGGTGCAGGCCTCGCAGCTGGGCGTGGCGAAGATCGTGCACTTCGGCTCCGAGGCGCAGAAATGGCAGTGGCTGCCGCGGATCGCCTCAGGCGACTGCCTGCCCACGATCGCGGTCACCGAGACCGGCTCCGGCGGGCACGTGCTGGGGATGACGGCGTCCGCGGTGCGCGACGGCGACGAGTACGTGCTCAACGGCAGCAAGGTCTTCGTCGGCAACAGCCACGTCGGGGACCTGCACGGCGTGGTGGTCAGAACCGGTCCCGGGTCCAAGGGACTCTCGGCGTTCCTGGTGGAGTCCGACCGGCCCGGTTTCTCGCTCGGGGAGCACAAACCGGCCATGGGCCTGCACGGCTTCAGCTTCGGCGAACTGGTCTTCGACAACTGCCGTGTTCCGGCCGCGAACCTGCTGGGCGCGGAAGGCGACGGCCTGCCGGTGGCGTACTCCTCCAGCGTGCTGTACGGGCGGCCGAACCTGACCGCGGTCTCGCTCGGCATCCACCAGGCCCTGGTGGAGGAGACCGCGCACTTCGCCACCGAGCGGCACCGCTACGGCAAGCCGCTGTACGAGGTGTCGCCGGTGAAGCTGAAGATCGGCAAGATGCAGTCGCGGCTGATGACCGCCCGGCTGGCCGCCTACCACGCCGCGCATCTGCTGGACGAGGGCGAGCCGTGCGACGCGGAGCTGATGAACGCCAAGCTGATCAACGTGGAGCTGGCGCTGGACTCGGCCCGCGCGGCGATGGAGGTGCACGCGGCCAGCGGCCTGTTCACCGACACCCCGGTCGAGCGCTATCTGCGCGACGCCCACCACATCTTCGCCCCGGCCGGCACCTCGGACGTCCAGCTGCTGCGGCTCGGCGAGGTGGCGCTGGGGCTGAGCAAGGGCGAGTGGTCCCAGCGGCTGTCCGACCTCGTGCGGCTCGACGACACGGTCGAGGCCGTGGTCTGACCGCCGCGACCGCTGTGACCGGCACGGCGCACCGACCCGTGCACCGGCCCGCGCGGCGGCCGCCGGTGCACGCCCGAGGAGCCCGCGGGGGCACGGCCCCCGCGGGGTTCACGCCTGTCCGCGCTCGTGCCGCTGCAGCACCGTGGTGACCTGCTCGGCGAGACCCTTGATGTTCTCCACGTCCTGCTTGGTCCACGGGATCGGCTCGGTGTCGATCACGCACACCGTGCCCAGCGTGACGCCCGACGCCGGGTCCTTGACCGGCGCGCCCAGGTAGGTCCGCACGCCCAGCTCGTCGACGACCCGGTTGCCCGCGAACCGCGGGTACGCGCACACGTCGGCGAGCGGCAGGGCGGTGCCCCGGCTGACCACGTGCGGGCAGAAGCCCTGGTCCAGCTCCATCTCGCGGCCGGG
The DNA here is from genome assembly GCF_036353415.1 of Actinacidiphila polyblastidii. NCBI lineage: Bacteria > Bacillati > Actinomycetota > Actinomycetes > Kitasatosporales > Streptomycetaceae > Actinacidiphila > Actinacidiphila polyblastidii. The sequence goes on from NZ_JAZEWV010000002.1 coordinate 233,170, forward strand.
CTCCGCGCCGGACTCGATGGTCTGCGGCCCGTTGGGCGTGGACAGGCCGGCGAAGTACTGCCGGCCGTCGATCACGAAGTTGACCATGGCGTACGCGGCGCCGGTGATCTCCCGCATCTTCTCGGCGATCGCGTCCAGCTCGGGGAACGGCTGGTCGGTGACGCCCATCGCGCGCAGGCGCTCGTTGCGCAGGTCGGTCCTCGACGGGTCTTCTTCCGGGGTGGCCATGCGGTTGGCCGGGTCGAATGTCATAGCGGCGCTTCCGGTCAGTGGGCGGGTTGTGCCACGGCGGTGGCCTGGAGGAGGTGGGTGACGAGGTCGATCAGCACGCGGGTGGAGGAGCTGGCCTGCCGGGCGTCGCAGAGCACGACCGGCACGTGCGGGGCCAGCGCGAGGGCGCCGCGCACCTCGTCGGCGGAGTAGGCGTAGGCGCCGTCGAACTCGTTGACGGCGACCAGGAAACGTATGCCGCGGCTCTCGAAGAAGTCGACCGCGTCGAAGCAGTCCACGAGCCGGCGGGTGTCGGCCAGCACCACGGCGCCGAGCGCGCCGTTGGACAGCTCGTCCCACATGAACCAGAAACGATCCTGCCCGGGGGTGCCGAAGAGGTAGAGGATGTACTGCTCGTCCAGGGTGATCCGGCCGAAGTCCATCGCGACGGTCGTGGTCGTCTTGTTGGACACGCCGTCGAGGCGGTCGGTGCCGGCGCTGGCCACCGTGACCGTCTCCTCGGTGCTCAGCGGCTCGATCTCGCTGGCGGCGCCCACGAAGGTGGTCTTGCCGACCCCGAACCCGCCCGCCACCAGGATCTTCAGCGGCTGCGGGTAGGCGTCGTCACTGCAGTAGTCGTTTGTGTAGGCCATCGAGCACTCTCTGCAGGATGTCCCGGTCCGCTGGGTCGGCGGCCGGGTCGGGTGGACGGGCCGTCACGGCCCCTTGGTCGATCAGGTCGGACAGCAGGATCTTCGCCACCGCGACGGGCAGCTTGAGATGGGCGCCGATCTCGGCGACGGTCACCGGGGCGCGGCTGAGGTCCAGCGCCAGGGAGTGCTCGGGGCTCAGGTCGACCTTGAGCGCCCGCCCGGTGGCCCGCACCATCGACAGCAGGTCGAGGGCCACCGTGGGCTTGGTGCGGCCGCCGCTGACGGTGTACGGGCGCACCATCCGCCCGGCGTCGGCGTCGAGCCAGTCGTGGTCGCTGCGGCCGTCGCGGCGCTCCTGGGCGGAACGCCGCTCGCGGCCGAGCAGGGCGTCCCGTCCGGACAGTCCCTCCCGTCCGGACAGCGCGTCCCGCCCGCCGAGTAAGCCGTCCCGGCCGAAGCGGCCGTCGCGGCCGGAACCGCCGGAGCGGTCCCTGCCCTCCGCCCGGCTCACCGCGCCACGGACGCCGCGTTGCGGGCAGGTGTCTCAAGGCTCTTGGTCACCTGCTGGATCATCCGGCTCATCTCGAAGCCGAGGACGCCCGCGTCCGCCTCGGGTCCGGCGAGCACCGCGAGCACGCTGCCCTTGCCGGCCGCGGAGACGAACATGAGCGCGCCGTCCAGCTCGGCGACGACCTGCCGGGCGAGCGGGCCGTTGCCGAAGTGCTTGCCGGCGCTGCGGACGATCGACCACAGCCCGGAGGCCACCGCCGACAGGTGGTCGGCGCCCTCCACGTCCAGCCCGTGCACGGCCCGCTTGATGCCGTCGGACGACAGCAGGACGGCGGCGCGGGTATAGGGGACCCGGCCGACGAGATCCTCAAGCAGCCACCCGAGGTCGCTGCCGGTGGTGTCGCTCGCCATCTGTGGAACTCCTAAGGACATAACGCGAGATGAGGGGAGATACGGCGTGAGGCTCACCCGTCGGCCGACCCGGACTGCTCCTCGGCGGCGCGGACCCCTTGACGGTAGGTGGCCATCAGACCGGGGTTGGCCGGGGTGAACTCGGTCTCGTCGGGCTGCCGGTAGCCGGCGGAGCCGCCCAGCGAGGACTCCTGCGACCGCTGCAGCTGCGGCGCCATGTGGGTCTGCTGCGTGCGCTGCGGCAGCGGCGGCCGGCCGAACGCGGCGGCGTCCTCACCGCCGCCCCGCGCCTGCGGCAGGCCGTACCCCTGCGGCGCCGGCTGCGACGGCATCCGGTCCTGCGGCAGCGACGGGAACTGCGACTGCGACTGCGGCAGGGGCTGAAGCTGCGGCTGGACCGGATGCTGCTGGACGGGCGGCTGCTGGAGAGGCGGTGCGGGGGCGCGCAGTTGCTGCGCGGCGTAGTCACGGGGCATCGCGTACTCCTGCGGTGCGGGCGCCGCGGCCAGGTCCTGCGGGTACGGCTGCGGGGCCGCGGCCTGCGCGGGAGCCGGGGCCGGCGGCTGGACGGGCAGCGGCGCGGCCGGCGCCTGGGTGTGGCGGCCGCCGCCCTGGCGCGCCGTGCGGCCGGCGGGTGCGGGCGCGTCCTGCGGCAGGTGGACGGGGGCGGCGGCCAGGGCGTAGCCGCTCGCGTCGCCGCGGTCCACGGCCGGCTCGGCGGCCCTGCCGTGCGCGTCCTCCGCGGGGCTGGCGCCGCGGTCGCCCGCGTCGTCGTTCTCGGAGCTGAGCAGCGGGTTGGGCAGCAGCACCAGGCTGGTCACGCCGCCGAACAGGTTCCGGCGCAGCTCGACCCTGATCTGGTGCTGGCGGGCCAGCACCGCGACCACGTAGAGGCCGACGCGGCCGTCCTTGAGGAGCGCGCCGAGCTCGACCCGCTCGGGGTTGGCGAGCAGGGTGTTGCGCAGCCGCTCGTCGTCGGGCTGCTGGCCGAGGCCGCGGTCCTCGATCTCGATGACCATGCCGGTGGTGACCTGCTGGGTGCGCACGTAGACCTGGGTGCCGGGCGGGGAGAAGGCGGTGGCGTTCTCGATCAGCTCGGCCAGCAGGTGCACGACGTCGGCGACGGCGGCGCCGTCGAGGCGGCCGTCGATCGGCGGCACCGGCTTGACCCGGGAGTAGCGCTCGACCTCGCCGATCGCGGACCGGACCACCGAGGCCAGCGGCACCGGCTTGCGCCACTGGCGGCGGGTGACCTCGCCGCCGAGCACCGCGACGTTCTCCACGTAGCGGCGGATACGGGTGGCGATGTGGTCGACCTCGAACAGGCCGCGCAGCAGGTCCGGGTCCTCCACCTGCTGCTCCAGCTCGTCCAGGATGCGGATGCCCTGGTGGACCAGGGACTGCAGCCGGCGGGCCAGGTTGACCAGGACGGTGACCTGCTGGGAGGCGGCGCCGTTGGGCGCGGGCAGGTCGGCCGCCTCGGTGAGCGCGGTGAAGGCGGTGAGCCTGCTGTACTCCAGCTGTTCGAGCAGCGGCTTGAACCGGCCGGTGGCGTCCCGCAGTTCGCTGGGCGCGGCGGGCTTGTCGGGGGTGCGGCCCTGCCGCAGCTCCTCCAGCGCCCGGCGCAGCTGCGCGTCGCCGAAGGAGACGCTGGCGGCGATGTCCGCGGCGGCGCGGTCGAGTTCGGCCGTCGAGCCGGCGAGGCGGCGCTGCGCGGAGCGGGCCGCGGCGGCCCCCGCGGCGAGCACCGCGAGCGCGACGACCACGGCCGCGCCGAGGACGAGGGCGCGCCGGCTCCCCGACGGGTCGGCGGCCAGCAGCCAGGCGACGCAGCCGCCGCCGAGCAGGGTGAGCACCGCACCGGGGAGCAGGACCACGCGCTGGAGATGGGGGACGGCTGACCCTGAACCGTGTCGGCCGGATGAGAGTGTGGTCATCAACGTCCTCAGCACAATGGGTGACTGGCTGGCATCAACCGTCACACTGGTAACCGATTATGCATGTACGGAGATACCGGACCTTGCGGTTCGCGAGCATCCCCCACAACTCGCGGGGATCGAGCGTGCGCGGGCAACAGCCTTGCACATAAGACGAGTTGAATGCCACGCGCACATTCATCCGGCCCGGCTCACAAGGCTCCGGAGACGCTTTCGCCGCAGCTCAGCGCACGCGTACCAGTACCCCCTCCACCTGACGCAGCCCGCACAGCAGCAGCACTCTCAACTGTGCCGCCGTGCACTCCAGCACCACGCCCCCGCTCAGCCTCAGCAGTGCCCGCGCGCAGGAGGCGTCGATGAAGGCCAGCCCGGTCAGGTCGATCTCGGTCAGGCCCGAGTCGGCGACCGCCCACTCGAAGGCCGCCCGGGTGGCCAGATCCGCGTCCCCCGCGAGCCGCAGCGCGTCGCCCGTGCGCTCGGCGTGCAGCGCGCCCGGCGCCGGCAGGACCGCCAACGGGTGCGCGGCCAGCGCCTGTTCCAGCAGCGCCGGCGGGAAGAGCCCGCGGTCGTACTCGCACAGCGCGGTGAAGCCGAGCCGGGCGAACAGCGGCGTCAGCTCCCGCTCGTACGCGGTCAGCTCCTCGCCCGCCACGCCCCTCTCGCACACCCAGCTCATGTCGCCCGCCACCCGCAGGCCGGTGAAGCCCCGGGTCAGCGCGTCGTCGGTGGCCGCCACCCAGTAGCCGACCCTGGCGGCCGCGTCGAAGCCGCGCACCGGGTCCCAGCCGGGGGAGTCGGGCAGCGCCGCCAGCCGGCCCTCCGCGGCGGCCTGCCGCGCGGGCACGCCGTAGGAGGAGAGCCGCTCCAGCGCGGCGGCGACGCCCGAGCCGAAGATCATCACGCGTTCGCCGCGGGCCAGCCCCGCGGTGGTGAAGGCGGCCCGCAGCGCCCAGCGGTCGTCGGGCCCGGTGAAGGCCAGGCAGGCGTGATCGCCCGGGGACAGCCGCTCCACGGCGACCGTCCGCGGGGTCCGCTCGGCGCAGGCCCGCTCAGCCATGCCGACGAACGTACGCCGGGCCGCCGCCGACCCGGCCATCCCGACCACATCTCCCCCACCCGTGACCGGTCCCGATCACCGGTGACCGGAAAGGGCCGCGCGCGGACTCCCCGTGACCGGCCGGCCGCAGCCGCGCGGGCCCGCGACGCCCGGTCTCCCCGCGTGGACGCGGGTGGACCCGGCGCGCGGACTCGGTGAGATTCTCAGACGTTTCACAGAAACGGCCAAGAATCCTTTCATAGCGAGCGCACAGGGTGGCCACCATGGCAACCACCTCTCAGGCCGCGTCCGCCGCGACCGCATCCGCACCCCAGCCCCCCACCGCGGCGACCGCGGGCGCGGCAGCCCAGGCCCCGGCGGCCGACCTGGCGCGCCCCGACGGCAGCCCGGTCCGCGTCCTGGTCGTGGACGACGAGACCCCGCTGGCCGACCTGCTGTCCATGGCGCTGCGCTACGAGGGCTGGCAGGTGCGCACCGAGGCCGACGGCGCGAGCGCGCTGCGCGCGGCCCGCGAGTCCCGTCCCGACGCCGTCGTGCTCGACGTGATGCTGCCCGACATGGACGGTCTGGAGGTGCTGGCCAGGCTGCGCCGCGAGACCCCGGACGTGCCGGTGCTGTTCCTCACCGCCAAGGACGCCGTCGAGGACCGCATCGCCGGCCTGACCGCGGGCGGCGACGACTACGTCACCAAGCCGTTCAGCCTGGAGGAGGTCGTGGCCCGGCTGCGCGGCCTGCTGCGCCGCTCCGGCGCCGCCGCGGTGCGCAACGAGTCGCTGCTCGTCGTCGGCGACCTGGTGCTCAACGAGGACAGCCACGAGGTCAGCCGCGGCGGCGCCAACATCCACCTGACCGCCACCGAGTTCGAGCTGCTGCGCTACCTGATGCGCAACCCGCGCCGGGTGCTCAGCAAGGCGCAGATACTCGACCGCGTCTGGTCGTACGACTTCGGCGGCCAGGCCAACGTCGTCGAGCTGTACATCTCCTACCTGCGGCGCAAGATCGACGTCGGCCACCCGCCGATGATCCACACCCGCCGCGGCGCCGGCTACCTGATCAAGCCCGGCGACCCGGCGTGACCGCGCAGCCCGCGCCCCGCGCCGGGCCGCGCCGCCGCCGGGCCGCCTGGTCGCTGCGCCGCCGGCTGGTCGTCTCCTGCGTCGTGCTGGTCGCCGCGGTGTGCGCGGTCATCGGCGGCGTCACGATCTTCGCCCTGCACGACTTCCTGTACGGGCAGCTGGACGCCAAGGTGCACGACACCGCGATGCGCGCCGGCGGGCCGCCCGCCGGGCAGAACCGCGCCGGCCAGAACGGCGCGTACCCGCGCGACCGACCCGGCGACGGCTCCGGCATCCCCTTCGTCTTCCTCGTCGGCGGCGGGCAGCCCGGCGAGACCGTCGGCGCGAGCGTCTCCGCGAGCGGCGCCGTCACCCGGGCCGCGGTCAGCGCCGCCAGCTCGGACGACGGCCAGCTGGTCGCCGACCCGCTCACCGCGGCGCAGGCGCGGGCCTTCGCCGCGGTGCCCCGCGACGGTCAGCCGCACACCGCGCACCTGGCCGGTCTCGGCTCCTACCGCGTCGAGTCCGCCCGGCCTGCGCCCGACGGCAGCACCGTGCTGGTCGGCATGAGCACCGGCGGCGTCGAGGACACCCTGTCCACCCTCCGGTGGGTGGAGGTCTCGGTGACCGCCGCGGGACTGGTCGCCGCCGGACTGGCCGGCGCCACCTTGATGCGGATCTCCCTCGAACCGCTGCGCCGGGTCGCCGCGACCGCCACCCGGGTCTCCGAACTGCCCCTGGACCGCGGCGAGGTGGCGCTGCTCGAACGCGTCCCCGACTCCTTCACCGACCCGCGCACCGAGGTCGGCCAGGTCGGCTCGGCGCTCAACCGGATGCTGGGCCACGTCGGTTCGGCGCTGCACGCCCGCCAGGAGTCCGAGACGCGGGTCCGGCAGTTCGTCGCCGACGCCAGCCACGAGCTGCGCACCCCGCTCGCCTCCATCCGCGGCTACGCCGAACTCACCCGCCGGGGCAAGGAGTTCCCCGGCCCCGACACCCGGCACGCGCTCGGCCGCATCGAGTCCGAGGCGGCCCGGATGACGACCCTGGTGGAGGACCTGCTGCTGCTCGCCCGGCTGGACGCGGGACGCCCGCTGAGCCTCGCCGAGACCGACGTGTCGCCGCTGGTGGTGGACGCGGTCAGCGACGCCCGCGCGGCGGGGCACGACCACAACTGGCGGCTCGACCTGCCGGACCGGCCGGCCACCGTGCACGGCGACGCCCAGCGGCTGCACCAGGTGCTCACCAACCTGCTGGGCAACGCCCGCGCGCACACCCCGCCCGGCACCACCGTCACCGCCCGGGTGCTGCCCTCGGGGCCCGGGGTGCGGCTGCAGGTCGAGGACGACGGGCCCGGCATCCCGCAGGACCTCCAGCGGCACGTCTTCGAGCGCTTCGCGCGCGGCGACGCCTCCCGCTCCCGCGCGTCGGGCAGCACCGGCCTGGGCCTGGCCATCGTGCACTCGGTGGTGGCCGCGCACGGCGGCGACGTGACGCTGGACAGCGCCCCGGGCCGCACGGTGTTCACCGTCACCCTGCCGGCCGCGCACTCACAGGCCCTGCCCAGTCTCAGCACAACGTCGTGACAGCGCGGTTGCCGAGAGTCGGGGCATGCGAACCCCTCTCGGCGATCTGCCCGCCCGGCAGCACCTGCCGGTCACGGCCGCAGCGGTCAGGCCCGGCACCCCGGTGCTGGACGTGGTCATCCCCGTGTACAACGAGGAGGACGACCTGGAGCCCTGCGTCCGGCGCCTGCACGCCCACCTGTCGGGCACCTTCCCCTATCCCTTCCGGATCACCGTCGCGGACAACGCCAGCACCGACCTGACGCCAGCGGTGGCCAGGGCGCTCGCCGCCGAGCTGCCCGAGGTCGAGTCCTTCCGGCTGGAGCAGAAGGGCCGCGGCCGCGCGCTGCGCACCGTGTGGACGGCCTCCGACGCGCCGGTGCTGGCGTACATGGACGTCGACCTGTCCACCGACCTCAACGCACTGCTGCCGCTGGTCGCGCCGCTCATCTCCGGCCACTCCGACCTGGCCATCGGGTCGCGGCTGGCGCGCTCCTCGCGGGTGGTGCGCGGCGCCAGGCGGGAGTTCGTCTCCCGCGCCTACAACCTGATCCTGCGCGGCTCGCTCGCCGCGCGCTTCACCGACGCGCAGTGCGGCTTCAAGGCGATACGCGGCGACGTCGCGCAGCGGCTGCTGCCGATGGTCGAGGACTTCGGCTGGTTCTTCGACACCGAGATGCTGGTGCTCGCCGAGCGGGCCGGACTGCGCATCCACGAGGTGCCCGTCGACTGGGTCGACGACCCGGACAGCAGCGTGGACGTCGTGCGCACCGCCGCGGACGACCTGCGCGGCGTGTGGCGGGTCGGACGCGCCCTGACCACCGCGCAGTTGGCGCTCGACCGGCTGCGCAGGCCGTTCGGCGACGACCCGCGCGACCGCGAGCTGAGCGGCGTGCCCGCGGGCCTGGCCCGGCAGTTGGTCGGCTTCGGCGTGGTCGGCGCGCTCAGCACCCTGGTGTACCTGGCGCTGTACTCCCTGTTCCGGCTCGGACTCGGCGCCCAGCCCGCCAACGCGCTGGCGCTGCTGCTGTCCGCGCTCGGCAACACCTCGGCCAACCGCCGCCTCACCTTCGGGGTCCGCGGCCGCGACCGGGCGGTGCGCCACCAGGCCCAGGGGCTGGTGGTGTTCGCCATCGGCCTGGCGCTGACCAGCGGTTCGCTGGCCGCCGTGCACGCGGCGGGACCGCACCCGGGCCACAGCACCGAACTGGCCGCGCTGATCGCCGCGAACCTCGCCGCCACCGTGCTGCGCTTCCTGCTCTTCCGCGCCTGGCTGTTCCCCGACCGCCCTCCCGCCGGGTGCGAACAGCCCGCGGCGTACGCAGAACCCGTCCCCGACCCGAGGAGTGCGCGATGACCGCGCCGAGCAACACCCCGCCCGCCGGGTACGTCCCGGCGGACACCTTCCGCACCCCGCTCGCCGACCCCGACGCGGCGCCCGACGCCGCGCCGCGGCCCGCCGGGGCGTCCCGCGCGGCGCGGCTGTGGCGGGGCAGGCCGCAGGACCCGGCATGGGCCAGGCCGGCGTTCCTCGCGCTGCTGCTGGGCACGCTGGTGCTCTACCTGTGGGACCTGAGCGCCTCCGGCTACGCCAACTCCTTCTACTCCGCGGCCGTGCAGGCCGGCAGCGAGAGCTGGAAGGCGTTCTTCTTCGGCTCCTCGGACGCGGCGAACTCCATCACCGTCGACAAGCCGCCTGCGGCGCTGTGGCCGATGGCGCTCTCGGTGCGGGTCCTCGGCCTCGGCTCGTGGCAGATCCTGGCACCCGAGGCGCTGATGGGCGTCGCCGCCGTCGGCCTGCTGTACGCCGCGGTCCGCCGCCGCTTCAGCGCCGGCGCGGGGCTGATCGCGGGCGCGGTGCTCGCGGTCACCCCGGTCGCGGCGCTGATGTTCCGCTTCAACAACCCCGACGCGCTGCTGGCGCTGCTCATGGTCGCGGCCGTCTACTGCGTGCTGCGCGCGCTGGAGGACGCCCGCACCAGGTGGCTGCTGCTGGCCGGCGCCGCCTTCGGCCTGGCGTTCCTCACCAAGACGCTCCAGGCGTGGCTGATCCTGCCGCCGCTCGCGCTCGTCTACGCGGTGTGCGCGCCGGTCGGGCTGCGCCGGCGGCTGGCCCAACTCGGCTGCGCGGGCGGCGCGATGCTGCTCTCCGGCGGCTGGTGGGTGGCCGTCGTCGAACTGTGGCCGGCGTCCTCGCGCCCGTACATCGGAGGTTCGCAGGACAACAGCTTCCTGGGCCTGACCTTCGGCTACAACGGCTTCGGCCGGATCACCGGCAACGAGACCGGCAGCGTCGGCGGCGGCCCCGCCGGGCAGGGCGGCCGCTGGGGCGCCACCGGCATCGGGCGGCTGTTCGGCAGCGACATGGGCGGCCAGATCGCGTGGCTGCTGCCCGCGGCGTTCGCGCTGCTGGCGGCCGGCCTGTGGGTGACCCGCAGGGCCCGCCGCGCGGACACCGCGCGGGCGGCGTTCCTGGTGTGGGGCGGCGCGCTGCTGATGACCTTCGCGACCTTCAGCTTCATGTCCGGGATCTTCCACCAGTACTACAACATCGCTCTCGCGCCCTACATCGCGGCCCTGGTCGGCATGGGCACCTCGGTGCTGTGGCAGCGCCGCCACCACCTCGCCGCGGCCGGCGCGCTGGCCGCGACCGTCGCGGGCACCGGCCTGTGGTCGTACGCCCTGCTGCACCGCTCGGCGGACTGGCACCCGTGGCTGCGCACCACGATCGTGGTCGCCGGCCTGCTGGCCGCGGTCGGCCTGCTCGCCGGGGCGCTGCCCTGGCGGACCGGCACGGCCGGCACCGCCGAGGGCGCGGACGGCGCGGACGGCGAGGACGGCGAGGACGGCGCGCCCGCACCGACGGCGTCGGGGGCGCGCACCCGGGCGCGGCTCGGCGTGGTCACCGCGGTCGTCGGCATCGCCGCGGCGCTCGGCGGCCCGGTCGCGTACACGCTCGACACCGTGGCCACCGGCCACCAGGGGTCGATCGTGACCGCGGGACCCGCGGTCCAGGGCGGCCAGGGCGGCTTCCCCGGCGGCGGTGGCGGCCCGCGTGGCGGCTTCGGCGGCGGCACCGGCCGGATGCCGGCCGGCGGCTTCCCCGGCGCCCAGGGCGGCACCGGAGCCGCGGGCGGTGCGGGAGCGCCCGGCGGAGCCCAGGGCGGCTTCCCCGGCGGCACCGGCGCCGCGCCCGGCGGTGCGACCGGAGGGGCCACCGGGCGGGGCGGCTTCCCCGGCGGCGGCGGCCGGGGCGGCGCCGGCGGCATGGGCGGCCTGCTCGACGGCGCCCAGGTCAGCGCGGCGATGAAGGCGCTGCTGCTGAAGGACGCGGGCCGGTACACCTGGGTCGCCGCGGCGGTCGGATCGCAGAACCAGGCGAGCTACCAACTGGCCACCCAGAAGCCGGTGATGTCCGTCGGCGGCTTCAACGGCAGCGACCCGTCCCCGACGCTCGCGCAGTTCCAGAAGGACGTCACCGAGGGGAGGATCCACTACTTCATCGGCGGCGGCGGCATGGGCGGCGGCGGTATGGGCGGCAGCGGCACCGCCACCGGGATCACCTCCTGGGTGCAGGCGCACTACACCGCCAAGACGGTGGGGTCCACGACCGTGTACGACCTGACGTCACCCACGTCCTGAGGTCCTGAGGTCCTGAGGCCCTGAGGCCCTGAGGCACTGAGCCCCGAGCGCACGGCCTGCGGGCCGGCGTCCACCTCCCGGTGGGCGCCGGCCCGCTCGCGTACGGGGTCAGGCCAGCCGGGCGGGGAAGCCGCCGGTGGCGATCGGGCTCCACCGCGTGGGGGTGACGCGGATCAGGGACTTGCCCTGCCGGATCATCGCCTCGCGGTACTCGTCCCAGTCGGGGTGCTCCCCGGAGATGTTGCGGAAGTACTCGACGAGCGGCTCGACGGACTCGGGCGCGTCGATCACCTCGGCGGTGCCGTCGACCTGCACCCACGGCCCGTCCCACGCGTCCGACAGCACGACGACGCTCGCGCGTGGGTCGCGCTTGGCGTTGCGGGTCTTGGCGCGCTCGGGATAGGTGGAGACGACGATCCGCCCGGCGTCGTCCACGCCGCAGGTGAGCGGCGAGGCCTGCGGGCGGCCGTCGGAACGGGTGGTGAGCAGGATCGCCCGGTGCCGCGGCCGGACGAAGTCCAGCAGCTCCTCGAGCGAGACGGACGTGTTCGTGGCGATGTTGGGAGCCATGACCGCACCCTACGTCCGGGGGGCGTGCTGGGTGGCGGACCGCCGTGTCCGTCCCTGGTCGCGGCGGCCGCCACTGTTTCGGGTCCCGGCGGACCGGCCTCGGCCGTCCCCTGCCTCGGCTGCCGCCAGGACCCGTTTCCCGTACCGCCTGCCTGGACCTCTCCGCTGCGGGAACAGGCAGGGCGGCCGGGAGCCTACCTTTCGTTCACGTCCGCCGGGCGGTCGCTCTCCGCGTCCGCCGAACGGGCTGTACCCGCCGCAGCCTGCTGCAAACCGCTTCGGTTGCGCAAGGCAACTTCCTTCACGAAGAGCACGAGCAGGAAGGAGACCAGGGCCAGCGGCGCGGTGTAGAGGAACACGTCGCCGACCGCGTGCCCGTAGGCGCCCTCGACCACGCCGCGCACCGGGGCGGGCAGCGTGGCCACGTCCGGGATGCCGCCGCCGTCCCCGGTGCCCGCCTCGGCGTGCAGCGCGGCCAGGCCGTCGGAGACGAAGTGGGTGACGCGGTTGCCGAGCACCGCGCCGAGCGCCGTGACGCCGATCGCGCCGCCGAGCGAGCGGAAGAAGGTGACCAGCGAGCTGGCCGCGCCGAGGTCGGCCGTGGTGACCTGGTTCTGCACCGCCAGCACCAGGTTCTGCATCATCATGCCGACGCCGAGGCCCAGCAGCGCCATGTAGACGGCCACCTGCGGGTACGGGGTGTCGGCGCGGATCAGGCCGAGCGTCGCGCAGCCCGCGGTCACCAGCAGGCCGCCGGCCACCAGGAAGCCCTTCCACCGCCCGGTGCGGGTGATGATCCGGCCGCTGGCCATCGACGACACGAACAGGCCGGCGATCAGCGGGATCGTCATCAGCCCGGACATCGTCGGGGTCTTGCCGCGGGCGAGCTGGAAGTACTGGCTCAGGAAGACCGTGCCGGCGAACATCGCGACGCCGACGAAGAGGCTGGCGAGCGAGGTCAGGGTGATCGTGGCGTTGCGGAACAGCCGCAGCGGCACGATCGGCTGCGCGGCGCGCGACTCGACGAGCAGGAAGACCAGGCCGAGCAGCACGGCGGCCGGCACCATCACACAGCTCTGCCAGGACAGCCACGGGTAGCTCTGGCCGCCGAGCGAGACCCAGACCATCAGCAGTGAGACGGCCGCGGTGATGAAGAAGGCGCCGGTCCAGTCGATCTTCACGGTGCGCTTGACCACCGGCAGGTGCAGCGTCTTCTGCAGCACGACCAGCGCGAGGACGGCGAACGGCACGCCGACGTAGAAGCACCAGCGCCAGCCGAGCGCGGAGTCCACGATGACGCCGCCGATCAGCGGGCCGCCCACGGTCGCCACCGCGAAGGTGGCGCCGAGGTAGCCGCTGTAGCGGCCGCGCTGCCGCGGCGAGATCATCGCGGCCATGATCACCTGGGTGAGCGCCGACAGGCCGCCCGCGCCGACGCCCTGGATCAGGCGGCAGCCGATCAGCATCCCGGGGCTGGTGGAGAAGCCGGCCACCACCGAGCCCAGCACGTAGATCACGATCGCCAGCTGGATCAGCAGCTTCTTGCTGAACAGGTCGGAGAGCTTGCCCCAGATCGGGGTGGTCGCGGTGACCGCGAGCAGCGAGGCGGTGACGACCCAGGTGTACGCGCTCTGGCCGCCGCCGATGTCGGCGAGGATGCGGGGCAGGGCGTTGGAGACGATCGTCGAGGACAGGATCGCCACGAACAGGCCGATCAGCAGGCCGGACAGCGCCTCCATGATCTGGCGGTGGGACATCGGCGGCTGGTCGCCGCCCGCCGCGTCCGCCACGCCTGCTCCTTCCGCCTGCGCCGCCGCTGCGGCCGTCCCGCTCTGGGTGGATGTCGACGCCACGAGCCTCGCGCACCTTCCTTTTGGTTGCCTGGAGCAACCGTAGCCCCATATGGTTGCATAGTGCACCTGCTGTGCGTCCGCTGAGACCTTTCCCACACGACGGCGCCGCGCCCCCCGTGACGGGGAGCGCGGCGCCGTGGGGGCGTGCTACGCGGCGGCGGCGCTCAGCGCCGCGACCTCCGCGTCGGTGAGGGTGAGGGCCGCCGACGCCAGCAGCGCCGGGAGCTGCTCCGGGGTGCGGGCGCTGGCGATCGGGGCGACCACGGTCGGCTGCGCGCGCAGCCACGCCAGGGCGACGCTCGCCACCTCGGCCTGGTGCGCCGCGGCGACCTCGTCCAGGGCGGCGAGCACGCGCGGCCCGCGCTCCTGCGCGAGGTACGCCGCCGCCTTGCCCTCACGGGCGCTGCCGACGCTCGCGCCGCCCGGCCGGTACTTGCCGGTGAGGAAGCCGGCCGCCAGCGCGAAGTAGGGGGCGGCGGACAGGCCGCGCGCGGCCACCAGGTCGGCGAGCGGTCCCTCGTACTGCTCGCGCTCGACCAGGTTGTAGTGCGGCTGCAGGATCTCGTAGCGGGCCAGGCCCTCGCGCTCGGCGAAGTCCAGCGACGCGGCGAGCCGCTCGGGCGAGAAGTTGGACGCGCCCAGCGCCCGCACCTTGCCCTCCTTCACCAGCGCGTCCAGCGCGGTGACGGTCTCCTCGACCGGGGTGTCGGGGTCGTCGAAGTGCGCGTAGTAGAGGTCGATGTGGTCGGTGCCCAGGCGGCGCAGCGAGGCTTCGGCGGCGCCCTTGATCGTGTCGGCCTTCAGCCCCGTGAAGTCGGGGTGCCCGCCGACCTTCGTGGCGACCACGATGTCGTCGCGGCGGCCGCGCCGGGCCAGCCATCGTCCGATGATCGTCTCGGACTCCCCGCCGGAGTTGCCGTCGAGCCAGGCGGAGTAGACGTCCGCGGTGTCCACGAAGTCCCCGCCGGCCGCCGCGTAGGCGTCCAGGACGGCGAAGGACTGGGCCTCGTCCGCGGTCCAGCCGAAGACGTTGCCACCGAGTGACAGCGGATGAACGGTGAGTTCGGAGTTGCCGATGCGTGCCATGTGTGGCGGCAACGGCTGGGGGGTGCCGGGTATTCCGCCGACACGCTAAGGTCAGGCGGCATGTCGAACCACACGCCTCAGCCCGACAACAACTACGACCCGGCGGGCAGCACGCAGATGTTCCGCGCCTTCGTCGACGAGCAGCCGCCGGCCGCGCAGGTGCAGCAGGCGCAGAGCCGCATCCGCGCCGGGGTGGTCGTCGGTGCGGTCGTCGTCCTGCTGGTGATCGTCGGAGTGGTCGCCCTCGCGCTCAAGTGAGGCGTCGGCGGCCGACCACTCCGTCCCGTCCTCACACCTCTGCCGTGAGCCCCTCGCGCAGCTGTGCCAGCGTGCGGGTCAGCAGTCGGGAGACGTGCATCTGCGAGATGCCCACCTCTTCGCCGATCTGCGACTGCGTCATGTTCGCGAAGAACCTGAGCATGATGATCTGGCGCTCGCGCGGCGGCAGTTGGGCCAGCAGCGGCTTGAGCGACTCGCGGTACTCCACGCCCTCCAGGGCGGTGTCCTCGTAGCCGAGGCGGTCCGCGAGGGTGCCCTCGCCGCCGTCGTCCTCGGGCGGCGGGGAGTCGAGCGAGCTGGCGGTGTACGCGTTGCCCACCGCGAGGCCGTCGACCACGTCGTCCTCGGAGACGCCGAGGCAGACGGCGAGTTCGGCGACGGTCGGGGAGCGGTCGAGCCGCTGGGACAGCTCGTCGCTCGCCTTGGTCAGCGCCAGCCGCAGCTCCTGGAGGCGGCGGGGGACCCGCACCGACCAGGACGTGTCGCGGAAGAACCGCTTCACCTCGCCGACGATGGTCGGCATCGCGAAGGTCGGGAACTCCACGCCGCGCTCGCAGTCGAACCGGTCGATCGCCTTGATCAGGCCGATGGTGCCGACCTGGACGATGTCCTCCATCGGCTCGTTGCGGCTGCGGAAGCGGGCGGCGGCATACCGCACCAGGGGCAGGTTCAGCTCGATCAGCGTGTCACGGACGTAGGTGCGCTCCGGGCTCTCCACCGGCAGTTCGGCCAGCCGCAGGAAGAGCGAACGGGACAGCGTGCGGGTGTCGATGGCCTCGCTGTGAATGCCGTGCGGAGCAACGTTCGGTGCGCTGATGTCAGCACGTAGCACCTTGGGACTGCCCACCTGTACGGACATGCCACCCCCTTGAGGTCGCGGACGGGTGTCGCGAGCGACGGTTGTTCCTCCTCTGGAATACCGGAGGGCCGCCCGCGACAAACGCGGTATCCGCAGAATGTCACATGTCGGCAACACGCTGTAGCGTCATGTCGACATATCAGTGCAGGCGGCCTCATCCCATGGGGTTACGCTTCGAGCTGGTTTGCGGACCTGAGCCGGGCGAAGCTGCGGGACAGCAGCCGTGACACGTGCATCTGGGAGACGCCGAGTTCCGCGCTGATCTGTGACTGCGTCAGGTTGCCGAAGTAGCGCAGCAGCAGGATGCGCCGCTCCCGCTCGGGGAGTTGGACCAGCAGATGGCGGACCAGGTCGCGGTGTTCGACGCCGCTGAGCGCCGGGTCCTCGTAGCCGAGCCGGTCCAGCAGGCCCGGGGCGCCGTCGCCCTCCTGGGCGGCCTCCAGCGAGGTCGCGTGGTAGGCGCGGCCGGCCTCCAGGCAGGCGAGCACCTCGTCCTCGGAGAGCTTCAGCCGCTCGGCGATCTCCACGGTGGTCGGGGAGCGGCCGTGCAGCACCGTCAGGTCCTCGATGGCGCCGCTGACCTGGACCCACAGCTCGTGCAGCCGCCGGGGCACGTGGACGGTCCGCACGTTGTCCCGGAAGTAGCGCTTGATCTCGCCGACCACGGTCGGCATCGCGAAGGTCGGGAACTGCACCCCGCGCTCCGGGTCGAACCGGTCGATCGCGTTGATCAGGCCGATGGTGCCGACCTGGACCACGTCCTCCATCGGCTCGTTGCGGCTGCGGAAGCGGGCCGCCGCGTACCGCACCAGCGGCAGGTTGACCTCGATCAGCGCGGCGCGCACCCGGGTGTGCTCGGGTGTGCCCGCCTCCAGTCCGGAGATCTGCTCGAACAGCACCTGGGTCAGTGCGCGGGCGTCGGCCGCGTTGGTGCTGGGCGGCCTGGTCCTGCCCCGCGGGTAGGGCCCCGCGGGGGCCGCCGGCGCGGCGGGCGCGCCCGCCGGTGTCATGGACGGCGGTGTCGTGGGCACGGCAGTCGTGGGCGCCGGCGCGGCCGCGGGCGTCGGCACGGGCGCCGGCACGGATGCCGGCGACGCCGATGGCGGCGGTGGTGTCGTAGGCGTTGTCGTGGACGTTGTCGTGGACGTTGACGCCGTACGGGCCGACACCGGCACACCACACCCCTTGATCGGTCCTCAGGTCCGCGAACAGCGGTCGCAAAAGCGGTCATAGCATCACAATTCATGTGTGCTTTGTGCAAGCACCGCATATTGCCGTGTTGTACGAACAGGGGTACGCCTCGCGGGCCGCGCGCGCCCGCGGCCGGGGTCGGCCGCCCGCGGCCGCGCCGTCGCGGGCACGGCGGAGCCCCCGGCGCGGGAGCTGCGCCAGGGGCTTCGGAGTGCGCCGGAAAGCGGCGGGAGGCCGGGAGGAACCGTCAGAACTCGTAGTCGGCGATCACCCAGGTGGCGAACTCCGCCCACGGCGCGACCGCCGCCCGGTGCGCGGGATGCTCCAGGTAGCGGCCCAGCGCGGCGGTGTCGGCGACCGAGGAGTTGATCGCGTAGTCGTAGGCGATCGGCCGGTCGGTGACGTTCCAGCCGCACTCCCAGGAGGCGACCTCGGGCACCAGCGCGCCGAGTTCGGCGAAGCCCCGCGCTCCGGCCGCCACCCGGGGTTCGTCCCGGGAGACGCCCTCGTTGAGCTTGAACAGCACCAGATGCCTGATCACGGGATGTTCCGCCTCCTCGGCGTCGTACGGCCCTGCCGGTCCGCGGAACCGGTCAGTTGGCCAGGTCGTGCATGAACTTGCCGATGCTCTTGGCCGCGTTGGAGATGCCCTCGAAGCCGACCTGGACGAGGTCGGCGGCGCGGGCCGGCTGGTCGATGATCGTGTACAGCACGAAGATCACCAGGACGTACATGGTGACCTTCTTGGCCTGTGCCATGCTCCCTTGCCCTCCCCAGCCGCGCCTGCGCACCATCGGTCACAAGTGTGCAATCGATGGAGTCTATCCACCGAACAGCGTAATCAGACGACCGATCAGGATCATCATCGGTTAAAACGACCGAGCCGTCCGGTGCGCCGCAGCACCCATGCGCCGGCCCCCGCGACCAGCAGCGCACCGGGCACCGAGACCGCCGCGAGCCGTGCGGCGCTCAGCGCGGGGCCGTCGCCCGCGGAGGACCGGACGGCGGGCCGCCGGTCGGGCAGCGCGGAGCCCTGCGCGCTCCCGTTCTTCGCCGCGTCGGCCGCCGCGTCCACCGCTCCCTCCGCCGCCCCCTCCATCGGCGCCGCGGCGTCCGCCGGCGCCCTGCCGGTCGGGGCCGCCGTGCCGGGCACGGTCATCCGCCCCGGCGGCACCCGCACCGGCACGGTCGCCGCGACCGACCCGTCCGCGGCGAGCAGCACCGCGCGCTGCTGCGGCCTGGCGAAGTCGAACATGCCCGCGAGCGAGCCGGCGTCCGCGTCGAAGGAGGCGTCGCCGATCCGGCCGGTCCCCCAGTTGTCCTCGATGAACCGCAGCACCGACGACTGGCCGGTCCTGGTGTGGTCCACCCGGCCGGCCCGCGCGTAGGGCGAGATCACCAGCAGCGGCAGCCGCGGCCCCGGCCCGCAGCGGTCCAGGTAGCCGCCCGCCGCCGCGGGGCCGCGCCGGCACATCGCGGTGTCCGCGCCGGCGTCCGTCGAGCCGTTGCCGATCGGCGCCATCACCTGGTCGTACCAGCCGTCGGAGTCGTCGTAGGCGACCACGATCGCGGTGCTCGGCCACTGCGCGGACTTCTCGATCGCGTTGATGTGCGTGGTCAGGAAGTCCTGCTCGTCCAGCGGGTCGGAGTAGCCCGCGTGGCCGTCCTGGTACGACGCGGCCTTCAGGTACGACACCGCGGGCAGGGCGCCCGCGGCCAGCGCCCGGTCGAAGTCCGCGA
The DNA here is from genome assembly GCF_036353415.1 of Actinacidiphila polyblastidii. Lineage (NCBI taxonomy): Bacteria > Bacillati > Actinomycetota > Actinomycetes > Kitasatosporales > Streptomycetaceae > Actinacidiphila > Actinacidiphila polyblastidii. The sequence continues at coordinate 251,788 of NZ_JAZEWV010000002.1, forward strand.
GGTCGTACTGGTGGTTGGCCCGGTCCTGGTGGCCGATCATCGCGGTCGAGGTCGGCGGCAGGTGGTGCGGGTTGGCGGTGGACCGGTAGTACTGGAACGGCTCGTGGTGCGGCGAGTAGTCGACGGAGGCGGCGCCGCCGATGTTGGCGTGCGTGGCCCCGCACACCGCCGCGCCGCCGGCGCCGCGCGAGGTCGGCGCGAAGCCGCCCTGGAACCAGCCCCAGCTGACGCCCCTGGCGTCGAGCAGGTCGCCGATGGTGCGGCCCTTCATCGCGGTGAGGTGGTCGGTCGCGGTGTGGTTGCCGTCCGAGCAGTCGTCGTAGGCCGGGTCGGAGTCGGCGTGGACGGTGCCGACGCCGGTGACCGGGTCGGGGCTGCCCACCGTGTTCGACGCGTCGGGCGGCAGCTGCCTGCCGGTGGTGGAGTCCACGGTGACGCCGCCGTGGGTGTTGCCCGAGACCAGGTCGAGAGCGCCCGGCGTGGACGGGCCGAAGACGTCGTCGAAGCTGTTGTCGCTCAGCGCGTAGTTCTGCGCGTAGTTCCACAGCGCCGTGACGGTGTTGCCGTCGAAGTAGTCCATGGTGAGCCCGGGGCTCCCGTACTGCCCCGAGCAGCGGTCGTTGCCGGTGTTCTGGACGAACCGGTCCATCGCGCCGTCGTGGTACGCCTTCTGCTCCGGCGTGTAGCTGTGGTTCTGGTCGCATGTCAGCGCCTGGCTCGGGGAGAGCCGGTGCGGCTGGTACTGGTTCGGGTTGTGCGTGAGCAGCCGGCCGCCGTGGCTGAGCAGGTTGACCGGGGCCGGCGTGCCGGGCCCGGCGGTGAACCGGGTGCCGTCGGTGTTCGCGGCTTTCGGGTAGGTGCCGAAGTAGTGGTCGAAGGAGATGTTCTCGTCGAACAGGACGACGATGTGCCTGATCGGCGACGCGGTCCGCGCGGGCCCGTGCCCGGCCGGCGCGGCGACCGCCCCGGCCGGAACGCCGAGCGCCGCCGCCGCGGCCAGCGCGGTGGCCGCCAGCGCGGCGGGCAGCCGCCGTCTGCGGGAGCGGGGGGCGAGGTGCATGGTGGTTCCCCTTGTCTCGGGCCCGCCCCTCCCGGAGGCTCGGCAGGGGCGGCCACATCGGACATATCGACTCCGTCGGAGTCATCGGGACACTTCCACGCTGCCGCCGCCACCGAGCGGCGACGTGCCGTCGCCCCCCGCGACGGTGACCGGTACGGGGCCGGGGGCGGGGGCGCGAGGGAGGGCGGGGACGTCACGGGGACCGGGCCGGAAACCCGGACGGAAACCGGTCCGGGCACGCGAACGCCCCGCCTGCTCAGGTGCGCGGGCGGGGCGTTCGTGCTGCTCAGAGCGGTAGCGGTGGGATTTGAACCCACGGAGGAGTTGCCCCCTCACACGCTTTCGAGGTCTGTGAACGGCCGTTCGAGGCGGTTCGTGGAAGTCTCACCTGGAGTGGACCACGATTGGCGGTCCCTCGCGAACGGTGGGGACCGTCGGTGAACGAGACGGGAACTGAGACGGAGCCTCGGCATGCGTACGCCCGACTAGGCCGAGTCGGCCCCCTACGGCCTTGGTTGTCGATCGGGGACGCTCTCCTGTACTGCGGCCTGCTGACTCCTGCGAGAGCATCAAGCGCGGTGGCGACCAGGAACGCGTCCGAGCGTCCGCCAGATATCGACGGGCTTTAAGTGGCACCCCATCTAACTCCTGCGTGGACGCGGCCGGTGGTAGGGCGCGGAGGCGGTGGGCATCGAGAGCAGCCGCAGGCGCGAGCATGTGTGCCTATTGCGAACACAGCCTGTCGGTCGCTTGAACCCCCTGCGCGTAGGGGTACAGTTTGAGTAGTCTATCTGTTGAAAATCATCCACACAGCCGATGAAACTACACCTTGGGCGGTGTGATCATGCTGCTTCGCTTCCGCGTCACCAACCACCGATCGATCCGGGACACCGTCGAACTCGTGTTGGCCAAGTCGACGTTCGAGGGAGCGAAACCTTCGGACGGTAACTGGAAATCTGTGACTAATCGGGTAGTTGGGATTTTTGGGTCAAACGCGTCAGGTAAGACAAATCTCCTCAACGCGGCAAGTTTTGCGCAGAAAGCTATTAATTCTTCTGCGGAATGGGGCGATAGGACGAAATTCCCCTATCGTCCGTTTGTTCTTGATGGCCACTCGCCTTCTGAAACTTCGGCATATGAGTTCGACTTCATCATGGGTGGCACTCGGTATATCTACGGGTTTGAAAGTAATTCCACGGGTATCCAGGGGGAGTGGCTCCACTCCTTCCCGGAGGGGCGCAGGCGTGTTCTCTTTGAGAGGACTGGTCCGTCTTTTGAGAGCATCACCTTCGGTCGGAACCTGAAGGGTGAGAACGTTAGAATTGCCCGCCGGATGGGAGCGATGAACCTATATCTCTCGATCGCGGCGGAATCTGGTCACAAAGAGCTTCGGCGGGTACACTACTATCTCGACCGGCATATTGAATATGCTGCCTATTCGGAATCGCAGCAACAAAATCGCATCCGATTTATCAAGCGTTGGATGGAAACCGATAAGATCAGGCGGCGAGCCGAAAGTCTCCTTAAGTTCGCCGATCTCGGAATCTCCCGTCTGTCCGTGGAAGATGTACCTATGGACGAGGAGAAGCTGCGAATTATCGCAAGCATCACAAAGATGTTGACCGAGAATTTGCCGCAGCAGTCAGCCGCATCGGGAAAAACTGCTGACGAACTAGTGGAAGAAGTCGCGGATGATCAGCGTCGCCGGATCAAGTTTTGGCACAAAGGGGACGGCCGGAATGACGGTTTCGTGCTTGAAATTGAGAATGAAAGTAGTGGAACTGTCGCATGGCTCTCGCTAGCGCTTCCGGCGATGCGGGCAATCGAAAACGGGTTGACATTCGTCGTAGACGAGATCGATGCGAGTCTCCATCCGCGGCTGACGGCCGCATTCATTTCCCTCTTCAAGGACCCAGAAATAAATGTCCTAGGCGCACAACTGATCTTTGCCTCCCACGACACATCGCTCATGGGGCATCTGGCCGGGGGCGCCCTGGAGAAGGAGGATGTGTGGTTCGCTGAGAAGGCTGCGGACGGAGCATCTGAGTACTATCCTCTGACTGACTTCCCTGTGAAGGCAGACCACAACCTGGAACGACGCTACCTTAGTGGGCGCTACGGTGCCGTTCCGGCTGTCTCCTGGGAAGATCTACGGGCTTCCTTGGTGGCTGGAGTTCATGAGTGAGTCGACGGCAGATCAGAGGGTCGCAGAAGATCAAGAAGTCTCATGGGGGAAGGCGGGAAGCCACAAAAATATTGGTTGTGGCTGAGGGGGAGAAGACGGAACCTCAATACTTCGAGGGACTCTCGTTGCATCTGAATGCGCAAGCGGTTCAGATAATTCGTCTAGAATCCGTTGGGCTGGGACGCGATCCCCTCCGCGTGGTCAATGCGGCTTTGAAGCTGCGCGACGTGGAGGAAAAAGAGGGTGACCCGTACGATGCGGTATGGTGCGTTGTCGACGTCGATCAACACGCAACACTCGAACCAGCATGTCACCACGCCAAGCGCAATGGGTTAGAGATAGCCGTCAGTAGCCCATGCTTCGAAGTGTGGCTACTATGGCATTTCCAGGAACATGCGGGATGGATTACGTCTCAGTCACTTTCCGAAAAGCTAAAGAAATTCGGATTCACCGATAAGAATCTACCCGAATCTTTCCCCTACGCCGAATACTCTAAGGCTAAGGTTCGCGCCGAGAGGTGTGCTGAAATTCGGCAGAGGCACGATCCACCCAATCCGAGTAGTTCGGTCTCTGCTCTGGTTGGCGTCTTGGCCGTTGCCAGTAAGCGAAGCCGGCAGTCGCACGGCTAGTCCGGCATTGCGCGGTTATTCGCGAAATAGGGACGATGGCCGCTGGAATAGGGCGCCTGATCCCCTATGCGGTAGGTCAATCAAACGGATCATCCTGAATCCCTGATCCTGGTAATATTGATGCAGGCCAGGGTTGTTTTTCCATGCGTCGAGCCGCAGCCACGCCTTACCTTCCTCGACGGCACGCGCTGATGCCCAATCCAGGAGTGTGCCTCCTATGCCAGCCCCGGAGAACTTGCGGGTGACAGCCATGCGATGCACATAGAGGGCGTCTCCCGGTTCGTCCTCCGGTGTCCAGAACTCCGGGTCGGCGTGGTCGTCGACCTGCAATGTGGCGACGGGGCGGCCGTCGACCTCAGCCAGGAAGACTTCGCCGCGGCGGAGTGCGGTCGTGATCCGGTCGCGGTGCGGGGGAAACTGCCACTGGTCGATGCCCCGAGAGGCGAGCCATTCGCTCACCTCTATGAGCAGGCTCTCGACGGTTGCGAGTTCATCGAGTCGGGCGGGCCGGATGTGCAGGTCGGTCATGCTTCCTCGTCCGGAGCTTCCCAGCGCCGTTCGTACGACACTACGTGCCGGTCCCCCGGCAGAGTTGTGACCGCCACGCGCACGGGCTTGCCGTCGGTGGTGAACCCCGTCGTCATGTGGATAGCGACTGGGCTTCCGGGCCCCAAGTCCAGCCGGTGCACCTCGTCCGGGACCGGCATCCGGACGTACAACTCGTCCAGCGCCCGCACCTGGCGGAACCCGAGGTCCGACAGCACCTCGTTCGCCCCACGCGTTATGTTCTCCGGTCGCATGATCTCGGAGTCGCGGACGATGGACAGCGGGAAGTAGCTGTCGTTCGTGTTGAACGGCTCCCCGTCTAGGTACCGGATGCGCCTGCGTACTGCGACCAGGTCGCCCGCCTTCAGCCGTAGCCGCTTGGCCACATCGGCCGGCGGCTCAACGATGGCCACTTCGATCTCCTGGCGCGGCTCACGGCCTTCCGCGCTGTATTCCGTCACGAAGGCGTCCATCTCCGGCGTGTACGGCCGCTTCCGGAACTCCGCCTGTGGCCGGAAGACCATCGGCTGACGCTGGCGCACGAAGTGCCCCTGCGGACGGGCTGAGACGACAAGACCCTCGTTGACGAGAAGGCCCAGCGCCTTGCGCACGGTCTCTCGCGAGACGCCGTACTGGTCTCGTAGCTCGGCCTCTGTCGGCAACTTCGCGCCGGAAGCCAGCTGTCCCGTATCGATCTGACCGCGGATGACGTCCGCAATCTGCTGATACATCGGGTTTCGCCCGAGTCGGTTCACGGTCACCCCTCAATCAAAGCCGCAGGTTGTAGGCATTGTCCAGTCAATGCGGGCATTGCCCTTGACGTCATGGGCCCGTCCTGCCAACATCCTCGTTGTAGACATTGTACGGACAATAGTTACAACGGCGGGCCCTTCTTTGGGCTGCCAGTTGCGGAGGGCGGGGACGCTGCAATCCCGCTAAAGGCCAGGTGAAACAGGGTTTCGGCCCGTACTGGCGAGGTGGCCCGGCGACCGCGAGCAACGGCCGGCGTGTGGGGACTGCGGTCCCCCTTGCAGTGCTTCACGCATGTCCGTGCCAGTGAGAGGAGATCCGCTGATGAGTCGCTTAAGACCATCGGGCGCCGCCGGTTTTGACCAGCCGTCGCGGTACTGCCCTGCGCGTCGTTGCGCGGTGCCGATCGAGGCGGGATAGCCGCCGGCACCGCGAGTGCGTGTCGAGCCCGCACGGGCCTGTACCGCACGCCGTTGGCGTCGCGGTCCGGGTCCGTGGCTGCTCGAACCGACAGCCGTAGCAAGAGGGCCGCCCCGGAGCTGGAACTCCGGGGCGGTCTTGTTCGGGCCGTTTCCGCGATCTTTCGAGGAGAGTGCACGACCCATGAGAAGTATCGTCGCTGGTCACGTGGCTGTCACCGCCACGGAGTTCGTTGAGCTGGCTCTTGGTACCCCGCTGGAGTTGTGGCTGGGTGTGGAGGGTGAGAGCGAGGAGGAGCGCGCGGCGCGTCAGGCTGCGGCGCGCGACATCCTCGCGGATGACCCGTCCCTGTTCGACCGCACGACCGCGCTGGCCGTGGAGACGATCGGCCTCACGATGCCGGAGCTGCTGACGCTCGCCCCGGCCCGCCCCATGGTTCCGGCGCGCCGCCGGCCGCGGGGGAAGCAGGTGGCGGCATGAGCCGGAAGTTCCGCGACATGGAGTCGCCGGAGGCTGCGTACCTGCGTGAGCAGGCCGCCGCGTCGGCACGGCAGTCCCGTCAGGCCGCTGCCGAGGAGTACGACGAGGGCGTCCGCGACGACAACGCTGTGTGGGCCATCGGTCGGGAGGGGCGGCGCGGTTACGACCCGCAGGCCGCCGCCGCTCACGCCGTCAGCCGTGACCAGCACTTCGATCGCGCGGCCCGCCACGAGGCGGACGCCGAGCGCCAGGAGGCAAACGCCCGGCAGCCGCAGCAGAAGAAGCGGTGGTGGCAGGCATGAGCCCTGAGACGCGCGCACTGCTGGAAGCGGTGCGAGAAGCAGTCGAGATCCCCTACCCGGCCACGGTCGGCGACGGCGAGGTTTACGCCCGGCTGCTGGAAGACCGGGTGGTGGACCTCGTCGTGTTCCTGCGCGGCGTGTTGGACGACTCCTTCGCCGGCAGCCTCGGGAACGACTGGTACATCGCGTACCTGCGCGAGCAGCTCGCGAAGAAGCCGCCCACCACCTACGCCCACTACCAGGCCCTTGGCGGGGGTGAGCGGCGATGACCCGCACCCGCAGGAACCTGCGCCGTGCGTTGACTGTGGCGCCGGCCGTGGCCATGACGCTGGTGTCGATGGTGCTGACGCTGGCGGTGGTGGTGATGTGGCTGGGCGCGGCGATGCCGTGGCCGGTCGCGCTGGTCGTCGGTCTGGGGCTGGACGGCGGTTGGCTTGCCACCCTGGCCTATGAGCGGCGTCTTGCCGCGCAGGGCGACCACTCCCGCCCCGTCACGCTGGTGGGTTGGTGCTTCGGCGCCGTGGCGACCGGTGTCCTGGTGGCGCACGCGCTGCTCGCCGAGGGTTCGGCGGGTGCGTGGCTGGCGGTGGCGTGGCTGCCGATCGCGGCGAAGGCGCTGTGGCTGGTGCACGGCCTGTGGGAGCGCACCGCCCTCACCACGACCGCGTTGGAAGCGATCCGCACCATTCAGCAGGACGCCCGCGATACCGCTGCGGTGGCGCGGGCCCGGCTGCGGGCGGACGCGACGACGGAGGAGACGCGGCTGCTGGCCGTGACGCAGGCCGGTGCGCGTGTCGCACGCGTGCAGGCCGCTACCGCCGCCGCCTTGTCGGAGGCGTGGGGTGTGCTGGACAAGGCGCGCAGCGGGGAGGACACCGCGGCGGCTTTGGCCAGTGTGACGACCCCGGTCACGCCGCAGTCACACCCGCGGTGGGAGCTGCCGGTGTGGGGCCCGGTCGAGCCGGTTGCCGCGCTGGAAGCGCCCGCCCTGACCGACGCGGACCTTGACGGGATCGTGGCCGCACTGCTGGCCGCGAGTACGCCCCCGCCGTCCTACCGCGAGTGCGCCGCCCGCTTCCGCGCCGCCGGCCACACCGCCGCGGAGGTCCGCCTGCGGGCCGCGTGGAAGCGCGTCACCGCCATAGGCGAGCAGCAGAGCGGAGGCACCTCGTCATGACCGACATCGGCAAGGCGTCGGCCGAAGCGGTCGAAGCGGCGAAGCAGGGCGATCAGTTCGCCCTGATCCTCGCCGCGCTGCAAGCCCAAGCCATGATCCAGGCGCAGCAGCAGCCGATCCCGCCGGCACCGGTGACCGTGCAGCCCTCGGGCGCGGGGACGGCGGGGAAGTGGCTGGCGATCTGTGCGGGCGGCTCGATGCTCATGATCACGGTCGCGTTCGCAGCGGTGGCACTCGCCATCGCGTGTGCGTGCATCGCGGTGGTGGTGCTGGTCGTCTACGGCATCTACCGCGACATCCGGAAGCGCTGACGTGCCGTTCGCCGCGGGCGACCGCGTGCTGATCGTGGCGTGCGCGGACGATCCGCGCGCCGCCGGCCGCACCGGCCGGATTGTCGACGCCGTGCCGCCCGGCCCGTTGACCGGCGGGCGGTGGACCGTGCACCGGATCGGCCCGCTGATCGGCCCGGTGCTGTACACCACCGAGGAACTGCGCAACCTCTGACCTCACACCCCACGGAGTGCCTTCGTGCTGCCCATCGGAACGCGCGTGACCGTGAAATCCGTCGATCACCTTGGCTTCGGCTACCCGCCGCGCCATCTGATCGGCCGCAGCGCCGTGGTGGCCGACCACCGGTACGGCATGAAACTGCTCGCCGACCTGACCGGCGTGGAACGGCTGACCGGCTACTACCTGTTCACCGACACCGACGTCACCGTCACCGGCAAGGGAACGGCGCCGGACGTGCTGCCCAGCTACCGCGTCAACGGCTACCAGACACCGCAGAACGGTGGTGCGCGGTGATCCGCACCCACCGCGACGACCCGCCCCTGACCGGCAGGGAAGCCGCCCGGGTGGCGTGGCTGGTCGCCCGGATGGCCAAGCGCGGCGTCGCCGGTGAGGACGTCGACCTCGCCGACTTGCAGGCCAAGTTGGACCGCGTCTTGGTCGGCGCCCGCAAGCGCGCCGACCGGGCCGCGAACCGCACGTAGCTTCGCCCCGGACCGACCGCCAATCCGCCAAGACAACCGGCCGGTCCGGGCCACCCCACTCCCCATTGCAGGAAGCAGGAGACCCCAGCATGACCGAGATCATCGACCTGGACGCGCGCAGGGCGCGACCCATACCCGACCTGACCAAAACCGACACCGCCCACGACAGCGGCGACCAGCCACGCGAGGTGCTCGAAGGCGTCGTCATCCCGGGCGGCACCCCCGCCCCGGCGACCGGCGAGACCGCTGTCCGGCCGGAGCGTGGGGCGCGGGTGCGGCGTGCCGTGGGTGTGACGCGGCACGTCATCACCCATGAGCGAACCAAGACCGGTGCCCGCCTGGTCGCCCGACACGGCTCCTACGTGGCCGGCGGCGCGGGCGTGCTCGCCAAGCGGACCTGGGACGGCCGATCCGCCGCGCGCTATGAGCGGATGATGCGGATCGCGGAAGCCGCCGGCAACAGCGAGGAAGCCAAGGAATGGGAGGAGCGCGGACGACAGTTCCGGGCCGCGCGCCACCAGCGGCGCATGGACCTGCTGACCATGCCCGGCCGCGCCGCCAAAGCCCTCGTCGTCGGCACCGCCACCACCGCAGGCGGCCTCCTCGGCTTGGGCATGCTGCTCGCTACCGCGGAGAAGGACCCGGGCCTGGTACTCGCACCGATCATGGTCACGATCGACGCGATCCGCTGGGCCGTGGCGATCGTGACGATCGTGTGGGGCCCTGCACTCTTCCTCGCCCCCTGGGCCGCTTTCCTCGGCCTGTGGAACGTCGGCCGCCTGCGCGGCGCGGCACCGCAGTGGGCGCTTCCCGCACGTGAGCGGGGCGACGGGGAGCCGGTCACCCCCTCGATCGTGGTCAAGGCGCTGCGGGACCTGGGCATCGCCCCTCTGCGGAACGCCATCAAGTCGATGGAGGACAACGGCGCGGGCATGCTCTCCCCGATCGTGCTCGCCGGATGCGGTGTCGAGGTGGACATCACGCTTCCCTCCGGATCGTCCACGGAGGAAGTCCTGAACCGGCGGCGGAAGCTCGCGGAGAACCTCGGCCGCCATGAGCACGAGGTGCACCTGTCGATCGCGCCGGCCGCCCGCACGGTCCGCGCGTGGATCGCCGACAGTGGGGCACTGGATGAGCCGATCGGCCCGTCCCCGCTGGTCATGGACCCCGACATCACCGCGGACTACATCAAGGGCCGCGCTCCGTGGGGTGTTGACCTGCGCGGGGACACCGCGCTGATCAGCCTCTATCAGCGGATGCTGCTCATCACGGGCCTGTCGAACCAGGGCAAGACCGCTTCGCTTCGCGCGCTGGCCCTGTGGCTGGCGCACGACGTGGCGGTGCGGTTCTGGATCGGCGACCTCAAGGGCATCGGCGACTGGCGCATGTTCACCGGGATCGCGGAAGTCCTGATCGAGGGACCGACCGACGACCACGTCATCGACGTGACCGAGATGGCCGAAGCAGGGGTCCAGGAGATGAACCGTCGCCTGCTCGCCCCTGCCGGTAGCACGTTCCCGCCGCTGGTCATCATCGTGGACGAGGCGCAGGTCGCCTACGGCTCCGGCGCGATCGGAGCCGACAAGCGCCCGTATGGCGGGAGCAAGGCCACCTCGCGGTACTTCCAGGCCGTGAAGAAGATCCACGACCAGGGCCGCGCGGTCAACGTCACCATCTGGGAAGGCACGCAAGACCCGACGAACGAGAACCTGCCCAAGCGCTCCCGCGAGGGCAACCACATCCGCGCCTCGCTGGTCCTGGGCACGGAGTCGCAGGCCAGGATGGCGCTGGGAGACAACGCCATCGACGCCGGAGCCGCCCCGCACAAGCTCCGCCAGGGCTTGGACAAGGGCGTCGTCGTGGTCGCGGGCGACGGCATCAAGCTCGCCCCCGGACAGCCCTCGATCACGGTCCGGACGCACTACATCGACGAGGACCAAGCCAAGGAACTCGCGGAGCGGATCAAAGCCCGGCGCGCCGGCGTCGACACCCGCACCACCGCCGACAGCAGCGAGACCGAAACCGTGGACCACCTCGCGGACATCCTCACGGTGATGGGTGACGCCAAGCGGATGCGGACCGACGAAGTCCGGCACGGCCTGGCCACGCTGAACCCCGCCGTCTACGCGCACTGGACCGCGCAGGACCTCACCGCCGTTCTCACCGACGCCGGGGCCGCGCCGTACAAGTCCGGCGGCGTCATGGTCGTGTCCGCCAACCTCGTGCGCGAGGCGATCGACCACCGCGACAACGCGACCGAGGACACCGCCGAGAGTGACGGAGAGTAAGGGAGTCGGTCAGGGAGGCAGGGAGAACTCCCTACCCGCCTCCCTGCCCCCTCCTCCCCGACCTGATCAGCCCAGATACCCACACAGGGAGTCAGGTAGGCGCACCTCTCGGACCTGCGGAAACCCCCGAAAACACGGGCCCCCGGGCATCCCTTTGCCTCCCTCCCTGCACGCAAAGTAACCATTCGGGAGAGGAACAACGCCCATGCACGCACCTCCCGCACTGCGCATCGGATCGGTGTGCACCGGCTACGGCGGACTGGACATCGCCGTCCAGTCCGCGATCGGCGGACGACTCGCCTGGGTCGCGGACAACGACCCCGGCGCCGCCCGCATCCTGACCCACCACCACCCCGGCCTGACCAACTTCGGCGACATCACCGCCCTGGACTGGCGCACCCTCCCCGCCGTGGACGTGCTCACCGCCGGATACCCCTGCCAGCCCTTCAGCACCGCCGGCAAGAGGAAGGGAACCGCCGATGCCCGGCACATCTGGCCCCACATCGCCACCGCCCTTGGCGTACTACGACCCCGCTACGCGGTCTTTGAGAACGTCGCAGGGCACCTTTCCCTCGGACTCGCCGACGTCCTCGCCGACCTTGCCCACCTCGGGTTCGATGCGGAATGGCTGGTTGTACCGGCGTCCGCGATCGGCGCGGCTCACCAGCGCAAGCGCCTGTTCCTCCTCGCCCACCGCCCCGGCACCTGGGCTGCCGGCGGTGGCGGCCCTGCTGCCGACCCCGCGCGCATCGGAGAGGGAGAACCGGCAGACCCGCCGCACCCCCTCGCAGGAGGCCGGAACGCACGGCCTGTCGCTGGCCGCGGAGGTCTGCGAACTGCTGCCGACCCCGCGGGCGACGGACACCGGCACACCGGGGCGGCGCGCGTCGCAGGGCTTCCGGCCGCCGCTGTCGCAGGTGGTGCTGCCGCTGCTGCCGACGCCGCGCGCGACCGCGGAGGGCGGGTCGGTGCGGGCGGACGGGACGCCGTACGGCGAGGGCTACGGCCTGGCGTTGACGGAGGTGGTCAAGCTCCTGCCGACGCCACGTGCGTCGGCCGGGGAGAAGGGCGGCCCGAACCAGCGCGGGAGCAAGGGGGATTTGGCCCTGCCCTCAGCGGCGCACCACACGAGTGGGGCCGCTACGCCCCCGCCATCGCGCGGTGGGAAGCGGTCATCGGACGGCCCGCCCCCGGGGCAGTTGACCCTCTGGGACGCCTGAGCCCCGCCCTCGTGGAATGGCTCATGGGCCTCCCGGCAGGACACGTCACCGCCGTCCCGGGCCTGTCCCGCACCGCACAGCTCAAGGCACTCGGCAACGGCGTCGTCCCCCAGCAGGCCGCATACGCGCTGCGTGTCCTGGTCGACCGCGCCACTGTCGACCAGCCGGTTACCGGCGACGACCGCGCAGCATGAACGAGGGCCGTTGACAGGTGCCGGGCACCGGGTGCCGGGCACCGCGATACCGTCTCGCCGCACCTGCCACGCGGGCCGCGTTGGTCGCAAAATGTCATTTCCACGACGTTGGGATCATGTTGGCCGTGTCACATCTGCGAATCGTTCACGTGATCACAACCCGGAGCAACAGGCTTGCTTTGTCGGCGTCCTCTGGTAAAAGCCCCCTGTGACCAGGGATTCGACGCAAGGGCGCGCTCCCACGCCCGACCGGTACCGCTCCTCCAGACCGCGCCCGCCGGTCGTTTGCTAGGGCATTTGCGCAGGTTGGAAAGCACGACCCACGGAATGGCCGTCTAGCCGGACGTACAGGTTGGTGGCATGATGTGACACCGTTGGCCTCAACACGGGGGGCGCCAACCGTGTTCGCCAGTTCGGAATGCCGTCCGAATGAGCGAGATTCCATGGTCCACGCCCTTCCACGCCATGTGACTCCGGTCACATTCCGTGCTTGCGGCCTGCGGTGATCGCAGCACGTGCAGCCCTCGCCCCAGCTTTCGGCGGCGGGATTCGGTGGCCATGCATGCCCAAATGGGGCACCATGGGCAGCATTCCAGCCCACGTGACCTAGATCACACACAATTGTCGTGGCGCAGTCGCCGCGTACAAAAAGGAGAACGCCCCGCCGCCCGTTGGTTTGGAAGCCCTGGATGGCGAGACGTCTCCGGTCGCTGGAAGTGGCCCTCACTGGTACCCCCGGTGGGGGCCACAGCGGTTACAGGTGCCGGTCGATGAACTGGATCAGGTCGAGCAGGTCCTTACCGACCTTGACGACCGTCATCAGGTATCTCGCAGCCTCGCGCGCCTGCTCTGCGGCGCCCGACCGCTTCTGCTTCTTGCGACCCTCCGCACCCATCTTCTCGGTGGCCACGAGGGCCCCTCTCTCGTAATCGGACGGATGAGACCCGCGTTCGTGGGCCCCCGGGTGGCCCGCGCATCGCCGGCATCCTCGATCCCGAGTTCGGTATCCGCTGATGCTACCGGGCCGCGCCGCCGCAGCAACGCGGACGCCCCACACGTTGTCGTATCGACAAGTCGCCGCGACCAACGGCACCCGGTGCCAACGCCGTTGGGGCCGCAGGGCGCCTTTTTCAGCCTGCCTGCAAAAACGCTGGCGGAGAGCCATCCCCGCATCTATGCACACCGTGCCAGCGACGTGAGCACTGCGGCTCAGATCGCATCCGGATCGGTGCCTAGCCGCACGAAAAAAAATCGCGAGGAGGCGCAACTCCCCCTCCGCATCGCGCGTAGAACGCGATCTCGGCCACAACTCGTCCGCCACGGGCGGCGAACAAGCCTGCGGCGACCGTCCCCCGGCCGAGGAGTGAACGCACCCGTGGGCGGCGACCCCCGGCCAAGGAACGCCACCGCCCACAGAACACCAGCACCTCGTCAAGGAACTGGAGACCACCAGCATGGCTCATCTCAACCACCAGCGCACCGCCCTGCGGCTCGCCGCGGGTGGCGTCCCGGTGCTGCCCCTGCGCGCCGGGAAACTGCCGTTCGGCAACTGCCCCGCCTGCGCCCGCAACGCGTGCGGTGGCCGGCCGAACATGAAAACCCCCGGCCCCTGCACCTGCCCGGCCCCCTGCCACGGTTGGGCCGCCGCCACCACCGACCCCGCCGTCTTGACCTCACCGGCGTGGACGCACGCATGGCGGCACGCCATCCGCGTTGCCTACCACCCCGGCGGCGCCGACCTGACCGTAGTGGACCTCGACAACGCCGAAGCCATCGCCTGGGCACGCGCGACTCTGCCCGCCACGCGGGTCGTGCCGACGACTCGCGGCGAGCACTGGCTCTACCGGGGCATCATGCCGTCCGCCAACGCGGTGCGCCCCAGCGTGGACCTCAAGTCGACCATGGCCTACTCCCGGTGGCTGGGGCCCGGCACCGGGACCGTCACCGCCCTGCCGGATGCCGTGCGGGCCCTGGTCGTGAAGACCCCCGTCCCATTGCTGCCGGTCGCCGCGTGCGTGCCCGCGCCCGGCGGGGCCGGGGTGTGCCCGCACCGCACGCCCGCGTACTTGGAGCGGGGCATCACGATGGCAGAGCAGACCATCACCGAGGCATCCGGCGGGGTGCACACCACGGTCTACCGGACGTTCCTCGCGGTGCTGGCCGCGCACGGCCGGTGCGGCTGCCTCACCGAGACCCACATGGCACGGCTGTTCGCCGCCGCGCAGGCCAAGGGCGAGAGCGTCCGGCACTGCACCGACGCGTGGGCCAACGCCCGTGCACGGTTGGGGGTGTAGCCGTGTCCGAGGACGAGAAGAACCCCGCGCGCGAGGTCATCGCCGAGTACGCGCAGTCGCACTTCCGGTACTTCCGCACCGCCGACGGCACCGTCTACGCGCAGCGCAACGGCCACCCCGTGGCCCGCCCGATCCGGTCGCAGGGCACCACCGGCAGCCACCGGCAGGAACTCATGGTCGGTCTGTTCCGCGACGGGCGCGGCGTCTTCAACGGCACCGCCCTGAAAGAGGCACTGGACCTGATCGAGGCCCTCGCTCTGTATGAGGACATGCACGCCGTGCACATCCGCGTGGCGCCCGGCTTCGACGGGGCCACCTGGCTTGACCTGGGACGCGATGACGGACAGTCGGTGCGCATCCACCCCACCGGGTGGGACATCCTCACCCCCGACCCCCGGGAAGTGTGCTGGCGGCGCACCCAGCTCACCGGGGAACTCCCCGTCCCCACCAAGGACACCGACAGCAAGGGAATCGACCTGCTGCTCCGGCTCTGCAACTTCGCCACCCCGGAGACCGAATGCCTCGCTATCGCGTGGCTGATCGGCTGCCTCGGACCGTCCGTGCCCGTCCCCGCGCCGTTCCTCACCGGGCCGCAGGGCGCGGGCAAGTCCACCGGCGGCCGGATGCTCGTCCGGATCATCGAGGGCATGAGCGGAGACCTGCGCCGCGCCCCGAAGGACGAGGAGAACCTCATTGCCGCGGTGGCCGCCGGGTGGGTGACGGCGCTGGACAACCTGTCCCACATGACGCCGGACCTCTCCGACGCCATGTGCTGCATCGTCACCGGCGCGGAGAACGTCAAGCGCGCCCTGTTCACCGACGGAGACGTCTTCCGCGTCGGCTACCGCCGGCCACTGCTGCTGACCGGAATCGACGTCGGAGTCATCCGCCCCGACCTCGCCGAACGGCTCCTCCCCCTGCGGTTGGACCGACCCACCGTCCGACGGACCGAAGCGGAGTTGTGGGCCGACTACGCGGAAGTGCTGCCGGTCGTCCTCGGCTCGCTGCTCGACCTGACCGTCAAAGTCCGGTCCGCCACCGCGGAGACTCCCACGGACCTGCGCATGGCGGACTTCGCGCACCTGTGCGCCCAACTCGACGCCGCAACCGGTCTCGGAGCGCTGGCCGCATACCGGGCCACCCTGGACGACTTGAACGATGACGTGATCGAGGGCGATCTCCTCGCGCAGACCGTCCTCGGCTACGCCGAGACGATCGCGCCGGGGACCGCAGAGCGGATGACGTCCACCGAGTGGCTGCACGCCCTCAGCCGCCTCCACAGCGGCGAGGAAACCCGTCCCCTGCCCAAAGGCTGGCCGACCACCGGCAAAGTCCTCTCAGACCGCCTCAAGCGCCTACAACCCACCCTCGCCGCCCGCGGCGTCATCATCGACAGCGGCCGGACCTTCGAGGGCCGCTACCTCGAAATGACCCGCCCCGCCGGCCCGCCACCGCCCGAGCAACAGCAAGCGTTCTGACCGCCGTACGGGCGGACAAGCAAGAAGAGCACCAGCCGCGCCGCCCGGGTGCTCCTCTTGCTGTTCGGCCCCACGGGCCGCCCAAAGGTCGCGCCGCGCAGCGGCTCCTTCATCACGCTCGAAGGCACACCCGACCACTACAGGACACCCCCCTCGTTTGTCCTAAGAGGGGAAACGCTGCGTCATGTGCGTCATACAGACCGAAAAACCGGCCCCCACCTGCGGCAACGACCATGACGCAGACGGAAAGCCCTGCGTCATGCTGCGTCATGTGCGTCATGGCCTGCGACATCCATGACGCAGCCCATGACGAAGCCATGACGCAGACCCCCACCGCTGCGTCATGCAAACCCGCAGGTCACAAGCCCGCATGACGCACATGACGCAATGACGCAGAAATCCGCACCTAGGACAAGCGCGCCCTCGAACGGGCCGGCCGGACACCACCGCCAAGGAGCCGCAGTGACCACCGCCATCACCGAGTTCCCCAGCGAGACCAGCATCACCCACCCGGAGTTTGTTCTGCTCACAGTCGAAGAGGCAGCCCAGCGACTCCGGATCGCCCGTACGACGTGCTTCGCCCTCATCCGCTCGGGAGCGCTGGAATCCGTGCGGGTCGGCTCGCTGCGCCGCGTCCCGGCCGAAGCCCTCCCGGAATACGTCGCACGGCTGCGCGAGACGCACCGAGCCGCCTGAACCCCCTACAGCTACACACCTGCGGTGGCGGTGCTCCCAAAGGGGCCACCGCCACCGCGTCTTGGTGCCTGTCCACAACCTTGGAAGTGACCTGTGGAAGAAATCCCGAAGCGCACCCGGCGACCGAATGGCGCGTCGTCCATCTATGAGGGCAAAGACGGCAAGTGGCACGGAAGGGTCACCGTCGGTGCCAAGGATGACGGCACGCCGGACAGGCGTCACGTAGAGCGCAAGACGGAAGCGGGGGTCATCAAGGCCGTTCGCGAGCTGGAAAAGCAGCGGGATGGCGGAAAGGTACGCAAGCCCGGCAAGCGCTGGACCGTCGCCTCATGGCTCGAACACTGGGTGGAGAACATCGCCGAACCGGTGGTCAGCGTGAACACGATCGCGGGTTACCGCGTGGCCGTACGGGTCCACCTGACGCCGGGTTTGGGTGCACACCGGCTCGACAAGTTGGAGCCGGAACACGTCGAACGCTTCTACGCGAAGATGAAGGCCGGAGGGAGCAAGCCCGCCACCGTCCACCAGGTCCACCGAACGTTTCGGACCGCCCTAAACGAGGCAGTGCGCCGCCGGCACATCACCGAGAACCCCATCAGGCTCGCCAAGCCGCCGACGCTCGATGAAGAGGAAGTCGAGCCCTACACCCTCGAAGAGATCTCGCGCCTACTCGATGCGGCAGCGGATCGTCGGCACCCGGTGCGCTGGTATCTCGCCCTCGCTCTGGGGCTCCGCCAGGGCGAGGCGCTGGGACTGCGGTGGTCGGATGTGGACCTGCCGAATGCCGTTCTGCGCATCCGCCGCAGTCGACTGCGGCCGAAGTACGCGCACGGCTGCGGCGGGACCTGCGGGAAGAAACACGGGGGCTACTGCCCGGAGCGACAGCCGATCCGGCCGGCCGCTAAGGGCACCAAGTCGCGGGCAGGAAAGCGCACCATCGGCCTGCCTCCGCAGATCGCCGCCATGCTGGAGAAGCACCGGACGGCTCAGGGAATCGCCCAGAAGGACGCTCGGCAGCTCTGGACCGCCGTACACGAAGACGACGACTGGGTGTTCACCGATGCCCTCGGCAAGCCGGTCAATCCCCGGTTCGACTACGACGAGTGGAAGCGTCTCCTGCGGGCCGCAAAGGTGCGGGACGGGCGGCTGCACGACGCTCGCCACACCGCGGCGACCGTGCTGCTCATCCTCGGCATCCCGGACACCGCCGTGGACGGCGTGATGGGCTGGGAGCCGGGGGGAGCGATGCGGCGCCGCTACCAGCACCTGACCGACCCCGTGTTGAAAAACATCGCCGATCGGCTCGGACGGACCCTGTGGGGCGGTTCGGACGACGGCGACGACGGCGCGGCCGGAGCCCTCGTACCGGCTAAGTGAGACGGAAACTGAGACGGGACGACAAAGAGCCGACCGGAGAAATTTCTCCGGTCGGCTCTTTGTCCTGCTCAGAGCGGTAGCGGTGGGATTTGAACCCACGGAGGAGTTGCCCCCTCACACGCTTTCGAGGCGTGCTCCTTAGGCCGCTCGGACACGCTACCGAGAGAGAGCTTAGCCCACCGGGGGCAGTGGTCAGTAATCGGTTGGGCGGAAGAAGCGGGTGAGGAGGGCGGCGGACTCGGTGGGGAGGACGCCGGCGATCACCTCGGGGCGGTGGTTGAGGCGGCGGTCGCGGACCAGGTCCCACAGGGAGCCCGCGGCGCCGGCCTTGGGGTCGGGGGCGCCGTAGACGACCCGGTCGAGGCGGGACAGCACGATCGCGCCCGCGCACATCGTGCACGGCTCGAGCGTGACCACCAGCGTGCAGCCGGTGAGCCGCCACTCGCCCGCCCCGGTCGCGGCCGCCAGCGCCGCGGCCGCGCGGCGGACCGCGAGGACCTCGGCGTGCGCGGTCGGATCGCCGGTGGCCTCGCGTTCGTTGCAGGCTCGCGCCAGCACCGCGCCGTCCTGGCCCAGCACGACCGCGCCCACCGGCACGTCGCCGGTGAGCGGGGCGCGCTCGGCCTCCGCCAGGGCCAGCCGCATCGCGGGCGCCCAGGGATCGCGGACCGGGTCCCCCGGGGCGTCGCCCGGGGGAGGTCCGGGGAGATCGGAGGAGAGCGTCAGCGCACGGCCTCCAGCACGTCGGCCGCGCCGATCGCGTCGGCGATCTCGCCGAGCGCCTCACCGGTCAGCGCCCCGTCACCACTGAGCGCCAGCAGGTCGGAGGTGCTCATACCGAGGTCCGCCAGCAGGTCGGTGTCGCCGAGCGGGCCGATCGGCACATGGTCGTCCGAGGGACCCGGCACGCTCTCGTCGTCGTTGTCCTCGCCGTCCTCGGTGCCGTCGAGGTCGACCAGGTCGTCGAGGTCCTCCGGGTCGCGGCCCAGCACCTCGTCGGTGAGCAGGATCTCCCCGTACGAGCTGCGGGCGGCGGCTGCCGCGTCGGACACGTAGATCCTGGGGTCCTCTTCACCGTCGACCCGGATGACGCCGAACCAGGCGTCCTCCTGCTCGATGAAGACCAGAACCGTTTCCTCCTCGTCGCCGGCCGCACGGGCCAGTTCACTCAGATCGGCGAGGGTTTCCACATCGTCGAGATCGGGTTCGCTCGCTTGCCAACCGTCCTCGGTGCGCGCGAGCAGTGCGGCGAAGTACACCGTGACTCTCCCACAGGTCTCAGGCTGTCCGGACCGGGCGGGCTGCTTGCGGTCCGTGAGGGCCTCGATGATGTTCTGATGCCCTCACGATGGTCCCACCCATCGGCATCGTGGCAGAAACCCGGGCTTTGCGAGAGGTCTTCGCCACCGCGACGTGCCAGTTCTTCGTCACTTCCGGGTAAATACCCGATCCCGGCGGACCCCAGGAGCCCTCCCGCGGGGCCCGTCTCCCGGTCGGCGGCCTGCGTGAGGGCGCTCTCTCACCAGCGGAAGGTGCGCATCCGCATCTGCTGCCGCATCCGGTTCGCCCGGGCGCGCCGCGGCTGCACCCGCTCGCGCAGCGCCTTGGCCTCGTTCAGTTCCCGCAGGAAGAGCGCACGCTTCCTGCGCCGCTCCAGGTCGCGCTCGTCACGGTGCCTGTCAGGAGTGCCCGCCATACGCGATCACCGTCCCACCGGTTCGGTTCACCCGGGAGGCGCACCGGGCGTATGGGCTCAGCTTCCCTCGGATGAGCGGTTTACCCCACAGCGGACGCAGAAGGCGGCGGGTGACGGGGGCCGGGCGCACCCCCGCGGGGTCCGGATACAGTCCTCCTCATGCGTCTCCACGTTGTCGACCATCCCCTGGTCGCGCACAAGCTCACCACCCTGCGCGACGAGCGCACCGACTCCCCCACCTTCCGGCGGCTCGCCGACGAGCTGGTCACCCTGCTCGCCTACGAGGCGACCAGGGACGTGCGGACCGAGCAGGTCGACATCCGCACCCCGGTCGCGCCCACCACGGGCGTACGGCTGTCCCACCCGCGTCCGCTGGTCGTGCCGATCCTGCGGGCCGGGCTCGGCATGCTCGACGGCATGGTGCGGCTGCTGCCGACCGCCGAGGTCGGCTTCCTCGGCATGGTCCGCGACGAGCGGACCCTGGAGGCCAAGACGTACGCGACCCGGATGCCGGAGGACCTCTCCGGCCGCCAGGTCTACGTGGTCGACCCGATGCTGGCCACCGGCGGCACCCTGGTCGCCGCGATCCGGCTGCTCATCGAGCGCGGCGCCGACGACGTGACCGCGCTGTGCCTGCTCGCCGCGCCCGAGGGCGTCGAGGTGATGGAGCGCGAGCTGGCGGGCAAGCCGGTCACGGTGGTCACCGCCGCGGTCGACGAGCGCCTCAACGAGCACGGCTTCATCGTCCCCGGCCTCGGCGACGCCGGCGACCGCCTGTACGGCACGGTCGCCTGACCGCCTCCCGGTGACACGGTCCGCCCCCGGACGCGGCTCGCGCGCCCGGGGGCGGTCTCACGACGTCATGCGACCGGCAGGCCGTCGTCGGTGGCGGTGGCGGAGGTCAGTGGCCGGAGGTCCCGCTCTTCGCGCCGCTCTTCGCCCCGCCCTTGGCGGGGCTCCTGCCCGTGGCCTTGCCGGCGGACGCCGGGGTGGCCGGCGCGCACACCGGCTTCGGCGGCGGCGGGTTCGCGGCGGCGACGCGGGCCTTGGCGGCGTCGGCGGGTGAGGCCAGCGCCGCGAAGCCGTTGCCGATCAGCAGGTCGACCCCTGCGCCCTTGCGGGCCGGATCGATCCGCACCGAGGAGCCCACCACCTGCGTGCCGGCCTCCCGGGCCGCCGCCTCACCGGCGGGACCGGCGACGATCAGCGCCGTCTGGGTGACCTTCTTGTCGTACGGGGGCTCGGCGTTGCCGAACCGCGAGACCTTGAAGCCGCGTTTGGCCAGCTCGTCGGCGGTGGACTTGGCCAGGCCGCCGCGCGCCGTCGCGTTGAGCACGTTCAGGGTGACCCCGGACGGCTGAGGCATGGGCGCGGGCTTGCCGGTGGCCGTGGGGGTCGGCGCGGGTTTGCAGGACGCGGGGTTCTGGGGCGCGGCGTTCGCCTTGGTGTCGCCGTCGTCGCCCTTGAAGACGTGGAACAGCTGGACGGCCCCCCAGCCGAACAAGCCGAGGACGACGACCGAGGCGATCACCGAGGCGAAGATCCGGCCGCGCCGCCGGGGCCGGCGCATCCGCGGGTAGGCGTTACCGGTGACCCGGTACTTCCCGCCCATTCCGGAGGGGGTGAGCATGCTCATGAGCGCAGCGTAAGCGGATTGTCAGTCCATCTCCAGGACCCGGGCGTGGAGCACTTGACGCTGCTGCAGCGCGGCGCGCACCGCCCGGTGCAGGCCGTCCTCCAGATAGAGGTCGCCCTGCCATTTCACGACATGGGCGAAGAGGTCGCCGTAGAAGGTCGAGTCCTCGGCCAGAAGCGTCTCCAGGTCGAGCTGTCCCTTGGTGGTCACCAACTGGTCCAGCCGCACGGGACGGGGGGCCACGTCCGCCCATTCGCGCGTGCTGACCCGGCCGTGGTCCGGGTACGGCCGCCCGTTTCCGATGCGCTTGAAGATCACACGGAAAGCCTACCGGCCCGGCTTGTGCGGGCGCAGCAGTGGCGCTCCGATGCGATCGTGGCAAAAGTGACATAGTCGCATCAAGCGGTGGTCCTGATGTCGGAAGTCCCCCGGACGGCTGCGGCAACAGGGGTGACGGCGGTGGCGCCGGTGGCGCGGGGCGGCCGTGAGAGAGCTTCCGCTGTCGCTCCCCGGAGCCGGCGACGTGGCGCGCCCCGCTCGGGGTCCGTGCGCCACCGGTCGGCCCGTACCGGCTCCGACCGGCCCGTACGGGTCCGGCGCCGCGCCGCCCAGTACCCTCGGAGGTGCCGCTCGAAGCCGAGGAGTGAGACATGACCGAACGCAAGCCACCGGGGGTCTCCTTCGAGACCTGGGCAGACAAGCAGATCCGGGAGGCCGAGGAGCGCGGCGCGTTCGAGGGGCTGACCGGCAAGGGCAAGCCGCTGCCGTCGCTGAGCGCTCCCTACGACGAACTGTGGTGGATCAAGGGCAAGATGCAGCGCGAGGGCCTGTCCTTCCTGCCGCCGTCCCTGGTGCTGCGCAAGGAGGCCGAGGACGCGATGGCCGAGGCGGCGCGGGCGCGCACGGAGCGGCAGGTGCGGCAGATCGTCGCGGACCTCAACGAGAAGATCGAGGCGGCGCTGCGCCGCCCGCTGGACGGGCCGCCGCTGAACCTCGCGCCCTTCGACGTCGAGCAGGCCGTCGCCGAGTGGCGGGAGCGGCAGGGCCCGGCGCACGAGGACGGCGGCCGTGCGGTTTGAGGCCGTGCCGGTGCCGCCCGCGGTCGGGGCGCGGCCGCGTGACGCGCGCGGCTACCCGGTGCCGGCGATCACCCCGTGGGACGGGGAGCTGCCGCAGTTCGCGCTGACCGACCGCCGGCGCAGCGCCGACTGCGCCCAGGGGCGGCGGTGTTCGGTGTGCGGCGAGCTGATGCCGCGCGGTCCGGTCTGGCGCGTGGTGGGCGCCACCGAGAGCGGTGCGATCGGCGAGGCGCTCGCGGCGGGCCGTCCGTACCGCAACCTCGCGCCCACCCTGGAAGGCCCGGGCCACCGGGCGTGCATGCTCTACGCGTCGATGGTCTGCCCCTACCTGGCCCGTCCCAACGCCCGCCGCGGGCTGGACGCGCAGCACCCCGACCCGATGACCGAGCACGTCGTACGGGGCGCGGTGCGCGGCGCGACGGGCGCGGTGGTGGGCTTCGCGGACTACGAGTTCGCGGTCACCGCCGACCAGGTGCTGTTCCGCTTCCTGGACGTCGTCGAGTTCCTGCCGCACGACACGTCCGACGCGCACCTCGGCGAGCTGCGCGCCGAACTGGCCGCTCGCGGGCAGGACCAGGACGTGGCGGGCGGTCAGGAGGCCCGGTAGGCGGGCAGGCCGTGGTAGCCGGAGGTCACCACGGGTGCGTGCGAGCCGTCGGCCGGCAGCGTCACGACGCCCTGCGTGGTGCGGGCCGCGATGGTGCGGCCGTCGGCGGACCAGGCGGGCTCGGTGTAGTCGGTGGTGGCGTGCGGCGTGAGGTCCCGGTAGGTCGGGCCGCTGTCGGTGGAGTGCTCGACGAAGAGGTGGTCGTGGCCGCCGACCGAGCGGACGAAGACGATGTCCTGGTCGGGCCCCGAGGACAGCGCGGGCTCCGAGCCCTCGGTCAGCGCCGACCCCTGCTGGCGCAGGTAGTCGTCGCGGATGAAGACGTCCCCGGTGGCCGCGTTGGCGTAGACGGACATGCCGTGGACGCCGGCCGCGCTGGGCCACAGGTTCCCGGTCTGCGGCAGCGGCGCGACGTCCTCGCCCGACTCGTGGTTCAGCTGCAGCGGCTTCGGGGTGGCGTCGTGGGCGGTGGTCGGGACGTGGACCAGCCGTGAGGTGCTGCCGGTGCGGGCCGAGAAGATCAGCTCGCTGGCGGCCGGGTAGCCGGTGCTGTGGTCGGCGGGGCGGACCAGCCAGGTCGGGTGCGACCAGTTCTGGCCGCCCGGGTTGCGGGCGGCGGTGATCCGGCCGCTGCCGTCCGGGTTGCTGACCGCGAGGTCGCCGTCGCCGTCGATGAAGGCCGCCCTGCGGCCGTCGGGCGACCAGGACAGGTCGCGGACCTGGGTGCCGAAGTCCACCCGGGTGCCGTTCATGACGACGTAGCGGCTGCCGTCGCTGATCGTCAGCCCGTTGTGGGCGGTGCCGTTGCGGGGGGCGGTGCCGGCCGCCGGGGGGACGCTCGCGGCCGGCTTCGCGCCGCTGCCGGACGCCTTGCCCGATGGCTTGCCGGAGCCGGAGCCGCCGTTGCCGGCGGTCAGGTTGGCGCTGTGGCTCGTGCCGCTGCTCGTCCCGGTCCCGGTCGCGCTGTGCGAGGCCGACGGCGAGGCGCCGGCGCCCGCGGTGTCCTCGGGGCCGCAGGCGGACAGCAGCAGGGTCGCGCCCGCGGTGATGCCCGCGGTCAGGACGATGGCGGCGGTGGTGTTGTGCGGCCGGCGGGTCGGAGCGGACATGGCGGTTCCCCCAAGGAACGTGCGGCGGATGCGGTGGCGCGAGCAGCGCTGTCCATGAGCGTGCCCGGCGTTGGTCGCCGCCGCGTGCGCCCGCTGTCACGGCACGGCAACAGGCCGCCGCCCGGGTCCCGCGCGCGGGTGAATCCGCTGGACGGCGGCTGACGGATGGCGTGCGGAGCGTGCCCTGCCGGGGGGCCCGGACGTTGTATCGATCATGAATGTATGCCGAATCCTCACCACCGCGGCCGCCGGCTCCTTCCTGCTGGCCGCCACCGCGACGACCGCCGCACAGGCCGCCGATCTGGGCAGCACGCTGACCAGCACCGCCGTGACCGCCTCCGCGGTGGGCTCGCAGGCGGCGCCGGTCGCCAGCGGCGTCGCCCAGGAGACCGGCGTCGGCCAGAAGGTCGCCGCCGTCAAGGACGCCGTGAAGGCAGGTTCCGACGCGGTCAGCGCCGGCAACCAGATCGTCAACGGCTGATCGGAGCCGTACTCCTGCCGTCGGCCGCCCGCCGACCACCGCCTGCCGACCACCGCCTGCTGTCCGCAGTACGGCACGAAGGGCGCCCCCACCGCGGGGGCGCCCCTGCGCATGTGCGGTCACGCCGCTAGCGGACCGTGCTGACCGGCACCAGGCAGTGCGCGGCGGTGCCGAGCACCTCCTCGTCCGCGGCGAACGCGCGCAGCTGCTCCTCGGTGAGCGCGGCGCCGGGGGCCGCCTGCGGCCAGGGGCGGCTGGCGAGGATGACGTAGACCGCGCCGCGGGTCCGTGCGGCGGTCGTCCACTGCGCCGGCACCGGGCAGTTGACGTGCAGGTACGGCATGGTGAGCACCGCCTGGCCGCCCTCGACGAGCACCTTGACCGGCGGCTTCTGCGCCATGGCCACGTCGAGGATCATGCCGCCGACCGGCAGCCCGATCTCCGCGGCGGCCTCCAGCACGGCCTCCCGCGTGTCCTCCGGCCCCGCCACGCCGTCGCCGAGCGAGTACGCCATCAGGAAGGGCATGTCGGCCCCGTCCTCGTGGTGTTCGCCGGCCCACGGGATCACCACGAGGGTGCCGAGCCTGCTGCGGAGCGACGGCGTGGACGTGCTACTGCTCTGGCTGGTCTGGGTCATGCGCGGGACCCTAACCGCCTGGGGGGCCCGAATCGTGCGGATATCACCTCAGCGGGCGACCAGCGGCCGCGGGATTCCTCCGTTCGGGGAATATCCCGGTCAGTGCCGCACTCCAACGGCCCAGTTGCTGATAAAGAGCCGCCGGCGGCTAACCCCGCACGCTCGCAGCCGAATTGCGCGAAGGAGGCGGCCGGGAGCTACTCCGACAGGTGGACACCGCGGGTTGCGGTGCGACTTTCGGTTTTTCACCGTGGGGCCACATAGCTGTTTTCGCCTCCCGAAGGGAACCGTCCCATGCGTACCCACCGGATCACCGGCGTGGTCGTCTCTCTCGCGCTCGTCGGCGGCGTCACCGGCGGAGTGCTGGCCGCCTCCTCCGCGTCCGCCGAAGCGCCCCACCACGCGATCCGCACGTCCCGTCCGGTCGCCGCGGCGGCGGACCGGGCCACCATCATCGCGCAGGCCAGGACCCTCGGCGGGGTCGGCCACGTGGCCACCCCTGTGGCGAAGTTCGTCGAGGACGCGGTCGCCGGGGACGCGCAGGCCGCGACCCTCGCCAAGGAGGCGGACGCCGCGAAGGCGTCCATCGCCGCCACCCGCGAGGCGAACACGGAGCGCACGGCGAACCGGGCCGCCCGTGACGCCGCCTCCGACGCGCTGACCCAGCTGCAGACCGCGCTGGACGGACTGGTCAAGTCGCTCACCGACTCCCTGACCGGCCTGCTCAGCGCGGCGACCGGCGTGGTCAGCGGCCTGGTGGACACCCTCAGCGCGCTGCTGGGCGGCCTGCTGGGCGCGGCCTCCGACACGGCGAGCGCGGCGCCGAGCGTCGCGCCGTCCGCGTCCGCTGTCCCGGCGGTTCCGGTGGTCCCGGCGGCCTGACAGGCCCCGACGCGGACCCGACGCGGACCCTGCGCCTACCCTGCGCCGACCCCGGGAGCGTCCCGAGGGCGTCGTGACGGCGGTCCGATGGAGGCCGCCGTCACTGGATCGGCTCAACCGGCGTGACCAACCGTGATCTCCCGCCGTTGCGCAGAGCGTCAAAAGCCGCAGGTGCTGCGGCTGGTTCTCGTTCTCAGGGAGATCTCAGATGTCGCGTATCGCAAAGGCCGCGGCTGTCACCGCCGCCGCGGGTGCCGTTCTGGCCGGCGGCGCTGGTATGGCCATGGCCGACGCCGGCGCCCAGGGTGCTGCGGTCGGTTCGCCGGGCGTGCTGTCCGGCAACCTCATCCAGGTGCCCGTGCACGTTCCGGTGAACGTGTGCGGCAACACCGTGGACGTGATCGGCCTGCTCAACCCGGCCTTCGGCAACCAGTGCACCAACGCCTCGGTGCACGGCGTCGACACCGCCTGGTAGGCCGGCGCGGTCGTCCGCGCTCGTCACACGGCCTCCCGGCGCACGCATCCCACGCGCGTGCCGGGAGGCCTTCGCGCGCGCCCGCGGCGGCGCCCGCGCTCAGCTCTCCTCGTAGGTGTAGAACCTCCGGTGGTCCAGCAGCGCCGACGGCTTCACGCCGAACGGCGGCATCGCCTCCGTCAGGCTCATCACCCGCCCGTGCTGCGGGTCCTTCGCGCCGAGCGGCTTGGCCGGCAGGTACCCGGCGTGCGGGTGCCTGCGCTGCCAGCGCACCCAGATCAGGTCGACGAAGGCGTGGTGCAGCCAGAACACCGGGTCGTTCGGCGAGGTGCCGCCGGTCATGTGGCCGCCGATCCACTGGTGCACCCGGTTGTGCAGGTAGCCGCCCTTCTCCGGGCTGACCGTCCAGCCCTCGAACTTGTTGCGGAACCCCTTGGTGGCCGGCGCGGAGTTCCACGGCGCGGTGTCGTAGGTGCCCATCGCCAGCGCGCTGCCCAGCTCGGCCGCGGTGGGCAGCGCGATCGGCCGGTCGGGCCGGCCGAGGCTGCGGGTCAGGTACTTCTCGTCGGTGACGCCGTAGGTGATCGGCCAGTTGCCGCCCTGGTAGGCGAAGGGCCCGGTCATCACCTGGCCGTCGCTGTCGCGGCCGTTGCCGCCCATGAAGTCGGCGTCCCACAGCGGGGAGTCCGCGGTGCGGTCGGCGGTCCAGTCCCAGTACGGGATGGTGACGCCCGGATCGACGGTCTGCAGCTCGCGTTCGAAGGTGAGCAGGAACTGGCGGTGCCAGGGGAAGAACGTCGGCGCCATGTGCGCCATCCGCAGCCCGCTCTCGCCGTCCGCGGCGAAGTACCGGGCGTGCAGCGTGACGTACTTGTCGTAGGCGCCCATCCGCTTGAGCTGCACGACCGCCTCGACGAACCGGGAGCGCTGGGCGCTCGTCAGATGGCGCTGGTTCACACGGGTGTACACGAGAACGCACCCCTCGGCAGGTCAGTGGTCGTCATGGGCGACGCGCTCGGTTCCGTCGGTCAGCGGGGCGTGCCCGATGACGTCGACCGCGCCGCGGGCGGTGGCCAGCGGCGTCAGGAACGGCTGGAAGTGGTTGGCCATGCTGATCCAGCTGCCGTCCACCCGCCGCATCACATGCAGCGGCCGGCCGTCCACGAAGAGCGCGACGCCGCTCTCCGAGGCCGTGCGGAAGCCCTGGATGCGGCGGCCGCGGTAGATCTCGTCGAAGAGCGGCGCGTCGTGGTCGCCGGGCACGCCGTCCTTCCCCGCCGCCCTCCCCGCCGCCTTGCCGTCCGCCGGGCTCCCGGCCGTGAGCATGGGGCGCAGCGCCACCGCGGTGCCGGAGACGGCCGCCGCCGTGCTGAGACCGGTGGTCAGCATCCTTCTGCGCGTCACCATGCCGGGCTCCTCCCGCTCGCCGCCGCGCCGGCCCGCCGCCTGACGCCCGCTCATCCTGCCTCCGGGGCAGGCGAACATACGGATCATCGGTGCGGGCGAGGAGAAAATTCATCCGCCCGAGTGATGTACCGCGCGGCCGCTGAACGGTATTGACGGAGTGACGGAATTCCCTCACCGCTGCCTTTCCGGCTCACGCAGCATGTGCCCTTCCGCGAGGCTTTCCGCGAGGATGGCCCGGACGGCCCCCTATAAAGCGCGGTTGAATTCGTCGTACGTTATGACTGATCGTCAGAAGGCGTCGAAGTCCCCGGCGCCGGCACGGCGACGAAGGAGTGTCCATGGCCCGTCGACGTCACTGGATGGCGAGGGCGGCGGCCGGAGCGGCCACGGCCGCGGTGCTGCTGTCCGGGCTGAGAGTGGTCGCGCTCGGTGACGACAAGCCCGCGCGGCCCGCCGCCGCGCCCGCCGCCACCGGGTCCGCCACCGCGTCCGGCGGGTCACCCGCCGCCGCGCCCTACGGTGTGCTGCCCGGCACGCGGCTGCCGCCGATGGGCGCCTTCACCGACTCGGGAGAGCAGGGGGTGCGGAGCCTGGCCGCGTTGCAGACGTGGCTCGGCGGCACCGACATCCGGGTCGGCCACACGTATCTGCCGGGCGACACCTGGGACGCGATCGAGGGCGACACCGGGCTGCTCCAGCCGTGGGCGGACTGGCAGCGCGCCGAGCCCGGCCGGATGCTGGTGCTCAACGTGCCGATGCAGCAGCACAACGAGGACCACCTGTCGGACTACCAGGTCCGCGGCCTGATCCAGCGGGGCGCGAGCGGCGCGTACGACGCGCACTTCACCCGCCTCGCCCAGCACCTGGTGTCGCTGGGCGTGCCGGACACCGTCATCGTGCTCGGCTGGGAGATGAACGGCGCCACGTACTCGCACCGCTGCGGGCCCGACCCGGCGGGCTGGAAGGCGTACTGGAACCGCGTCGTCGCCGCCATGCGCGCGGTCCCCGGCCAGCACTTCCGCTTCGACTTCGCGCCCAACCGCGGCCGCGACGCGATCGCCTGGACCGAGTGCTACCCGGGCGACGCGAGCGTCGACGTCGTCGGCATGGACTCCTACGACCAGCCGCCGGGCGAGTCCTTCTTCGACCAGGTCACCGAGCCGTACGGGCTGCAGGCGCAGGTGGCGTTCGCGGCGCGGCACCACAAGGCGATCTCGTACCCGGAGTGGGGGCTGTTCAGGAACGGCGACAACCCGGACTACATGAGCCTGATGCTCACCTGGATCGCCCAGCACCGGCCGCTCTACCAGACCATCACCGACTACTGCCCGCACGGCGTGTGGCAGTGCACGGACAACCCGAAGGCGACGGCGGTCTACCGGGCGCTGCTCTACGGCCGCAAGGTCGCGCCCGTCGTCCCGGCGCCCACCCCCACGGCGACGCCCACGGTCACCGCGAAGCCGACCCCGACGGCTCCGCCCACCCCGACGCTCCCCGCGACGCCGGGCGCCACGCCCACGCCGGCGCTCCCGCCGGCACCGGCCGTGACGCCGCCCCAGACCGCCGCGCCCACCGCCAAGCCCACCCCGGCGCCGACGGCCAAGCCCACCGCCCCGCCCACGGCCGTGCCGCTGCCGGGCACCCTGCCCGCGCCGGCAGGGGCCGGCGCCGCCCGTCCCGTTCCCGCGCCGGCCGGCGCCCTGGTCGAGTCCTGCGCGCCGATGCCGCTCAGCGAGGAGCTCAAGAAGTCCTACGACGACGCCGAGGTGTGCGTGAAGCTGCGGCCGAAGGCGCGGGCGAGCGGCAAGGCGTGAGGCTCCCGGCAGCGCACCCGGCGCCCGTGCCCCGCCGGGGTCAGCGCCGGGTGCGCAGCCGGGACCGCACCCGGTCGCGCAGGGCGCGCAGCCGGGCGGACCGGGTGGCGGCCGCCCGGCCGCGGGCGAGCGCGTACCGCAGCAGCATCGCCGGGGCGGCCGCGCGGCCGGACAGCAGCAGCCGCCGGTTGGGCCGGGGCTCGGGCTGCCAGTGGTACTTGTACGGCTCCGCGCCGCGCAGCAGGCTCAGCGTCTCGCGCCCGCCGGCCGCCGCGAGCCCGGCGGTGTGCCGGGTGAGCAGCGTCATCACGTCCAGCTTGGCCTCGCGCAGCGCGGGGCTCGCGCCGTAGAGGTAGCCGCCCGCCAGGCGCGGCGAGAGCACGGTCAGTCCGGCCGCGACCACCTCGCCGTCGCGGTCCCTGCGGTACTCGGTGACCGCCGCGCCGCCCGAGGCGGCGAGCCCGGCCGCCGCGCGGGCCAGGTGCGCGGCGAACCGCTCGCGGGTGTGCTCGGGCGTCACCCCGCGGCCCTCCCACTGCCGAAGGTGCAGCCGCAGCAGCCCCGCGACCGCGGCCGGCACCCGCTCCGGCGGCACGTCGTGCGCCGTGATGCCGGCCCGGTCGAGGTCGCGCAGCGACTTGCGGATGCGCTGGCCGCGCCCGCTGCCGACGCGTGCGATCAGCCCGTCCATCGGCAGCCCCGGCAGTTCCAGGCAGACCGAGTCGGGGAGTTGCCGCCGGGGGGCGTTCCAGCGCGCGTACACGCGCTCGGCCGCGCCGCCGGGACGCACCTCGCGCAGGTCGAGCACGCCGCCGCGGGCCGCCCGCCGCATCCCGGTGACGAGCGCGTCGAGCACGGCGGAGCCGGCCTCGGTGGCGGCGGCCTCGGTGGCGTCGCCGTCCGCGATCAGCACGTCCATGTGGTCGGTGAGCACGCCGCCGGCGAACGCCAGCGTCCGCGGCAGCCCGCCGCCGCGGACCAGCGGAGCCACCGCCGCCAACTCCCCGCCGCGCCGCACCAGGACCAGCCGCAGCCGGCCGGGCCTGCCGTACGACAGCCACCAGGAGTGCAGCCAGGCGTGGCTCTGGAACGGCGTCGCGGTGGGGCACCGCCGGTACAGCGCGTCCCACTCCGGGCCCAGTGCGGCGAACGCCTCCGGGTCCCGGCACACCTCGACGACCAGTGCGCCGCGGTCGCCGTGCCCGGCGCGGTGCGCCGGCTGCCGCGCGCCGGGCACGGCGGCGTTCGCGACGGCCTCCGTGTCCGTGCCCCCACCCGTGCCCGCGCCGGCCTCCCGCGGCGTCACACCGACGCCCTGACGGGCTCCTGGGCGGGCCCCGGCACGGTGGCGGCCGCGGGCGCCACCGTGGTCGGCTCGGCGGAGTCGGCCGGGTCGGTCGGGCGGCGTACCAGCAGCGCGAGCGCGGCAAGCAGCCCGCCCGCGCTCGCGCCGACCGCGCCGGACAGCGGCGCCGACGGGGAGGACGGCGCGGTGGGCGCGGTGGCGCGCGAGAACAGCAGCAGGCGCACCCCGGTGTCGGCGGCCGTGCGGTTGCCGGTCGCGGCCAGCGACCGGGCGACGGCGTCCGCGATGCCCGCGGCGGCCCGCCCGCGCGCCGCCGTGCCGGTGACCGAGATCATCGGCGCGTCCGGCGAGGTCGCCGCCTGCACGTGCGTGCGCAGGTCCGCGGCCGGGGTGCCGGTCGCGCTCTCGGCTCCGGCGAGCACCGAGGACCCGGTGACGATGCGTCCGTACGCCTGCGCGAAGCCCGCGGTGGCCGCCGGGTCGCCGCCGCGGGCCGGCACCACCATCACGTACGCGGTCGCGCTGTACTGCGGCGTCGCGGCCAGTCCGTAGCCGAGGCCGCAGGCGAGGCCGAGGCCGACGCCGAGCGGCAGCGGGGCCCAGCGCGGCAGCGCGCGCAGGGCGGGGCGCCGGCGGCGGTGGTGCGGGTCGCGGAGGCCGGGCGTGCCGGCGGGGTCCTTCATGGCTGCGCTCATTTCTCTGCTGGGGCGAGTGCGGTGGTCCCGGGCTGGGCGCCGGGGGAGTCCTGAGCGGGCGCGGTGGGCGCGCCGCTGGACGCGGGGGCCGGGAGCGGGGTCGGGGCGCCGGCGGCGGTCGCGGTGACGGCGGTGTACAGGGCCATGACCGCCTGGGCGGTACGGGCGATGTGGTAGTGGCCGACCGCCGCCGGCACCGGCATCCGGCGCGAGCCCGCCAGCAGCTCCTGGCGGATCGCGGCGGCCAGTTCGTAGCCGCCGACGCGGCGGGCGCCCGGCGCGTCCTGGGGCGCGAGGTCCTCGACGGCGGGACACGCCACGTACAGCACCGGGAGGCCCGCCGCCAGCGCCTCGACGACCGCGAGGCCGAAGGACTCCTCGGGGCTGGGCGAGACGAACAGGTCCATGGCGGACAGCAGGTCGGGCACCCCGGGCTCGCGGGGCGCCGGGTGCTCGTGCGACCCGGCGAAGTGCACCCGGCCGCCCGCGCCGACCTGGTGGACGATCCGCAGCAGCGGGGTGCGCTCCGGGCCGTCGCCGACCAGCAGCAGGTGCGCGTCCCGGTTCGCGGCGACCGCGCGGATCAGGTCGTCGAAGTTCTTGCCCGGCACCTGGCGGCCGACCCCGCCGACGACGTAGGCGTGCTGCGGGATGCCGAGCCGGTCCCGGGTCTCCAGCCGGGCGGCCGCCGAGAAGGCGAACGCCTCGGGGTCGATGCCGTTCGGCGCGAGGTGCACGCGGGCGGGCGGCACGCCCCAGCCGTCGAGGCGCCGCGCGACCGTCTCGGAGACGGCGAGGGTGCCGGAGCCGAGCCGTTCGGTCGCCCGGTACAGCGT
Organism: Actinacidiphila polyblastidii; assembly: GCF_036353415.1. Classification (NCBI taxonomy): domain Bacteria; kingdom Bacillati; phylum Actinomycetota; class Actinomycetes; order Kitasatosporales; family Streptomycetaceae; genus Actinacidiphila; species Actinacidiphila polyblastidii. The sequence continues at coordinate 284,536 of NZ_JAZEWV010000002.1, forward strand.
GCGGGTCGCGAGGGTCAGCGGGCGGCCCTCCATCTGCGTCTCGCCCAGCGAGTGCTCGGTGGCGACGACGGTGCGCACCCCGGCCAGCCGCGCCGCGAGCCGGCCGTAGACGCAGGCGCGGTACAGGTGGGTGTGCACGACGTCGTACCGCCCGGCGCGGATCAGCCGGGCCAGCCGCGGCAGCACCGACAGGTCGCGGTTGCCGTGCATGCCCAGGTTGGTGACGGGCACCTCGTCGGCGCGCAGGCCGTCCGCCACCGCGCCTGGGTTGGTCAGCGTCACCACCTCGCACTCGGCCGGCAAGTGGCGCAGCAGAAGGCGCAGTTGCTGCTCGGCGCCGCCGACGCCGAGGCCGGTGATGACGTGCAGGACTCTCATGTGTCCTCCCGGGAGGATGGTGCCGCCGGTTCTGACGGGTCGTGGGGCGCGCGGCCCTGCGGCCGGGGCTGCGGCTGCGGCTGCCGCTGGGGGTCGGGGAGTTCGGCGAGCCGGGCGCCGCGCGTCCGGTGCAGGACGCGCTTGGCGTGCAGCCGCGCCGCGCTGTCGCGCTCCCCGACGTACGTGCGCGGCAGCGCGAACGCCCCGGCCAGCGGGCCCGGATCGACCGCGCAGGCGTACGCGTACCCGGCCCGCCGCACCGCGAGCAGCGCGCGGGCGTCGACCGCGCCGTAGGGGTAGCAGAAGCCGCCGGGCACGGTGCCGGTGATCTCGGCGAGCCGGCTGCGGCTCTCCGCGGCCTCGGCGTCCAGCGTGGCGTCGTCGGTCGCGGTCAGGTCCAGGTGCAGCAGGCCGTGCGAGCCGATCTCCATCCCCTCGGCCTCGGCGGCGCGGATGCCGCCGGCGTCCAGCAGCGGCTTGCGCGGCCCCTGCCCGTCCCATGCGTTGTCGCCGCCGAGGCGTCCCGGCAGCACGAACACCGTCGCGGTGTGGCCGTGCCTGCGCAGCAGCGGCACGGCGTCGGTGAGGAAGTCGGCGTAGCCGTCGTCGAAGGTCAGGCCGACCAGGCCGGCCGCCCGGCCGAGCGCGCGGGCGGCCAGCAGTTCGCGCATGCTCACGCCGGTCAGGCCGCGGCGGCTCAGCCAGCGCAGCTGCCGGGTCAGCCGGTCCGGGCTGACGGTGATCAGGTACGGGTCGTCGGAGGGGTCCCCCACCGAGTGGTACATCAGCGTCCAGGGCGCCCGCCGGGCGGCCTCGGACCCCGGGGGGACGGCGAGTTCAGCGGTCATGGGCGGCCCTTACGCAGTACGGGGGCGAACAGGTACGGGACTTCGGGGGCGCGCAGCGCGACGGCCGCGAGGGCGAACACCGCGGGTACCGCGAGCGCGCAGGCCGCGGCGGCCACCGGCGGGTCCGGCAGCCGGGCGGCCAGCGCCCACCCGGCGGCCGCGGCGGCCAGCGCGGCCGCGGCGGTCCTGGCCAGGCCCGGCGCGAGGGTGCGGGCGGGCACGTCGACGCCGCGGCGGGCGAGGCCGCGCAGCAGCAGCACGGCGGTCACGCTGATCCCCGCCGCGTTGCCCGCGGCGATGCCGTAGGCGCCCCACGGCCCGGCCGCGGCGGCGTCCGCCACGGCCGTGACCAGCAGCCCCGCCGCCATCGAGGCGGCCGGGTACCAGGTGGGCCTGGCGGCGGAGAAGTACGGCCGGATCAGCGCGCCCACCAGGGTCTGGCCGAGCAGGCCGAGCGCGTACACCCGCATCACGCCGGCCGTGGCCGCGGTGTCCGCGGCGTCGAACTCGCCGCGCTGGAAGAGCACGTGGGTGATCTGCGGTGCGCAGGCCAGCACGTACGCGGTGCCGGCCAGCACCACCAGGCAGGCCAGGTTCAGATCGCGCACGACCCGCCGCCTGGCCAGCTCCCGGTCCCCCTCCGCGAGCGCGCGCGACACCACGGGAAAGGTGACCGTGCAGATCATCAGCGACAGCGCCATCGGCAACTGCGCCACCTTCTGGGCGTAGTTGAGGTGCGAGATCGCCCCGGCGGGCAGCGGCGCGGCGAAGAACCGCTCCACCAGGACCTGTGCCTGCCGGCCGAGGGTGAACAGCACCACCGGCGCGAGCAGCGCCAGCGCCACCCCGGTCCGCCCCCCTTCGCCTCGCAGCCGCCGGTCCGCTCGCCGCTGGGCGACGACCCGGTACCCCTTTCCGCCTGCGGCGGTCTCCGCGGTGCGGGCCCACCGCCGGTCGCCTGCGGCGGCCTGTTCGGCCTGCGCCGGGCCGGTGGCCGGGTTCTCGCCTGCGGCGGTCTCCGCGGTGCGGTGTGCTGTCCGGGCTTCGGTGGGGGCCGCGTGCGCGTGCACGGCGGCTGGTTGTACGGCGGTGGCGGCCTGCCCGGCGTGCGCGGGCCTGCTTGGGCCGGTGGCCGGTTGGCCGCCGGGGGCGGACCAGTCGGCGGCGGGCTCCGGCGCTGCCTCCCTGGAGGCGGAGTGGGCGGGCTCCGCGGTGCGGTGTGCTGTCCGGGCTTCGATGGGGGCCGCGTGCGCGTGCACGGCGGCTGGTTGTACGGCGGTGGCGGCCTGCCCGGCGCGGATCGGGTGCGCCGGGCCGGTGGCCGGGCCTCCGGTGGCAGCGGCGGCCGCAGCGGCTTCGGTGAAGGCGGCGGAGTGGTCCTGGCCGGTGGCCGGGCTTCCGCCTGCGGGGGGCGGGGTTGCGCGCAATGTCGAGGCGAAGGCGGGGAGTTGGATGAGGACCATGCAGAGGCCGCCGACGGCGACTCCGGCGGCGGCGGCGCGGATGCCGTAGCGGGTGTGGAGGGCCAGCAGGGTGGCGATGATGCCGGCGTTGTAGGCGACGTAGATCGCGGCGGGGGGGACGAAGCGGCGGTGGGCGCGGAGGGCGGCGCTCAGGTAGCCGGCGAGGCCGAAGGTGAGGACGGTGAGGGCGGTCAGGCGGGTGCAGGCGACGGCGGCGCGGGGGTCGGCGAGGCCGGGGGCGAGGACGTCCACGACGTAGGGCGCGGCGGCGGCGAGCGCCGCGGTCAGGGCGGCGAGCAGCGCGAGGAGCTTCGGCAGGGTTCCGCGCACCAGCCCGCGCGCGCCGCCGCCGCGCGCGAGCACCGCGCTGAACGCCGGCACCATCAGCAGCGCCATCGCGTCCTCGATCAGCACGGTCGCCGCCATCTCCGGCACCGTCCAAGCGACGAGGAACGCGTCGCTCTCCGCGCCGGCCCCGAAGAGGTGCGCGATCGCCTGGTCGCGGACCAGCCCGCCGACCGAACCCACCGCGCTCAGCCCGGCGGTGACCCCCGCCGCCCACGCGAGCCCGCGCCCGCGCGGCGGGGCGGGCGGCGGGTGGAGGCCGGTCATCCGCGCGGCTCCGGTCCTGGCGGGTGCGGGCCGGGGTCGAGGGCCCACCAGGCGGTGAGGCCGAGCAGCACGGCGGTCAGCACGGTCGACGGGCCGCCGATGTCGGCGTAGAGGAAGTCGGTGCACTGCCACAGCAGCAGGCCCACCGCGGCGAGTCCGCACGCCGCGGGCCCACCGCGCCGGCCGCGGACCGCGGCCCTGCGCAGCCGGGCGACGCCGGCGGCCAGCAGCGCCGCCCAGGAGCCGGTCAGCAGGGCGCAGCCCACCAGCCCCTGCTCGCTGAGGGTGAGCAGGTACATGTTGTGCGGCGAGAGCAGCGGCTCGCGGCGGAACACCTGGCCCGCGCCTGCCGTGTCGCTGCCGGAGGACAGCGCGAGCGAGGCGTGGCCGTCCCGCTCCTCGGGGAACCGCTTGAGGCCCACCCCGGCCACCGGGTGCTCGCGCCACATGTCCAGCGCGGCGGCCCACAGCGTGTACCGGTCGGTGACGGACGGGTCGGGCGCGTCGGTGACCTGGGTGATGCTCGCCAGCCGCTGGCCGATCATCTGCGAGCCGACCCCGCAGCCGCCGACCAGCAGCACCGCGCAGGCGGCCAGCACGCCGAGGATCCGCACCGCCTGCCGGCGCCCGGCGAGCACGATCATCGCGCTGCCCGCGACCGCCGTGGCGATCCAGGTGCCGCGGCTGAAGGACACGGTGAGCGGCGCGAGCAGCGCCGCCGCGCAGCCGAGCGCGGCCAGCCGGACGCGCCGCGGGCCCGGCGCGAGCGCCCAGGCGGCGGCGACCAGCAGCCCGTACGCGACGACGGTGGCCATGTCCATCACGTCCGAGGGCCCGAAGGTGCCCACCGCCCGGATGTCCTCGCCCGCGTACGAGGCGCCGGTGCCGGTGGCGTACTGCCACACCCCGACCGCGCCCTGCACCAGGGCCAGCGCCACGATCGACCCGGCGACCACCGCGAAGTCCCTGCGGTCCCGCAGCAGCAGCACGACGGCGGCCGGCACCAGCACGAACACCTGGGCGTAGCGCAGGAATCCGGCGACGCCCGCGCCCGGGTCGGGCGAGGTCGCGGCGGCGACCGCGAAACCGGCCAGCGGCGCGCCCAGCACCAGCGCGGCGGCCGGGCTGAGCAGGCGGCGCCGAGCGCGCAGCAGCCGCACCGCGCAGGTCAGCACGAGCACCGCGGACGCGGCGTCGGCCGGGGTGACCTTGCCGGACGCGCTGACGTCGCCGGAGGCCACCGGCGCCGCGAGCAGCAGGACGGTGGCGACTGCGGGCAGCAGCGGCGCCAGCCAGGCGTACGGCCGCAGCGCATCGGGCAGGGCGAGCGCCGGCCGGCGGCCGGGCCGCGGCGGCCGCGGGTGGGGGGCCGGCCGCGCCGCAGGGCCGGCGGCGGGGGCCGGCGCGCGCCGGTCCGGGATCGTGCTCGCCATCAGCTGCCGCCCAGCCGGAACAGCGAGCCGACGGTGCGCAGCATGATCGCCACGTCCTGCCACCACGACCAGCTGTCGATGTAGTGGTTGTCGAAGCGCGCGCGGTCCGCGATGGAGGTGTCGCCGCGCAGCCCGTGCACCTGCGCCAGGCCGGTGATCCCGGCCGGCATCCGGTGCCGGTCCTGGTAGCCGGGGTACGCGCGGCTGAACTGCTCGACGAAGTAGGGGCGTTCGGGGCGCGGCCCGACCAGGCTCATGTCGCCGCGCAGCACGTTCCACAGCTGCGGCAGCTCGTCGAGCGAGGTGCGGCGCAGCAGCCGCCCGGCGCGGCTCATCCGGTGGTCGTCCACCACGCTCCACCGGGTCGCCGACTCCTGCGCGGTGCGCGGCCGCAGCGTGCGGAACTTCAGCAGGGTGAACGGCCGTCCGCCGAGCCCGATCCGCTCCTGCCGGAAGATCACGCCGGGTCCGTCGGCGATCCGCATCGCCAGCGCGCACCCGGCCAGCACCGGCGACAGGCCGAGCAGCGCGATCCCGGACAGCGCCGCGTCCAGCGCCCGCTTGGCCCACCGCCCCGGCCGAGGCACCGGATAGGGCTCCAGCTCCAGCCGCCGGCAGGCGAACCCCCACAGGTGCGCGGGCGGTACGGGCCCGCGGTCCGTGCTCAGCTGCCACACGCAGCAGCCCTGCGCGGCCAGCAGCCGCACCGTCGCGGTGGTGCGCGCGTCGAGCGCGGGCGGGCCGACGACGACCGCGTGCCGCACGCTGTTCTGGATCACCGCGCGGGTGATCTCGCCGTGCCCGGTGAGCACCGGCAGCGGCAGGTCGGGCGGCGCGCCGGGGGTCTGCGCGTGCAGGGCCGCGGCGAGCAGCCGCAGCGCGGGGTCGGTGGGCTCCGCGCCCGGGTCGGGGGTGACCACGCCGACCGGGCGCATCCCGTACTCGGGGTGCTCGTGCAGCGCGGTGGCGACCCGCCGGCCCTGCGCGCCCGCGTCGACGATCAGGGTGGAGCGGGGGTTGCGGCGGCCCGAGCGGCGCCGCAGCCCGTAGCCGAGGGCGCGCAGCGCGCCCGCGGCCAGCGTGGTGACGGCGAAGGCGGCGAGCAGCGCCGCCCAGCCGAGCGCGCCCGCGCGTGAACCCGCCGCCGCCAGCGCCGCCGCGACGCCCCAGGCCGCGCCGGCCCGCAGCGCCAAGGCGGGCACCTCGGCCAGCGCCGACGGCGCGAACCCCGGCCGGTAGGCCCCGGCGCCGTGCTGCGCCGCCAGCATCACCACGGCCAGCCCGGCGGCGGTCGGCGCGCCCAGCTCCGGCGCGCCCGCGCCGAGCGCCGCCAGCGCCCCCGCGACCAGGCCCGCCGTGTCCGCGGCGACCAGCCCCGCCGCCGACGCCGGCCGGAACGCCCGGTGCCGCGGGCGTACGCCGACCGCGGGCGCGGTGGCCGCGGCGGCCGGCAGAGCGGCGGGCAGCGGTGTCTTGGCCGGCGTCTTGGCCGGCGGCGTATGGGCCGGTGCCGGGGGCGCCGCCGAGCCGGGCGCGGGCCCTGCGGCGCGCGTCGCGGGCCGGGCCGCGGACCCGGGCAGGGCGTTGCGGGAGCGCGCACCGGCGACCGCGTCGGACGGGCGGGCCGCGGCCGTGTTCCTGGCCGGGGGCCTCGCGGCGCCGGCCGGGCCGGCGGCCGCGTCGGCGGTGCTCGCGGCCGGGTCCTGCGGCCGGGCCGCGGGGGAGGCGGGGCCGGGCAGCGGGGGCCGGCGGGAGGAGGTGTCGTGGGTCATCGGGCGGGCTCCTGCTGGGCGCGGGGGAGCGGGAGCAGTCCGGCGTAGAGCGCGGTGACCGCGTCGGCGGCTCTTCGCACGTCGTGGTGCTCGCGCGCGTGCGCAAGGGCGCGCAGCCCCGCCGCGGTGCGCAGCGCGGGGTCGGTGAGCAGCCGCAGCAGGGCGGCGGCGAGCGCGGCCGCGTCACCCGGCGGCACCACGCAGGTGTCCGCGTCGGCCGCCGGCAGCGACTCGCGGGCGCCGCCGACGTCGGTGAGGACGACGGGCCGGCCGCAGGCCATCGCCTCCAGCGGCGCGAGGGCCATGCCCTCCCAGCGGGAGGGCTGCACGACCGCGTCGGCCGCCTGGTACCAGGCCAGCGGGTCGGCCGCGGGGCCGGCGAGCAGCACCCCGGCGGGCGCGGCGAGCCGCAGCCGGGTGCGGTCGGGGCCGTCGCCGACGAGGACCAGCCGGGCCCTCGGCAGCCGCGCGGCCACCTCGGGCCAGGCGGCGAGCAGCAGGTCCTGCCCCTTCTGCGGGCACAGCCGCCCGACGCACACCACCAGCGGGGCGTCCGGGTCGAGGCCGGCCAGGGCGGGCAGCGCCGCCCGTACCCCCTCGCGGCGCAGCGGCGGCGTGAAGTGCGCGGTGTCGACGCCGTTGCGGACCACCGCCCAGTGCGCGCGGACGCCCTGCGCCTGGCCGGACGCGCGCTCGGCGGCGCTGACGCACAGCACCCGGTCCGCCCAGCGGGCGGCGTCCCGCTCCCAGCGCACCGCGGCGGCCCGCAGCGGCCCCGCGGCCGCCTCGTAGGACCAGGCGTGCGGCTGGAAGACGGTCGGGATGCGGCCGCGGACCGCGAGCCGCCCGGCCAGGCCGGCCTTCGCGCTGTGCAGGTGCAGCAGGTCGGGCGCGGTGTCGCGGATCACCCGCGCCGCCGCGGCGACCTCGCGCGGCAGGCCGGGGCCGGGCGCGCGGCGGGCCGGCCAGGGTACGGTCGCGGCGCCCGCGGCGCGGACCGCCTCGGGGAGCGGTCCTTCCTGCGGGCACGCCACCACCACACGCGCGCCGCCCCGCACCTGCGCGCGCGCCAGGTCGGTGACCACGCGCGCGACACCCCCCTCGACCGGCTGCGCCAGGTGAAGCACCGTCAGCCCACCGAGCCCGTACTGGTGTTGCGGCATCGCACGCCGTTCTCTCACGCCGGGCGGACCCGGCGAAGCCGAAGTGTGGTCGGTCCCGCGGCCTCGCGACCCGCGCCGGGGCGGCGCCGGTCGACGGGCTGCGTGCAGTCAACGAATACCGTGCCTGTCAGGTAATCCCCAGAACAGGAATGCATGGCTGACGTCGGAAATCACGTGCGACGCGCGGCGCCACAACAGACCGAATTCTTATGACGATCCGATCATTCGCCGGGGGGTCGGTGTCAGCTCGACGCCGCCGTCCCACCCGTGCGAGGGATGTGCGAACCGACGTCGCGCCCGCCTTATCCATTCGGGTGAAGGATCATTACCATCGGGCCGCCGCGGGGTTGGGCAGTGCGGCCCCTGGTACCGGGGCGACCTCTCACCAGAAGGACCAACCGTGATCAAGAAGATCTTCGCCACGGCCGCCGTGGCCGCCTCCATCGCGGGCGTCTCCGCGACCGTCGCCCCGCAGGCCATGGCGATCGGCGACAGCGAGGGCACCACCACCGCCAACGGCAACGGTTCCGCGCAGTACTACGGCAACACGTACACCAGCGGCTACATGAGCCCGCAGTTCGCCCTGATCGCGGGCTCGCTGAACAAGCCCTGCATCGCGCTGCCCGCCAAGGCGAACCTCGGTTCGCTGATCGGCCTCGTCCCGATCAGCGTGCAGGACCTCAACGTGCTGTCCTCGCCGCAGAACCAGCAGTGCACCGAGAACTCCACCCAGTCCAAGGGCGACGAGCCGCTCTCGCACATCCTGGACAACATCCCGGTGCTGTCCGGCAACGGCGCCGGCAACCACTGAGCCGAGGCGCCGCCGCGGCACCGGCACCCCGGAATTCCGGTCGTGCCGGTGCACCGCTGTTTCCCCTGCCCGATTCCGAGCCGCGTTCTCGCCGTCCATTCGAGTGGAACGTGCCCGGCGTGCGGACTCGGGAGTTGCCTGACGTCGCCGCCGGTCGTTAGGGGTCGTAGCGGAGTTCGCGGTCGGGGGAATGCCGGACCGGCCGTCACGAAATCCGTGACGGATGGGGAACGCCGCTGACGAAAAGGAGTACGACAGTGAAGTACACGAAGGTCGCGGCCCTCGCCGCCGGCACGATGATCGCCGTCGGCGGCGCCGCCGCCCCCGCGTTCGCCGACTCCGGAGCGAACGGCGTCGCCGCCCACTCCCCCGGTGTCCTGTCGGGCAACGTGATCCAGGTCCCGATCCACATCCCGGTCAACGTGTGCGGCAACACCATCAACGTCATCGCGCTGCTGAACCCGGCGTTCGGCAACACCTGCGCCAACGTCAGCGAGTGACGACGACTTCGACCTGCGGGGCCGTGCGGTCCTGATCAGGTACCGCCCCGGAGTGCCTCGGCGCCCCGGGGCGGTGCGTATCGGGACGCGCATCCGGCGCGCCCCGGCGGACGTACGCCCGTGGGACGAGACCTGCCCACCGCGTACCCGAGCGGAGAAACGATTTCGATGCGACAGATCTTGAGCCGAGGCGTGCTCACCGTCGCCGCAGCGAGCAGCATTCTCGCGGTGAGCGGCGGATACGCCAGCGCTGACTCCGACGGCAACGGGACGGCGTCCGGCTCTCCCGGGCTGCTCTCGGGCAACAGCGTGTCCGTGCCGGTCGAGGCGCCGGTGAACGTCTGCGGCAACTCCGTGGACGGCGCCGCCGCGCTGAACCCGGCGTTCGGCAACACCTGCGTCAACGGCGCCCCGCCGGCCCAGCCCCCGGCCTCGCCCCGTCCGGCCGCGCCGGCCCCGCAGGCGCCGCCGCGGCAGCGCGAAGTCCCCCCCGCCCCCCACGCCGCGCCGGTGCACGAGGTCCTCGCGGAGACCGGCTTCGGCGGCGCCGAGACGGGCGCCGCGGCCGCGGCCGCCGCCGCCCTGCTGCTGGGCGGCGCCCTGCTCTACCGCCGTTCGGCGCGCACCGCGCCCGCGCGGTCGGGCCGCGCCTCAGGCGGCCACGCCCGCCGCTGACGCACAGCGGCCCGTTTCCGCGGGCCGCCGCACCGGCACCGTTCGGGTGATTGTCCGGTCCGCGGTTTGAGTCGGCGTTTCCACGGCTTTGCGCGGTCGTTGACCACCGCGAAGAAGAACTGCCGTAGGAAGCGACATCGGCCCGACCGACAGAACCGGACCGCCGAATCGCCGACGAATTCGGCTTCGGCTACTGAAAGGCTGGCACGTGAAGTATTCGAAGGTTGCAGCGGCCATGGCGGGCTCCGTGATCGCGGTCGGCGTGGGCGCACCCGCGTTCGCCGACGCACCGGCCGCCGCGCCGGCGATGCCCACCAGCATCAACTCCGGAGTCGACCAGCTCATGGCCGCCCAGCCGGTGCAGCAGGTGCTCGACGGGACGCACCTGACCTCGACCGCCGCGCAGGTCGACCACACCGCCGACGCCGTGCCGGCGAACGCGCTGCTGGGCCAGGCGACCGACGCGGCCAAGAGCGGCCCGCTGTCCACCCTCACCGGTGCCCTGCCGGTCGCCTCGCTGCTCGGCGGCCTGCCCCTGAACGGCCTGCCGCTCGGCGGCTGACGCGGCGTCACCCTCGCTCCGGCGGCTCGCCCGTCGGAGTGAAAAGGCGGAACCAAACCCCCCACGAGCGGTTGATCAGATCGCTCTGCCAGACCTTCCAGACCGTGCATCCAAGCACCAAAAAAGGGACAACAATGATCAAGAAGATGCTCGCCGGTGCTGCTCTCGCCGCGTCGGTCGCCGCCGTCGGCGCCACCGCCTCCCCGGCCATGGCCGTCGGCAACGACGAGGGCGCCACCACGGTGAACGGCAACGGCGCCCAGCAGGCCTACGGCAACACCGTGACCGGCGGCACCCAGAGCCCCCAGATCGGCCTGGTCCAGGGCACCCTGAACAAGCCCTGCATCGGCCTGCCGGTCAAGGCGAACGTCGGCTCGCTGATCGGCCTCATCCCGATCACCGTCCAGGACATCAACGTGCTGTCCTCGCCGCAGAACCAGCAGTGCACCGAGAACAGCAGCCAGATCAAGGGCGACGAGCCGCTGTCGCACATCCTCAGCAACATCCCGGTCCTGTCCGGCAACGGCGCCGGCAACCACTGAGCCCGCGGGCCGCGAGGCCCGGGACTCCGCGCGCGGTACCGCGCGCCCGCCCCACCGCTCGACCCCTGCTCCACCCCCGCTCCACCACGGGCCGCCGGCGCACCTGCCGGCGGCCCGTCGGCGTCCGCGCCGCGAGGCCGCGCAGGCGCCACGGCCGCGGCGCCGCTACCGCCGGGGCCGCGAGCCGGCGAGGTCCGCGACCAGGTCGTCCAGCCGGCGGCGGGCCGCCGCGGCGGCCGCCGCGCCGCCGGCCTCCTCGCCGCCGGACAGTTCGGCGCGCGAGGGCAGCGCCCCGGAGAGCCCCCACGCCCGGCCGCGCGCCCAGGTCGCGTCGTCCACGTCCAGCGCGTCGCGGAAGACGCCGCGGGTCCGCGCGTCAAGGAAGGTCCAGGCGGCGATCAGGTCGGTGGCCGGGTCGCCGACCGCGAGGGTGCCGAAGTCGATGACGGCGCTGAGCCGGCCGCCCGCGCTGAGCAGGTTGCCCGGCGCCGGGTCGCCGTGCACCCACACCGGCGGCCGGTCCCAGGCGGGCGCCGCCAGCCCGGCCTGCCAGACCTCGGTCAGCGCGTCGGTGTCGGTCAGGCCGTCCAGCGCGGCGATCCGCTCGCGCATCCGGTGGGCCACCACCGCCGAGTCGCGCGGGTCGTCCAGCGGCACGCCGCGAAAGCCGTTGCTCCACTCCGGCGGCGGCCCGCCGGCCGCGTCCACCTCGCGCAGCGTCCGCAGGAAGGCCGCCAGGTCCACCGCCGCCTGCCGCGGCTCGTCGATCTTTCGCAGGTCCGCGCGGTCGCCGGGCAGCCACCGGTACACCGACCAGACGAACGGGCAGCCCCGGCCGGGCGAGCCCTGCGCCAGCGGCACCGGCACCGCGAGCGGCAGCAGCGGGCCGAGCCGCGGCAGCCACTCCTGCTCCCGCCGCACCTGGCCCTCCCACCGGGCGAACCGCGGCACGCGCACCGACATGGCGTGGCCGAGGCGGTAGGTGAGGTTGTCCACGCCCGGCTCGCCCACCGGTTCCACCGGCAGCTCCGCCCACTGCGGGAACTGGTCGGCCAGCAGCGCCCGTACGGTCTCGGGGCCGGTCTCGACCGGACCCCGGTCCTGGTCGGCGGAACCCGTCACGTGTGTCTCCTCACCGGCGTGTGCACGTCCGCGCCCATTCCAGTCCTCCGGCGCGGGCGGGGCCACCGGATTTCCGCCGCGGCCGTTGACCGGGACGGCGGCCCTGGATACGATCCGAACCGGTTCGTATTTAATCTCTGTCCGGAGGGAACACCCCATGCGCGTCACCGCCTTCGACCACCTGGTGCTCAACGTGAGCGACGTCGAGCGCGCGCTCGGCTTCTACGGTGGCCCGCTCGGGCTCGGGATCGAGCGGGCCGAGGAGTGGCGGGCCGGCACCGTGCCCTTCCCGTCCGTGCGGGTCAGCCCGAGCACCGTCATCGACCTGGTGCAGCGGCCGCGGGGGGAGTCGAACGTCGACCACATATGCCTGGTGGTCGAGCCGCTGGACTGGCAGGAGGTGCTGGACTCGGGGGAGTTCACGGTGCTGGAGGGGCCGGTGCCGCGCTGGGGCGCACGCGGCCGGGCGCAGTCGGTGTACGTGAGCGACCCGGACGGCAACACCGTGGAGCTGCGCTGGTACCCGCAGGACGCCGAGCGGTGACGCCCCCGACCGCGGCCGGTCGGCCCCGCGACCCGGCGATCGACGCGGCGCTGCTCGCCGCGACCGTGCAGACGCTGCGCGAGGGCGGCTACGCCGGCTTCGCGCTGGAGAAGGTGGCCGCCAGGGCCGGCACCACCAAGGCGGCGATCCGCAGGCGCTGGCCGGTGCGGCAGCAGCTCGTCATCGACGCGCTCGCCTCGGTGCTGGTCACCCCGCCGGTGCCGGACAACGACTGCACCCGCTGCGACCTGCACCAGAGCGTGCGGCTGCTGGCCGAGGTGCTGGAGCGGCGGCTGCCGCCCGGGGTGCTCGCGCCGCTGATCGCCGACTGCGCGGCCGACCCGGCGCTGCACCGGCGGCTGGTCGACACGCTCGTCCAGCCGAGCCGCGGCGCGGCCGCCGTCGCGGTGCGCCGGGCGGTGGACCGCGGCGACCTGCTGCCCGACGTCGACCCCGAGCTCTTCGTCGACCTGCTCGCGTCGGTGGTCTACCAGCGCGCGCTGTTCGGCGGCGCCCCCGTCGACGAGCCCGCCGCCGTCCGGCTGGTCGACCTGCTGCTGCGCGGCGTCGCCGTCGACTTCGACCGGCTGGTGCGGATCAGCCGGCTGCCCCAGGGCGACCGCCGCAGCCATCACCACCCGCACTGACGCCCGTCGGCGCGCGAGCGCCCGCCCCGGCTCGCGCGGGGCGGGCCGGGGCGGGCGGCGGTGCGGCGGTGCCGTGGCGCCGTGGTGCGGGGGCGCGCTCAGGTGCCGTAGACCTGGAACTCCCAGAGCGAGTAGCCGTACTGCGTGGAGCGGTGCGTGCCGTAGAAGCGCACGTAGCGGCCGGTGCCGGAGACGTTCAGCGTCTGGTTGCCGCCGGTGCCGGTGGTGGTGCTGTAGACGGTCGTCCAGTTCGTCGCGTCGTTCGACGTCTGGATCTGGAAGGCCGTGCCGTACGCGGTCTCCCAGGTGAGGCCGACCTGGCTGATCGTGTGGCTCGCGCCGAGGTCGACCTGGAGCCACTGCGGGTCGGAGAAGCCGCTCGACCAGCGGGTGCCGGTGTTGCCGTCGACCGCCATCGGCGCGGTGAAGCTGCCGTTCTCCGAGGAGGACGCGGTGGCCGTCCTGCCCTGCGAGAGCAGGACGGGCGTGCCGCCGGTGCCGCCTGTCGTGGTGCCGCCGGTGGTGGTGCCGCCCGAGACGGGCGTGCCGTAGAGCGCCAACTCGTAGAGCGAGTCGCCGTACTGGGAGACCCGGCCGGTCGCGTAGACCCGGACGTAGCGTCCCGACCCGGAGAGGGCGGTGTCCTGGATGTCCTGCGGGTTGTTGCTGTTGGAGTAGACGGTCGTCCAGTTGGTCCCGTCGTTGGACGTCTGCAACTGGTAGGCCGATGCCGCGGCCGCCTCCCAGGTGAGCGTCGCGTGGCTGAGGTTGTACGGCTGGCCGAGGTCGACCTGGAGCCACTGCGGGTCGGAGAAGCCGCTCGACCAGCGGGTGGTGACGTTGCCGTCGGTGGCGTTGGACGGCGGGAACGTCGCGCTCTCGCTGGAGGAGGCCGTGGTCGGCTTGCCCTGCGCGATGTTCGTGCCGAGGGCCGGGCCCTTGTTGTAGACGGCCACGTAGTCGACGTTCAGCTGGCCGCCGGAGGCGGTCGCGGCGGTCGGGCCGCCGCCGAAGGCCGCGGGGAAGCCGCCGCCGATCGCCAGGTCGAAGATGATGTAGAAGCTGTGGTCGACCGCGTTGGCCCAGGTGATGGCGTCCACCTGGCTCGAGTTGAGGGTGAAGTAGTTCGCGCCGTCGAGGTAGTAGCGGATCTGCTCGGGCTGCACCGAGCGGTCGATCTCCACCGCGTAGGTGTGATAGCCGGTCTGGCAGCCGGAGCAGGCGCGCTCGCCGGAACCGATGCCGCTGGTCTCGTTGCAGGGGCCGCCGGAGCCGACGCCGCAGTGCAGCGTGCCGAAGACCGAGCTGCGGGCGTTGATGTCCTCCATGATGTCGACCTCGCCGGAGCCCGGCCAGGTGACGCCGACCCGCAGCGGTGCGCCGAGCATCCAGAAGGCCGGCCAGTAGCCCGCGCCGTTCGTGGTGTTGAGGTTCGGCTGCTGGATGGACGCCTGCATCCGCACCACGCCGCCGGGCTTCGCGCCGAAGCCGTCGGCCTGCGTCTCGACGCGGCCCGAGGTCCAGTTGGCGTTCGGGTCGGTGCCGGTGTGCAGCGCCTTCAGCACCAGGTGGCCGCTGCCGTCCTGGTAGACGTTGGCGGTGCTGTTGGTCATCGTCTCGATCTCGCCGGTGCCGAAGGTCCAGCCGGCGCCGGCGTCGTAGCGCCAGGTGTCGGTGTTCAGCCCGGTGTTGGCGGCGCCGCTGAAGTCGTCGCTCCAGGTGGTGGAGAAGCCGGCGGGCGCGGCCGGGACGTCGGCGGGCTGTGCGGCGGCCTGCGCCGCGGCGGGCCGTGCGGCCGCGCCGGCCCCGGCCGAGGCGGAGGCCGAGGCGGTCGGCGAACCGCCGAGCGCCACCGCCGCGAGGGCCGCGACGGCCAGCAGCCCGACCGCGACCCGTCCGCCCGGCCCGCGGCCGGCGCCGGCGCCGCGCATCCGGCTCCGCACTCGCTGAAAGCGCTTGCCTGTGATCGACATGCGAGATCCATCTCCTTGTGGGGGGTCCGGCGGCCGGGTCCGGCCGGGAACGGTGGCCGCCGGAAGGGTGGGGGATGAGAGCGCTCTCAGGGGAGAGTGCTCTGTCCCCCCTGGAGTGTCAAGACAACCGGCAACGTTTACGGGGGGCTTTGCCGTCATCTCCCGGCAACGTTTACGGAATCGGCCCGCACGCCCCTCCCGCGCCGCCGCCGCGGCCCGGCCGGAGCCGCCGCGGACCGCCCGCCGGGCCCGCGGCGTGACCTGGCGTGTCGGCGGTCGCACGTACGGTGACCTCGGCGTGGACCGGCCCGTCGACTCTCGTCGTCTGCGGTGCGCCGCACCCCCGCGGCGGGCAGACTTCGGTACGCGGCGGCGGGCCGCGAGCCGGAGGTGATGGTGTGAGAGGCGATCCCCTGCTCACCATGCGCGGGATCAGCAAGCGCTTCGGGGCCGTCCAGGCGCTCAGCGCGGTCGATCTGGAGATCCGCGAGGGCGAGGCGCTCGGCCTCGTCGGCGGCAACGGCGCGGGCAAGTCCACCCTGGTCAAGATGGTCTCCGGCGTGCACGCCGCGGACAGCGGGACCGTGGAGTGGAAGGGCCGCCGGATCGACCTGCGCAAGCCGCTGGACGCGCAGCGCCTGGGCATCGCGACCGTCCACCAGGACATGTCGCTGTGCGACAACCTCGACACCGTCGAGAACCTCTACCTCGGCCGCGAACTGCGCCGCTTCGGCATGCTGAACGAGGTCGCGATGGAGCGCCGCTCCCGCCGCCTGCTGGAGTCGCTGTCGGTGGACATCCCCAGCCTGCGGGTGCCGGTGGCCTCGCTGTCGGGCGCGCAGCGGCAGGGCGTCAGGGTCGCCAGGGCGCTGATCGGCGAACCGGAGCTGGTGGTGCTCGACGAGCCGACCAGGGCGCTCGGCCCGCGGCAGGCCGCCCTGGTGCTCGAACTGGTGCAGCGGCTGCGCGACCAGCGGCTGGGCGTGCTCTTCGTCAGCGACGACATGGACGAGGTGCGGGCGGTCAGCGACCGCGTCGCGGTGCTGCGGGTCGGCCGCAACACCGGCTTCTTCGACACGAAGTACGCCACCCAGGAGCAGCTCGACTCCGCGGTCACCGGGAACACCGCCATGGCGGTCAGCCTGCAGCGCAGCCTGCTGCCGCACGGACTGCCCGAGCAGGACGCGCTGGACGTCGGCTACCGCTACCTGCCGGCCCAGGCCGGCGTGGGCGGCGACTGGTTCGACGTGATCCCGCTGCCGGGCGCCCGGGTCGCGCTGGTGGTGGGGGACATCGTCGGGCACGGCATGCACGCGGCGGCCACCATGGGCCGGCTGCGCACCGCGGTGCACAACTTCTCCATGCTGGACCTGCCGCCGGACGACCTGCTGGCGCACCTGGACGACCTGGTCGCCAGGATCGACAAGGACGAGACCGCGCCGGGCGCCACCGGCACCACCATCTCCGGCGCGACCTGCCTGTACGCGATCTACGACCCGGTGTCGCGGACCTGCGAGCTGGCCAGGGCCGGGCATCTGCCGCCGGTGCTGGTGCGCCCCGACGGGACCGCGGAGTTCCTCGACGTGCCGGCCGGACCGCCGCTGGGCCTGGGCGGGCTGCCGTTCGAGGCGGTGGAGCGGCGGCTGCCCGAGGACAGCAGGCTGGTGCTGTACACCGACGGCCTGGTCGAGGACCGCAGCCGGGACATCGACGTCGGCCTCGAACTGCTGCGCACGTCGCTGCAGGGCGTGGGCCGCACCCCCGACGAGATCTGCGACGCGGTCCTCGCCGCCCTGCTCCCGCAGAGCCCGAAGGACGACATCGCGCTGCTCGTCGCCCGCACCCGGGCGCTGCCGGCGGACCGGATCGCCGGCTGGGAGGTGCCGCAGGACCCGGCCGCGGTCGCCGAGGTGCGCCGGGGCGCCACCGAGCAGCTGGAGCGGTGGGGCCTGGAGGACCTGGCCTTCACCACCGAGCTGATCCTCAGCGAGCTGGTCACCAACGCCATCCGGTACGCAGGCGGTCCGATCCGGGTGCGGCTGCTCAAGGACCGGACGCTGATCTGCGAGGTCGGCGACGCCAGCAGCACCTCCCCGCACCTGCGCTACGCCGCGACCACCGACGAGGGCGGCCGCGGCCTGTTCCTGGTGGCGCAGCTCGCCGAGCAGTGGGGCACCCGCTACACCGCGGCGGGGAAGATCATCTGGACCGAGCAGCGGATCCCCGCACCCCGCCCGGCCTGCTGACCTCGGGGCGCACCGCCCGCTGACGGGGGCCGCGGCTGGTCCGCGCCAGCCGCCGGTGGTCCGCGGGTGGTCCGCGCCGCGTCAAGACCCCGTCAAGGCGCCCGGGGGCCGCGTCAGGGACGCGCTAAGGGGCGGCCGCATCCGGGTGGGGCGGCTGTTCCCTGGTCACGCCGGCACGAGCCGGCCCGCCCGCCGGCTTCGGCGCGCGGACCCGTCCCCTTCTGACCCCCCGGGGTGCTTCCGCATGCAAGACCTCGTGTTCGTGCTCGTCGTCCTGGCCGTCTTCGCCGTGGTCGGTCTGATCGCCAAGGGGGTGGAGCGGCTGTGAGCGCCGACAACATCGTCGGTCTCGTCGTCGCGGCCGCCCTCGTCGGGTACCTGGTGCTGGCCCTGATCCACCCGGAGAAGTTCTAGTGAACGACACCCTTGCCGGCTGGCTCCAGGTCATCGCGCTGATCGGCGCGCTGGCCCTGTCGTACCGGCCGCTGGGCGACCACCTCGCCCACACCCTCACCTCCGTCCGCCACCTGCGGGCGGAGCGCGCGATCTACCGGCTCGGCGGGGTGGACGGCGACGCCGACCAGCGCTGGCCGGTGTACCTGCGCAGCGTGCTGGCCTTCTCCGTGGTGTCGGTGCTCTTCCTGTACGCCTTCCAGCGGCTGCAGAACCACCTGCTGCTGGCCGTCGGGATGAAGGCGGTCGCCCCCGGCACCGCCTTCAACACCGCGGCGTCCTTCGTCACCAACACCAACTGGCAGTCGTACTCCGGTGAGTCGACCATGGGCCACCTGGTCCAGATGGCCGGCCTCGCGGTGCAGAACTTCGTCTCCGCGGCCGTCGGCATCGCCGTGGTCGCCGCGCTGATCCGGGGCTTCACCCGCAACCGCACCGACCGGGTCGGCAACTTCTGGGTGGACCTCACCAGGATCGTGCTGCGGGTGCTGGTGCCGCTGGCGGTCGTCTTCGCGATCGTGCTGGTCGCGGCGGGCACGGTGCAGAACCTCCACGGCGTCCACGAGATCACCACGCTGGTCGGCGACAAGCAGTCGATCACCGGCGGCCCGGTCGCCTCGCAGGAGGCCATCAAGGAGCTGGGCACCAACGGCGGCGGCTTCTACAACGCCAACTCCGCGCACCCCTTCGAGAACCCCAACGCGTTCACGAACTGGCTGGAGATCTACCTGCTGCTGGTGATCGCCGTCGCGCTGCCGCGCACCTTCGGCAGCATGGTCGGCGACCGGCGCCAGGGCTACGCGATCCTCGCGGTGATGGGCCTGATCTGGGCCGCCTCGGTGGCCGTGGTCACCGTCAACGAACTGCACAGCGTCAGCAGCGCCGCAGGTCACGCGGCCGGCGGGATGATGGAGGGCAAGGAGCAGCGCTTCGGCGTCTGGGCCTCCGCGCTGTTCGCGGTGTCCACCACGCTGACCTCCACCGGAGCCGTCAACTCCTTCCACGACTCCTTCTCGCCCGGCGGCGGCGGGATGACGATCTTCAACATGATGCTCGGCGAGATCGCGCCCGGCGGCACCGGTTCCGGGCTCTACGGAATCCTGATCCTGGCGGTCATCACGGTGTTCGTGGCCGGTCTGATGGTCGGCCGCACCCCGGAGTACCTGGGCAAGAAGCTCGGCGCCCGCGAGATGAAGTTCGCCTCCCTCTACATCCTCACCACCCCGGCGGTCGTCCTGATCGGCGCGGGCACCGCGATGTCGCTGAAGGGCGAGCGGGCGAACATGCTCAACTCCGGCCCGCACGGCTTCTCCGAGGTCCTCTACGCCTTCACCTCGGCGGCGAACAACAACGGCTCCGCCTTCGCCGGCATCACCGTGACCTCCGACTGGTGGAACACCGCGCTGGGGCTCGCCATGCTCTTCGGCCGCTTCCTGCCGATGGTGTTCGTGCTGGCGCTGGCCGGATCGCTGGCCCGGCAGCAGCCGGTGCCCGCGACCGCGGGCACCCTCCCCACCCACCGGCCGCAGTTCGTCGGCCTGCTGACCGGCGTGATCCTCATCGTCGTCGGCCTCACCTACTTCCCGGCGCTCGCGCTGGGTCCGCTCGCGGAAGGTCTGCACTGATGTCCCTGACCACCCTCGAACCCCCCGCCTCGCCGGGGAGCACACCCGCCGAGCCGACGCGGGCGCACCGGATCTCCGGCGGCATGCTCGACCCCGGGCAGCTGCTCGCCGCGCTGCCCGACGCGGCCCGCAAGCTCGACCCGCGGACCATGGTCAAGAACCCGGTCATGTTCGTCGTCGAGGTCGGCGCCGTCCTCACCACCGTCTCCGCGGTCAAGGACCCGAGCGTCTTCGCCTGGGTGATCACCGTGTGGCTGTGGCTGACGGTGGTCTTCGCCAACCTCGCGGAGGCCGTCGCGGAGGGCCGCGGCAAGGCGCAGGCGGAGACGCTGCGCAGGGCCAAGACGGACACCGTCGCCCGCAGGCTCACCGGCTGGACGCCCGGCGCGTCCGCGCCGCGCGAGCAGCAGGTCGCCGCCGCCGCGCTGACCCTGGGCGACCACGTGGTCGTCGAGGCCGGCCAGGTCATCCCCGGCGACGGCGACGTCGTCGAGGGCGTCGCCTCGGTGGACGAGTCGGCGATCACCGGCGAGTCCGCGCCGGTCATCCGCGAGTCGGGCGGCGACCGCAGCGCGGTCACCGGCGGCACCAAGGTGCTCTCCGACCGGATCGTGGTGAAGATCACCTCCAGGCCCGGCGAGACGTTCATCGACCGGATGATCGCCCTGGTCGAGGGCGCGGCCCGGCAGAAGACGCCGAACGAGATCGCGCTGAACATCCTGCTGGCCTCGCTGACCGTCGTCTTCCTGCTGGCCGTGGTGACGCTGCAGCCGTTCGCGGTCTTCGCGGGCGCCGAGCAGTCGATCGTCGTCCTGGTGGCGCTGACCGTCGCGCTGATCCCGACCACCATCGGCGCGCTGCTGTCCGCGATCGGCATCGCCGGCATGGACCGGCTGGTGCAGCGCAACGTGCTGGCGATGTCCGGCCGGGCCGTGGAGGCCGCGGGCGACGTCAACACGCTGCTGCTGGACAAGACCGGCACCATCACCCTGGGCAACCGGCAGGCCGCCGAGTTCCTGCCGGTCGGCGGGGTCACGGTGGACGAGCTGGCCGACGCGGCGCAGCTGTCCTCGCTCTCCGACGAGACCCCCGAGGGCCGCTCCATCGTGGTGCTGGCCAAGGAGCGCCACGGGCTGCGCGGCCGCGCCGAAGGGCAGCTCCCGCACGCGGAGTTCGTGCCGTTCACGGCGCAGACCCGGATGAGCGGCGTCGACCTCGTCGAGGACGGCGACCACCGCTCGCTGCGCAAGGGCGCGGCGACCGCGGTCATGCACTGGATCCGCGACAACGGCGGCCACCCCGCCGAGGAGGTCGGCCCGATGGTCGACTCCATCGCCGGCGGCGGCGGCACCCCGCTGGTCGTCGGCGAGGTGGTGCGCCGCGACGGCGAGACCACCGCGACGGTGCTGGGCGTCATCAACCTCAAGGACGTCGTCAAGTCCGGCATGCGCGAACGCTTCGAGGAGCTGCGCCGGATGGGCATCCGCACGGTGATGATCACCGGCGACAACCCGCTGACCGCGAAGGCGATAGCGGACGAGGCCGGCGTGGACGACTTCCTCGCCGAGGCCACGCCCGAGGACAAGATGGCGCTGATCAAGCGCGAGCAGGAGGGCGGCAAGCTCGTCGCGATGACCGGCGACGGCACCAACGACGCCCCGGCGCTCGCGCAGGCCGACGTCGGCGTGGCCATGAACACCGGCACCTCCGCCGCCAAGGAGGCCGGGAACATGGTGGACCTGGACTCCAACCCGACGAAGCTGATCGAGATCGTGGAGATCGGCAAGCAGCTGCTCATCACCCGCGGCGCGCTGACCACCTTCTCCATCGCCAACGACGTGGCGAAGTACTTCGCGATCATCCCGGCGATGTTCGCCGCCGCCTACCCGGGGCTCGACACGCTCAACCTCATGCGGCTGCACAGCCCGACGTCCGCGATCACCTCGGCGATCGTCTTCAACGCGCTGATCATCGTGGTGCTGATCCCGCTGGCGCTGCGCGGCGTGCGGTACAAGCCGTCCTCGGCGGCGAAGCTGCTCAGCCGCAACATCTGGGTCTACGGCCTGGGCGGCCTGCTGCTGCCCTTCGCCGGCATCAAGGTCATCGACCTGATCATCCAGTTCATCCCCGGACTGCGCTGACCGAGCACCGCGCACGCTGACAGAAGAAGGCAACAGATCATGCCAAGCTCCCTTCCCGCCACGGTCCGCAACCACCTGGCCGCCCTGCGGATGCTGCTGGTGCTCACCGTGCTGACCGGCATCGTGTACCCGCTGCTGGTCACCGGCGTCGCCCAGGCCGCCTTCGGGCACCAGGCGAACGGCTCGCTCGTCCACCACGACGGGCAGGTCGCCGGGTCCAGCCTCCTCGGCCAGACCTACGACCTGCCGAAGAAGCACCCCGACGACCCGAACGAGGCCGCCAGGCCCGACCCGAGGTTCTTCCAGCCCCGCCCGTCCGCGGGCGGCTACGACCCGCTGGCCTCCGGAGCGTCCAACCTCGGCCCGAACAACCCGGACCTGGTCACGACGATCACGGAGCGCCAGGCGGCCGTCGCGGCCTTCGACGGCGTGCGGCCGCAGGACGTGCCCGCCGACGCGGTCACCGCCTCCGGCTCCGGCCTGGACCCGGACATCTCCCGGGCGTACGCCGCGGAGCAGGTCGACCGGGTCGCCAGGGCCCGCGGCCTGGACCCGGCCGCGGTCCGCGCCCTGGTGCGGGAGAACACGCACAGCCGCGCCGCGGGCTTCCTCGGAGAGCCGTACGTGAACGTGGTCGACCTCAACCTGGCGCTGGCCGGATCGAGGTGACGTGATGACGACCGGGCCGGGCGGGGCCGGCGGGGCGGGCGGTGTGGCGACCCGGCGGCGCGGACGCCTGAAGGTGTTCCTCGGCGCGGCGCCGGGCGTCGGCAAGACGTACCGGATGCTCGACGAGGGGCACCGGCGGGCGCGCCGCGGCACCGACGTGGTGGTCGGCTACGCCGAGTGCCACGCGAGGCCGCACACCGAGGAGATGCTGCACGGCCTGGAGCAGCTGCCCAGGTCCGCCCGCACCCACCGGGGCGCGGTCTTCCCCGAGATGGACCTCGACGCGGTGCTCGCCCGCGCCCCCGAGGTCGCGCTCGTCGACGAGATGGCGCACACCAACGTGCCGGGCGGCCGGCACGCCAAGCGCTGGGAGGACGTCGAGGAGCTGCTGCGCGCCGGGATCGACGTCATCACCGCGGTCAACGTGCAGCACCTGGAGTCGCTCAACGACGTCGTGCAGAAGATCACCGGCGTGCCGCAGCGGGAGACCGTGCCGGACGAGGTGGTCCGCCGCGCCGACCAGATCGAACTGGTCGACATGCCCGCCGAGGCGCTGCGCCGCCGCCTCGCGCACGGCAACGTCTACGCGCCGGAGAAGGTCGACGCCGCGCTGTCCCACTACTTCCGGGTCGGCAACCTCACCGCGCTGCGCGAGCTGGCGCTGCTGTGGGTGGCCGGGCGGGTCGACGAGGCGCTGCAGAAGTACCGCTCGGACCACGGCATCGGCGGGGTGTGGGAGACCCGCGAACGCGTCGTCGTCGCGCTGACCGGCGGGCCGGAGGGCGCCACGCTGATCCGCCGCGCCGCCAGGATCGCCGACCGGTCCGCCGGCGGCGACCTGCTGGCGGTCCACGTGGCCCGCAGCGACGGCCTCGCCGACGCCTCACCGGCCGCGCTGTCCCGGCAGCGCGCCCTGGTGGAGAGCCTCGGCGGCACCTTCCACACGGTGGTCGGCGACCATGTGCCCACCGCGCTGCTGGACTTCGCCCGCGCCGAGAACGCCACCCAGCTGGTCGTCGGCACCAGCAGGCGCGGCCGCCTCGCGCACTTCCTGACCGGACGCGGCGTCGGGGAGAGCACCGTCGAGGGGTCGGGCGCCATCGACGTCCACATGGTCACCCACGAACGCGCCGGGCGCGGGCGGCTGCTGCCGACCGCACGGGGGGTGCTGTCGCCGGTGCGCAGGATCGCGGGACCGGTCGCGGGACTCGTGCTGCCGGTGCTGCTGACGGCGGTCCTCACCCACTCCCGAGGGCAGCTGAACCTCACCAGCGAGGCGCTGCTGATGCTGCTCAGCGTGGTCGGCGTGGCCTGCATCGGCGGCGTGCTGTCCGCGCTGCTCGCCTCGGTGACCGCCTCGCTGCTGCTGAACTACTACTTCATCCCGCCGGTCGGCCGGTTCACCATCGGCGAGACCAACAACGCCCTGGCGCTCGCGGTGTTCGCGGTCCTCGCGGTCACCGTCGCCACGATCGTGGACCGCTCGCTGCGGCTGTCGCGCCGGGCGGCGCGCGCCACCGCGGAGGCCGAGACGCTCTCCTCGGTCGCCGGCAGCATCCTGCGCGGCGACCGGGGCGTCGCGGTCCTGCTGGAACGCACCCGCGAGGCGTTCGGCATGGAATCGGCGGAGCTGGTGCACCGCGCCGGCCCGGACCGCCCCGCCGGCCCCGACGCGCCGCCCGGCGCCGCCGAGACGGCCGGCGCCGGGCGGGTCGCGGTGGCGGTCGGGCCGGACGACGAGCTGGTGCTGCGCGGCCGCACCCTCGCCGCGTCCGAGCGGCGGGTGCTGATCGCCTTCGCCGGCCACGTCGCCGCCGCGCTGGAACGCGCCCGGCTCGCCGAGGCGGCCGCCGAGGTGGAGCCGGTCAGGGCCGCCGACCGGCTGCGCACCGCGCTGCTCGCCGCCGTCAGCCACGACCTGCGCACCCCGCTGGCCGGCGGCCGCGCCGCGATCAGCTCGCTGCGCGGCCGCGACGTGGAGTTCACCGACGCCGAACGCGAGGAACTGCTCGCCACCGCCGAGGAGTCGCTGCTGCGCCTGGACCGGCTGGTGGACAACCTGCTGGACATGAGCCGGCTGCAGGCCGGCGCGCTCACCCTCGACCTGCGCCCCACCGCGCTCGCCGAGATCACCCCGGCGGCGCTCGACACCCTCAGCGGCGCGTCCGGCGCCCGCACCGGCGCGCCCCGCGGCGGCCCGGACGGCGACGCCGCCGCGATCGCCGCGATCGCCGTACGCGGCCTGGACGCGGTGCCCGACGTGCTGGCCGATCCGCCGCTACTGGAACGGGTGGTGGCGAACCTGGTCGCCAACGCGCTGCGGCACAGCCCGCGGGACAGCCCGGTGCTGGTCAGCGCGAGCGCCCTGGGCGCGCACGTCGAGCTGCGGATCGCCGACCACGGCCCCGGCGTGCCGCCGGAGGACCGCGACCGGGTCTTCGAGCCGTTCCAGCGGCTCGGCGACACCGACAACACCACGGGACTCGGCCTGGGCCTCGCCCTGTCGCGCGGGCTGACCGAGGCGATGGGCGGCACCCTCATCCCCGAGGAGACCCCCGGCGGCGGCCTGACCATGGTGGTGTCGCTGGCAGCGGCGTGCGCCGAGCCGCTCGCGGAGCCGCGGCCGCCGACGGAACCGGAGATCGGCTGAGCGGTGCGGAGGCGTCCGGGCTCAGTCGAGCCCGGACGCCCTGAAGACCTCGTGGGCCAGGTCGCGGTCGATGGTGGTCTCCAGCTCGCGCAGCACCTCCTGGCCGCAGCGCAGGGTGCCGTGCGCGCGGGAGATCCGCGCGCCGCGGTCGAGTTCGTGCCACAGCAGCGGGGCCTCGGACAGCAGCCGCGGGTCCAGGTGCAGCCGGCCGCCGTGGACGTCCTGGAGCACCAGCGTCTGCGAGGTCGCGCCGCCCTGCCGGCGCACCGCCACCAGGGCGTCGGTGCGCACCCGCTCCACCCGCAGCAGGCCGCGGGCCGCCATCCGGCCCCGGCCCGCGGTGACCCGCGGCGGCAGCAGCACCGCGAACAGCGCCGCGGCGAGCGCGCACCACAGCCCCGCCCGCCCCGGCGTGAGGCTGCCCGCGGCCAGGTCGAGCAGCGTGGTCAGGCTCCAGAAGCCCAGCGCGCAGCCCGCCGCGCACCGGGCGCCGCCCAGCCAGTGGCGGTCGGCGGCCTCGGCGCCGGGACCGGTCCCGGCCGCCGGGCCGGTGCGTGCGGTTCGCGGGGCCATACCCGCGACGCTAGGGCGCACCCGGGCGGTACGGACCCGCGGCTGACAGGGCCTTGACGCGCGGCGGCGATATCTTGACGCGCCCTTGGCGCGCGGCGCTCCCGGGCCGCCTTTTCCGAGGCGGGCCTCCGGGCGGTCAGCCGACGTGCACGCGCGGCCGCTTCGCCGGGTCCGGCTCGACCTCGCGCAGCACCTCCCGGGTTACCGGCGCGATCTCGCCGTGCCCGAAGAGGAAGAACCGCAGGAAGTTGGCGAACGGGCTGCCCTCGGTCCACTCGAAGTAGATGTGCGGCTTGCACCCGCTCACGTCCCTGACGTGCAGCAGCAGCGCGGCGAGCGCGTTGGGCACCGAGGAGCTCTCCAGCGACAGCACGCGGTACCGGCCGTGCAGCACGTGCCCCCGCACGATCAGCGCGGACTCGAACTCCGAGGCGTCCAGCACGGTGACCTCGACCAGCACCAGGTCGTCCTCCGGCGGGATGTCGTTGTCCGCGCGGATCTGGTGGATCTTGTCACGGTACTCGGCGGCGTCCCGCAGCCCCGGCTCGTTGGCGATGAAGCGGATCCTGCGGCTGGCCACGTCCCGTACGAACCGCGCCGCCATCGGGTCCAGCTCCACGCCGGTCACCCGCAGCTCGAAGGAGCGGGCCAGCCGGGACAGCAGGGAGACCAGCACGATGCCCGCGATGAAGCACGCGCCGATCTTCACGCCGTCCGGCCGCTCCAGCACGTTGACGACCGTGGTGTAGAGGAAGACCACCGCGATCACCCCGAACGAGGCCGTCCAGCGCCGCTGCCGGGACCGGTGCGAGGAGATGGTCACCGCGACCGCGGCCGAACTCATCAGCACCAGCACGCCGGTCGCGTACGCGCCGCCCTGCTTGTCGACGCTCGCGTCGAAGATCCAGGTCACCAGGAACGCGACGAGCGTGAAGACCAGCACCATCGGCCGTACCGCCCGCGCCCAGTGCGGCGCCATCCCGTAGCGCGGCAGATAGCGCGGCATCAGGTTGAGCAGGCCCGCCATCGCCGAGGCGCCCGCGAACCACAGGATCGCGATGGTGGAGAAGTCGTAGACGGTGCCGAAGCCCGAGCCCAGGTACTGGTGCGCCAGGTACGCCAGCGCCCG
The DNA here is from genome assembly GCF_036353415.1 of Actinacidiphila polyblastidii. Lineage (NCBI taxonomy): Bacteria > Bacillati > Actinomycetota > Actinomycetes > Kitasatosporales > Streptomycetaceae > Actinacidiphila > Actinacidiphila polyblastidii. The sequence goes on from NZ_JAZEWV010000002.1 coordinate 311,067, forward strand.
GCCGTTCGCCGGGCCGCCGGCCTCGAAGTCGTCCTTCGGGATCAGCACGGTGGTGATGAAGCTGGTGGCGATCAGGAAGACGCTCATGATCAGGGCCGCGGTGGTCAGCAGCTTCCTGGTGTCGCGGACCCGTCCGGCCGGCGCGTCCTCGGTGTCGGCGGGATCGCCCTGCACGTGCGGCATCACCGCCACACCGGTCTCGAAGCCCGACATGCCCAGCGCGAGCTTCGGGAAGATCACCAGCGAGACGCCGATCATCACGAAGACGTTGCCGCGCTCCGCGGTCAGCCCGCTGGTCCAGTCGGTCACCAGGTGCGGCGCGGTGATCACGTGCCACAGGCCGTCGCCGACCACCACCACGTTCAGCGCCAGGTAGATGCCGACCAGCACCACCGCGACCCCGATGGCCTCCAGGAAGCCCTTGAGGAAGACCGCGCCGAGCAGCGCGATCAACAGCAGCGTGATGAGCACCTGATGGCTCTGCAGGGCCGAGGCGAAGTGCGGGTTCTCCACCAGGTGGGTGGAGGCGTCGGCGGCCGACAGGGTGATCGTGATGAGGAAGTCGGTGGCCGCGAACCCCAGCAGCGCCAGGACGAAGAGCTTGCCCTTCCAGAAGGTCAGCAGCCGCTCCAGCATGGCGATCGAGCCCTCGCCGTGCGGGCTCTCGACGGCCACTCTGCGGTAGACCGGCAGCGCGCCCGCCAGCGTCACGACGACCAGCACCACGGTGGCGATCGGCGACAGCAGCCCGGCTGCGAGGGCCGCGATGCCGGGCTGGTAGCCGAGCGTGGAGAAGTAGTCCACGCCGGTCAGGCACATCACCCGCCACCACCGCTGGCCCTGGTGCTCGGTGGCGGGGGCCGGCTTGGCGTGCGGGCCCGGCTGGTGCCCTGCCATGTCGGACAGGCCCTCCAGGAGCCACGCGCGCACGCGGTCCGTCCGGACGGGGGTGGACATCGGGTGCTCCTGTCGTACTGCGTACTGCTGCCGCCCCATCGAACCCCCGCACGGGCGGCGACCCACGGCGGCGCAGCCGATCCATACGTGTTCTTAACGCCCCCGCCCCCTCCTCGCCGCGCTCCCCGCGCAGGTCGGCGCTGCGGCGGGGCGGGGGCGGCGCGCGGACGGATGAAGCGCCTCGTCAAGGGGCCGTCAATATCGGCCGGTACGCCCGGCTCGGTGATGTTCGCGGCCTCCCGCGGACCTACAGTGAGCTGCGTGGAAGCGACAGCGCGCGGCAGTCTGTGCGTGTACCTGGGGGCCGCCCCCGGTGTGGGCAAGACCTCCGCCATGCTGTCCGCCGCCCGCGACTGCCGGGGACGTGGCGACGCGGTGCTCGCCGCCCGCGTCGAGACCCGCGGCCGGGCCCCCGTCGAGGCGCTGCTGCGCGGCCTGGACACGCTCCCCGCCGGGCCCGGCGGCGCGCTCGACGTCGCCGCGGTGCTCGCCCGCGCCCCGCGCACCGCGCTGGTCGACGACCTCGCGAGCGCCAACCCGTCCGGCGCCCGCCACCCCAAGCGCTGGCAGGACGTCGAGGAGCTGCTCGGGGCCGGCGTCGACGTGGTGACCACCCTCGACATCCAGCACCTGGAGTCCCTCGGCGACATCGTCGAGTCGATCACCGGGGTGCGCCCGCGCGAGACGGTGCCCGACGAGGTGGTCCGCACCGCCGAGCGGATCGAACTGGTGGACCTGTCGCCGCAGGGCCTGCGGCGCCGCCTCGCGGACGGCCGCATCCACCCGCCGGAGGGCGTGGACGCCGCGCTGTCGGACTACTACCGGCCAGGCAACCTCACCGCGCTGCGCGAACTGGCGCTGCTGTGGACCGCCGACCGCGCCGACGAGCACCTGCGGCAGTACCGCGCCGAGCACGCCATCTCCGCGGCCTGGCGGGCCCGGGAGCGCATCGTGGTCGGCCTGACCGGCGGCCCGGAGGGCGCGACCCTGCTGCGGCGCGCCGCGCGGCTGGCCGCGAAGGCGTCCGGCGGCGAGATCCTCGCGGTGCACGTGGTGCGCAGCGGCGGCCGAGGGGCCCGCGGCTACCAGGACGCCGCCCTCGCCGGCGGCGGCGCCCCGACCGAGGAGACCGCGGCGCAGCGGACCCTGGTCGAGGACCTCGGCGGCTCCTTCCACCAGGTCGTCGGCGACGACGTGCCGTCCGCGCTGCTCGACTTCGCCCGCGGCGCCGACGCCACCCAGATCGTGCTCGGCGCGAGCCGCCGCCCCGCCTGGCAGTACGTGCTCGGCCCCGGCGTCGGCGCGACCGTGGCCCGCGGCGGCGGCACCGACCTCGACGTGCACATCGTCAACCACGAGCACGCCGGCGGCGGCCGCGCGCTGCCCGTCGCCCGCGGCGCCCGGCTGGGCCGCACCCGGGTGCTGGCCGGCTGGCTGACCGGCGTCGGCGGGCCGCTGCTGCTGACCGCCGCGCTGACGCCGTGGCAGGGCGGTCCGAGCCTGGCCACGGACATGCTGCTGTTCCTGACCCTGACCGTCGCCACCGCGCTGCTCGGCGGCCTCTACCCGGCGCTGACCTGCGCAGTCGGCGGCTCGCTGCTGATCAACTACTACTTCACGCCGCCCACCCACGCCTTCACCATCGCCGAGGGCCAGAACATCACCGCGCTCGTCGTCTTCGTGGTGGTGGCCGCCGCGGTCGCCTCGGTGGTCGACCTCGCCGCGCGCCGCACCGAGCAGGCCGCGCGGCTCCAGTCGGAGGCCGAGATCCTGTCGTACCTCGCGGGCAGCGTGCTGCGCGGCGAGCACACCCTCGGGGCGCTGCTGGAACGGGTCAGGGAGACCTTCGGGATGGCGTCGGCCGCACTGTGGGAGCGCCACGACGCGCGCGGCCCGTGGACCAGGGCCGGCGCGGCCGGCGGCGGCCCGCACGACCGCCCTGGCGACGCCGACGTGGAGGTCGCCGTCAACGAGCGGCTGCTGCTGACGCTCGGCGGCCGGGTGCTCCCCGCCTCCGACCGGCGGGTGCTGTCCGCGTTCGCCGCCCAGGCGGCCGGCGTGCTGGACCGGCAGCGGCTGGCCGACGAGGCCGCCAGGGCCCGCGAGCTGGCCGAGGGCAACCGCATCCGCACCGCGCTGCTCGCCGCCGTCTCGCACGACCTGCGCACCCCGCTGGCCGGCATCAAGGCGTCGGTGACCTCGCTGCGCTCCGACGACGTCGCCTGGTCGGCGGACGACGAGGCGGAGCTGCTGGCGGGCATCGAGGACGGCGCCGACCGGCTCGACCACCTGATCGGCAACCTGCTCGACATGTCCCGGCTGCAGACCGGCACGGTCAGCCCGCTGGTCGCCCCGGTCGACCTCGACGAGGTGGTGCCCGCGGCCCTGGCCGCGGTGCCCCGCGACCGGGTCGACCTCGACATCCCGGAGGACCTCCCCATGATCTCGGCCGACCCCGGCCTCCTCGAACGCAGCGTGGCGAACGTCGTCGAGAACGCCGTCAAGTACAGCCCGGCGGGCCGCCGGGTGCTGGTCGCGGCCAGCGCGCTGCGCGACCGGGTGGAGCTGCGCGTCGCCGACCGCGGCCCCGGCGTCCCGGAGGCCGCGCGCGACGGCATCTTCGAGCCGTTCCAGCGGTACGGCGACGCGCCGCGCGGCAACGGCGTCGGCCTCGGCCTCGCGGTCGCCCGCGGCTTCGCCGAGTCGATGGGCGGCACGCTGACCGCGGAGGAGACCCCCGGCGGCGGGCTGACGATGGTACTGACGCTGCGGGTCGCCGGCGGCGCCGCGGACGAGGGGGGACCCGTATGAGCCGGGTGCTGGTGGTCGACGACGAACCGCAGATCGTCCGGGCCCTGGTGATCAACCTCCGGGCGCGCAAGTACGAGGTGGACGCCGCCCCGGACGGCGCGACCGCGCTGCGGCTGGCCGCCGAACGCCACCCCGACGTGGTGCTGCTCGACCTCGGGCTGCCGGACATGGACGGCGTCGACGTGATCGCCGGGCTGCGCGGCTGGACCCGGGTGCCGATCATCGTGCTGTCCGCACGGCACGCCTCGGGCGAGAAGGTCGAGGCGCTGGACGCCGGCGCGGACGACTACGTCACCAAGCCGTTCGCCATGGACGAGCTGCTGGCCAGGCTGCGCGCGGCCTTCCGCCGCGCCGACCCCGGCCCCGGCGCCGCCGTGCTGGAGACCGCGTCCTTCACCGTCGACCTGGCGGCGAAGCGGGTCGTCAGGGACGGCGCGGACGTGCGGCTGACGCCCACCGAGTGGCACCTGCTGGAGGTGCTCACCCGCAACGCCGGCCGGCTGATCACCCAGCGCCAGCTGCTCCAGGAGGTGTGGGGGCCCAGCTACGGCACCGAGACGAACTACCTGCGCGTCTACATGGCCCAGCTGCGCCGCAAGCTCGAACCCGACCCGACCCGCCCGCGCCACCTGATCACCGAGCCGGGGATGGGCTACCGCTTCGAGGTGTGAGCGGCCGCGCTCAGCCGCGCTCCTGGTCCTTCATCACCCGGCGCATCGCGTCGACCATCGCCGGCTGGAACCGGCCGACGTCGGCGGAGACGTCGGGGGTGTGCAGGGCGTTGACGGTGTCGTCGGAGACCGGCAGCCTGTTGTAGCCGGTGAGGGTGAGGGTGAACACCGCGCCGCCGTGCAGGACTTCCAGATCGCGGGTCTGGTCGCTGACGGTCAGCAGATACGCCTCGTCGCCGAGGCCCGGCACGGTCGTCGTCGCCTCGACCGGGCTGATGTCGCTGGGGTTGAGGTCCCGCTGGTCCTCGAACTCGGCCTTCGGATCGGTCCGCTTGTGCAGGTCGATGGTCACGAACACCTCGTAGCGGGCGGTGCCGCCGTGCGGCAGCGGCGAGGCCCCCGACAGCGTGCAGCGGATCTGGTCCAGCGCCTCGCCGAGGTGCACCGCCGCCGGTGACACCGCCTGTGCGTCGTGGAGCTCCAGCGCGTCCGTCAGCGGGCTGAGCGTGCCGCCCGCGCAGGGGCTGGCGCCGAGCGCGTACCCGTGCATGTCGGGGCCGGAGCCGTGGTGGGAGTGGTACGCCTGCAGGCCGCCCGCCCAGCCGGCGGACGCGACGACGATCCCGGCGAGCCCCCAGACCCACCCCCTGCGGCCGCCCCGCAGCGCCTGCCCCCAGCCGTCCGCCTCGGCGACATCCCCCGCCAGGTCGGGGCCGGGCCCCTCCGGCCCCCCGCTCAACTCCGGTTCCGATATCACGCGTACCCCTCACCCTTCCGCAGACCGCCCCCTTTCTGTCATCCCCCACCCCAAACGTCCACCCCACCCCCCGCGGACCCGCGGGCCCGCGTCAGCGAGATTCGGCGCGGCCGAGCCGGTCGAGTGGCGGCGGGGTACGTGTCGGCGTGCGCCGAATCCGCCAGCGACGGGCGGCCGGGTGCGTGTCGGCGTTTCGCCGAATCGGGCAGAGGCCCGGCTCTGCCGGGCTTGGCGGGGGTGGCCGGTGCGGGCCTGGCGGCAGCCGGTGTCGTCGGCGTCAGCCGGGGCCGGTGCGGGCTCGGCGTGCGCCGGCCGGGTGCGTGTCGGCGTTTCGCCGAATCGGGCAGCGGCGGGCGGCCGCAGAGGCCCGGCTCTGCCGGGCTCGCCGAGTCGGCCGGCGGGCGAAGCCGGTGGGTCGGCGTCAGCCGGGGCCCGTGCGGGCCGAAGGCCGCCGAATCCGTCGGTGCCCGCCGGGCCGGGGTGCGGGCCGAAGCCCGCCGGATCGGGGAGGGGCGGGCGGCCGCAGAAGCCCCGGGTTCGCCGGGCCGGCCGGGTCGGCCCGGTGCGCGTCGGCGTCAGCCGGCCTCGGGGCCCGGGCGGGTCCGCCGGTGCGCGCCGGCGTCCCGCTGGGTCGGCCGAGGTCGGCCGGGTCGAGCTCGTGCGGCCCGGCGTCCGCCGGCGCCGCGCCGGCCGAAACCGCCCGGCGTCAGCCGGACGTGGTGTGGATGGGGAAGCCCAGCGCCTGCATCGCCCGCTGCACCTCGCCCGCGTTGAAGTCGCGCCGGTCCTGGCGGGTGATCACCGCGCCGACCTGCATGATCGGGTAGCGAACGCCGCCGATGTCCACCGACATGCCGGTGACGGCGGGCTCGGGGGTGACCCCGTTCATCGCCTGCTCCACCTCATTGGCGTGGAAGTAGAAGTGGCGGCGGGCGATGGTGACGCGCATCATGCCTCGAGAGGGGTGAGGGAGTGGAGCCGGAAACCCACGTTCTCACGTTTCCGGCAGTGACGACAGCAGTGCCCGTACGGACCCGGCGGCGGGCGGTGTCACGGGAGCTGCGGCGTGGCCCGCAGCGGTGCGCCGACGTGGTGCAGGTGGCGCAGCGCCTGCGCGTAGGAGGCCAGCAGACCGCTCTCCGTGTAGGAGATGCCGAGTTCGGAGCAGTACGCCCGGACGATCGGCTGGGCGCGGCGCAGGTGCGGCGTGGGCATGCTCGGGAAGAGGTGGTGCTCGATCTGGTAGTTGAGCCCGCCGAGTACCACGTCGATGAAGCGGCCGCCGCGGACGTTGCGCGAGGTGAGCACCTGGCGGCGGAGGAAGTCGGGCCGCGCGGAGCCGGTCAGCGTCGGCATGCCCTTGTGGTTCGGCGCGAACGTGCAGCCCATGTAGACCCCGAAGACGGCCTGGTGGACGGCGAGGAAGGCCAGCGCCTGCAGCGGCGTGAGCACGAGGAACAGCGCCGCGAGGTAGCCGGCGATGTGCACGCCGAGCAGGGACGCCTCCAGGCCGCGCCGCCGGTAGCCGGGACGGAACAGTGCCCGTACCCCGGCGACGTGCAGGTTCATGCCCTCCAGCGTGAGCAGCGGGAAGAACCAGTACGCCTGCCGGCCGCCGATCCAGCGCGCCAGCCCGCGGGCGTTCCTGGCCTGGTCCTGGGACCAGACGAGGATGTCCGGGTTGACGTCCGGGTCGAGCTCCTCGTGGTTGGGGTTGGCGTGGTGGCGGGTGTGCTTGTCCTGCCACCAGCCGTAGCTCATGCCGACGCAGAGGTTGCCGGCGATCCGGCCCGCGGTCTCGCTTGGCCGGCGCAGCCGGAACACCTGCCGGTGTGCGAGATCGTGCGCGACCAGCGCGACCTGCGAGAACAGCACGCCGAGCGCGCCCGCGACCAGCAGCTGCCACCACGAGGAGCCGAGCAGCGCGAACGCCGTCCACGCCGCCACGTACAGCACCGCGACCCCGCCGATCCGGACCCAGTAGTAGCCCGGCCTGCGGGCCATCAGGCCCGAGGCGGCTATCCGGCGGGCCAGCCCGGCGAAGTCGCTGCCCTCGCAGGCGGTGTCCTCGCCGTCGCGGGCGACCGTCGCGGTCGCCTCCACGGGCGTCATCCGGCACGTCCGCGGCGCGCCGGGGCCTGGGAGCGGCCGGTGCGGCCGCCGTGTCCCGCGCGGCCCGCGGCCGGGGCGCCGCCACCGCCCGGCGCTCCGGCACGGGGTGCGCGACCGCGCCCCCGCCCGCCGCCGGCCGGGGCGCCGCCCCGGCCGACCCGCACCGGCTGCGCCGGCACGTGCACCGCGACGGGCACCCCGGAGGGCTGCCGCGCGCCGGTGATCCTGGCGAGTTCCGCGTCCTCGGAGTGGACGGCGGTGGACTGCGCGACGATGCCGGCCTTGGCCATCAGCCGGTCGGTGTCGCGGCGCTGCTCGGGCAGCACCAGCGTGACGACGCTGCCGGACGCCCCGGCCCTGGCGGTACGGCCGCCGCGGTGCAGGTAGTCCTTGTGGTCGGCGGGCGGGTCGACGTTGACGACCAGGTCGAGGTCGTCGATGTGGATGCCGCGCGCGGCCACGTTGGTGGCCACCAGTGCGGTGACCTCGCCGGACTTGAACTGGGTGAGGACGCGGGTGCGCTGCGGCTGGGACTTGCCGCCGTGCAGCGCCCCGGCCCGTACGCCCGCGGCGAGCAGTCCGGTGGTGAGCCGGTCCACCGCGCGCTTGCTGTCCAGGAAGAACAGCACGCGGCCGTCGCGGGCGGCGATGCGCACGGTGGCCGCGCGCTTGTCCTCGGCGGTGACCCGCAGCAGGTGGTGGGCGAGGGTGGTGACCGAGCCCGCGGAGGGGTCGACGCTGTGCCGGACCGGGTTGGTCAGGAACGAGCGGACCAGCCGGTCGACGTCGCCGTCGAGGGTGGCGGAGAACAGCATCCGCTGCCCGTCGGGGCGGACCTGCCGCAGCAGCGCGGTGACCTGCGGCAGGAAGCCGAGGTCGGACATCTGGTCGGCCTCGTCCAGGACGGTGATGGCGACCTTGTCGAGCCGGCAGTCGCCGCGTTCGACCAGGTCGCGCAGGCGGCCGGGGGTGGCGACGACGATCTCCGCGCCGTCCCGCAGCGCGAGCGCCTGGCGGCGCACCGAGAGGCCGCCGACGACGGTGGTCAGCCGGAGCCGCAGCGCCCTCGCGTAGGGCGTCAGCGCGTCGGTGACCTGCTGGGCCAGCTCCCGGGTGGGGACCAGCACCAGGGCCAGCGGCTGCCGGGCCTCGGCCCGCGAGCCCGCGGTGCGCGCCAGCAGCGCCAGCCCGAAGGCGAGCGTCTTGCCGGAACCGGTCCTGCCGCGGCCCAGAACGTCCCGTCCGGCCAGCGAGCTGGGGAGCGTCGCGGCCTGGATCGGGAAGGGGACGGTGACGCCCTGCCGGCCCAGCTCGGCGAGCAGCGGCTCGGGCATGTTCAGCTCCGCGAAGGACGCGGCGAGGGGAGCGGCGGGTTCTGCGGGGGCCTCGACGGGCGCCGGGGCGCCGGCCCGTACGGTGGTGGCGGCGCCGGAATCACCGGAGCCGGCGAATTCGCGGCGCTTGCGCGGGCGGGACCTGGCCGGGTTGCGGCCATGGAGGTTTTCGTTCATCACGAAGTCATTTCTCGTACGGCGGCGCGTGCCGGAGAAGACTCCGCAGAGAAGAAAGGAGCGGGGCGGAGATCCGCAGAACGAGCCGGGCGGGTGACGCCGGCAACTCACGGGTGGCGGCGATGCGCCGTAATAGCGACGCTCATGGGCGCGCACTGCTCTGTGCGCGCGGCGCGGGATGCGCGGGGTGTGCGTGACGCGCGCTCACAGGGGCGCGTCAGGAAAAGCGAACGGCCGGGCCCGCGCCCTGAAGTGCGGGACCCGGCCGAGACCGCTACGGGAGAAGCCTCCCGCGGCGGATGTCCCAGGTCAGGCCGGAACGATGTTCTCCGCCTGCGGGCCCTTCTGGCCCTGCGTGACGTCGAAGCTGACCTTCTGGCCCTCGTGGAGCTCGCGGAAGCCCTGGGCAGCGATGTTCGAGTAGTGGGCGAAGACGTCGGCGCCGCCGCCGTCCTGCTCGATGAAGCCGAAGCCCTTTTCCGCGTTGAACCACTTCACGGTGCCGGTGGCCATGTCAATCTCCTCTGATAGGGGCAGTTCCCGGATCCACACTGCGCGGGTCCGGCGTCGCTGCATTGACCCCATCTGGAGGCCGCAAACAAAAATGCGCCCGAGGGGTCACATCCCGTCAGGCGCACACAGAGTTCATGGGTACCAAAACTGCAACTGTTTCGACAGTAACACAGTCCCGATCCCGGTGGGGGATTCGCCGCCCCGGATCACCCGTCCGGCGGGTCGCCGCAGGCCCCTGGTCAGCCCTTCTCCGCCGCTTTCGCAGCCTTCGCGGCCTTCGCGGCGGCCTTCGCCTCCTGCTTGTGCGCCCGCACCTTCGCCAGCGATTCGGGGCCGGTGATGTCCGCCACCGACCGGCACGAGCCCTCCTGGCCGTAGTCGCCGGCGGCCGCGCGCCAGCCGCTGGGGCGCACCCCGGCCTGCTTGCCGAGCAGCGCAAGGAAGATCCTCGCCTTCTGCTCGCCGAAGCCCGGCAGCGCCTTGAGCCGGCCGAGCAGCTCCGCGCCGTCGGCCGCGCCCTCCCACACCGCGGCCGCGTCGCCGCCGTAGGTGTCGACGAGGTACTGGCACAGCTGCTGCACCCGGGTGGCCATCGACCCCGGGTAGCGGTGCACGGCCGGCTTCTCGGCGAGCAGCGCGGCGAACCCCTCCGGGTCGTACGCGGCGATGGCGTGCGCGTCGAGGTCGTCCGCGCCCAGGCGCCGCGCGATCGTGTACGGGCCGGAGAACGCCCACTCCATCGGCACCTGCTGGTCGAGCAGCATCCCGACGAGCAGGGCGAGCGGGCTGCGGCCGAGCAGTTCGTCGGCCGCCGGGTCCTGGGCCAGCCGCACGGTGATGTCCATGCCGCCATCCTCTCCCCCCGGGCCCCGATCCGGCGGTTCCCCGCGCGGGCGGCGCACGGACTGACTAGCGTGGGCGAAAGGGGTTAAGGGGGCGAATGGGTCCACGAGAGATGAACGGAACCAGGGGGACGAATTCCCCGCTGATCTCGAACGACGGAGTCTGGATCATGACCGAGTTCCCGGAAGGCACGCCGTGCTGGGCGGACGCGATGTTCTCCGACCTGGAGGGCGCCAAGAGCTTCTACGGGGAGGTGCTGGGCTGGACCTTCGGAGAGAGCGCGTCCGAGTACGGCGACTACACGCAGGCGTACTCCGACGGGAAGGCCGTCGCGGCGATCGTGCCGCCGATGCCGGGCGCCGAGGGCCAGTCGGCCTGGTGCCTGTACTTCGCCTCCCCGGACGCCGCGGCGACCACCGAGAAGGTGAAGGCGGCGGGCGGCCAGGTGCTGATGGAGCCGATGCAGGTCGGCGCGTTCGGCACGATGGCCCTCGCCAGGGAGCCGAGCGGTGCGGCCTTCGGCGTCTGGCAGCCGGGCGGGCACAAGGGCTTCGAGAAGCGCGGCGAGCCGGGCGCGTACGCCTGGGCCGAGGTCTTCACCCGCGACCCGGGCACCGCGGACGCCTTCCTGTCGGAGGTCTTCCCGTACCAGGCGCAGAAGATGGCCGACGAGCACGTCGACTTCATGGTCTTCAGCCTCGGCGGCAAGGACAACCCGGTGCTCGGCCGGATGAGGATGGGCGAGGAGTTCCCCCCGGAGGTCCCCTCCTACATCAACGTCTACTTCGCCACCGACGACTGCGACGCCGCGGTCAAGCGCGCGGTGGACCACGGCGCGATCCTCAGGTTCGGCCCGATGACCAGCCCCTTCGGCCGCTTCGCCGCCCTCACCGACCCCCAGGGCGCCCACTTCACCGTCATCGACATGAGCACCACCGAGGGCGGGATGCCGCCGATGGCCGACGCGTGACGGGCCGACGCGTGGGCCGGCGGGCGGGGGCCGGCGCGTGACCCCGGGCGCGGGACGCGAGGCGCCTGGCGTCAGCGTCGAGGTGTGACCGCGTTCAGCCAGTCGGTGAGGAGGGCGTTGAGTTCGGCGGGGCGTTCCTGCTGGATCCAGTGGCCGCAGCCGTCGAGGACGCGGGAGGTGTGCAGGGCGGGGAGGGTGGTCGGGTAGGCGTCGATCGCGTCGGCCAGCCAGGTGGTGGAGGGGTCGAGGCCGCCGCCGGCGAAGAGGGCGGGCTGGCGGATCGGGGCGCCGTCGAAGGCGGCGAGGTCCTCCCAGTCGCGGTCCATGCAGCGGTAGCGGTTGAGCCCGCCGGTCAGCCCGGTGCGCTCGAACTCGGACGCGTAGAAGTCGAGTTCGGCGTCGCTGAGCCAGCCGGGGAGCGGGCCGGCGGGGAACCGGTCGCGCATCCGGCCGCCGGGCGGGACGAAGTGCGGGGTCGGCTCGCCGGGCGCCGCCATGGTGTCGGCGGACAGCGCCGCGTAGATCCCGGCGAGCCAGCCGCGCACGTCCGGCTCGATCTCGGCCTCGGCGCGGCCGGGCTGCTGGAAGTAGGAGACGTAGAACTCCTCGTCGTCGCCGAGGCGTTCGAAGACCTCGCTGGGCCGGCGGCCGCCGCGCGGGGTGTAGGGGACGCTGAGCATCCCCACCGCGTGGAAGACGTCGGGCCGCAGCAGCGCGCAGTTCGCGGCGATGCCCGACCCCCAGTCGTGCCCGACGACCGCCGCGGTGCGCTCGCCGAGCGCCTCGACCACCGCGGCGGCGTCCGCGACCAGCTCGACCATCCGGTAGGCGGCCGGGTCGGCGGGCCGGGACGAACGGCCGTAGCCGCGCACGTCCACCGCGACCGCGCGGTATCCGGCGGCGGCCAGCGCCGGCAGCTGGCGGCGCCAGGAGTACCAGGACTCGGGGAAGCCGTGCACGAGCAGCACCAGCGGCCCGGCGCCCTGCTCCACCAGGTGGACGCGTCCGGCGGGCGAGGGCACCAGGCGGTGCGTGGCGGCGGTGGTCGGATCCTGCTGCGGCATGCTTCCTCCAGCGTCCGGTGGCCGCCCGGCTCCCGTGCCGGCGTCCCGTGGCGGCGTCCTGTGGCGGTCCCGGCCGATCATGCGCCGGCCGGCGCGCGCCCGGCCACCCTCGTTGCCGCTTCGGCAAAGCCCCACATGGCCGCGCACTGCCGTCGCGCGCCGGTGATATCTTCCGCTGCGTATCCCGGGTGTGTGCCGCGGCCGTCCGACCGGCCTGCATACGCCCCGGCTTGGACCCAGGGGGGGACCACGTGGCCGGATCCCGCAGGGCGTGCGCCGCCGTGCTCTCACTGCTCGCGGCGGGCCTCGCGCTGCCCGCGGCGGCCGCCGCCGACGGCCTCTACACGGCGACCGTCACCGAGCCGGGGCGAAGCTACCGCGTCTCCTTCAGCGTCCTGCCGATGGCCCCGCTGGCCGCCGCGATCAGCGTCGCCCAGCAGGACGCGCAGGCACCGATGACGGTGACCGTCCGCGACCGGTCGACCAGCCCCTTCAGCGTCAGCTCCTGCCGGGTCTCCTTCGGCGACGGGACGCCGCAGGCCAGCCAGGGCGCATCGTGCGAGGGCCTGACGCACGCCTACGCCAGGCCCGGCACCTACACCCTCACCGGCACCGTGACCGACGCCGGCGGGCGGACTGCGACGGCGACCGCCAAGGCCGTCGTCGGCCCGGTCTTCGTGCCGATGGACCCGGCCCGCATCCTCGACACCCACCTGGGGCTGGGCGTGGCCGAGGCGCCGCTCGGTCCCGGCCGCACCGTCCGGATGAAGGTGGCCGGCGCCGGCGGCATCGGGCAGGCCGCCTCGGTGCTGCTGAACCTCACCGTCAGCCACCCCACCGCCGGCGGCTCGATCACCGTCTACCCGACCGGCGCGAAGCGCCCGCCCGTCTCCGACCTGACCTTCCACCAGGGCGCGTCCACCGCGAACCTGGTGAACGTGCCGGTCGGCCCGGACGGCTCGGTGTACGTCTACAACTCGGCCGGGAGCGTCGGCCTCGCGGTGGACGCCGAGGGCTGGACCACCACCGCCCCGTCCGCGCAGACCGGCACGGTGCTGGCGAACGACGCCGCGATCTGGGGCGAGTTCCACGAGGTGCTGGACACCACCGGCGGCAACGGCCTGCCGAAGACCGGCAAGCTCGGCCAGGGCAGGTCGCTCACCTTCACCGCGCTCTCGCGGCAGCGCAACTCCGTCGAGTCGGCGGCGACCGCCGTGGTCCTCGACGTGACGGCCACGCACGCGACGGCGGCGAGCTTCGTCAGCGCGTACCGGGCGGGCGGCAAGGTGCCGTACGCCTCGGAGCTGAGCTTCGGTGCGGGGGAGGCCCGGTCGGCGACGATCGTGGTCCCGGTGGACGGCCAGGGCCGGGTGACGCTGTACAACAACTTCGGCTCGGTGGACCTGACCGCCTCGGTGGAGGGGTTCTACCTGCCGCTGGTGTCCGGCTCCTCGATCAACATGCCGGTGACGGCGACGGCCGCCCCGGTGCGGGTCCTCGACACCCGGCTGGGCGTCAACGCCCGGAAGGGGCCGATCCCGGCCACCGGGCGGCTCGTCTTCAAGGCCGCGGGGTTCGGCGGCGTCCCCGCCGGGGCCACCGGGGTGCTGCTGAACCTGACCGCGCTGGCCCCGTCCTCCACCGGCTACCTCGTCGCGTGGGGCGACCGCAACACCTTCCAGCCCTCGATGCAGGCCCTGGTGTTCCCGCGCGGGCAGATCACGTCCCAGCTCGTCTACCTCCCGCTGGGGCACGGGCAGGTCGGGCTCTACAACCCGTACGGCTCGGTCAACGTCGTGGCGGACGTGATGGGTTACTCGGTGAACTGACGCCGCGTCGGCGAGACGGCGGCGGGGGCGCGACGATGTGCCGCGCCCCCGCCGCCGCGTGCCGGACGGTGCTCAGGCCGCGTCGTGCACCAGCAGCACCGACACCGGGGAGGTCCGCGCGACGCCCTGGCTGACGCTGGTGTGCAGCAGGCCGGAGATGCCGCTGTAGTGGCCGGGGCCCACCGCGATGAGGTCGCTGCCGAGCGCCTCGGCGCGCTCCACCAGGATGGCCGCGAGGTCATGGCGCATGCCCTCGTCCACCTCGCCGTCGGCGGTGATCCCGTCGGCCCGCAGCCGGGCGAGCGCCTCGTCCAGGACCTGCCGGCCGGCCGTGGTCTCCTCGACCGGCACGACGGTGCCGCCGGTCAGGCCCGCGGCGATGATCTCCGAGGCGCGGATGTGGATGACGTGGACCCGCCCGCCGGTGAGCTTGGCGAGGGACGCGGCGGCGTCCAGCACCGCCGCGCCGTGGGCCGAACCGTCGACGGCGGTGAGGATGTTCTTGTACATGCGATGGGCTTCCTTGTCCGCTTCCGTGTCCGCAGGTCCCCCGGCTGCGCGACCTCGTACATGCTCAGCCGCGCCACGCCGGGCCCGATTCCCCGATCCGGGGTGACACGTGCCACGTCGGACCGGGGCCCGCGGGCGCCGTCACGCCGCGGGCCCCGGCCGGGCCTCACGTGAGCTTGTTGAAGATCTTCGAGTAGGCGTAGCCGGTCGCCTTGTCGTAGCTGTCGACCTCCCAGAACGCCAGCTCCTGGACGCCCTTGGAGGCGGCGAAGCTCTCCAGGGTGGACGCGTTCGCCTGGGTGAAGTTCTCGTCGTCGTCGTTGCGGCCGGCGATCGGGGTCAGGCCGATCTTGTTCCACACCGCGGCGGAGGTGCCGCCGTAGAGGCTGGTGAGCTGGGTGTGGGTGGCGTTGGCGCCCGACTCGGCGTCGGCCAGGGCGTTCTCGCCGTCGCCGAAGTCCATCGTCATGATGTTGACGAGGTTGACCTTGACGCCCTTGCTCTTGGCGTCCTTGAGCAGGTTGAGGGCGTCGGACTCCAGGCCGTCGGGGTCGACGGGGAGGGTGTAGTCGACCTGCACCGCGGGGTTCGCCGCCTGGAGCGCGGCGAGCGCCTGGTCGCGGCGGGAGTTGGCGGCGGTGTTGTCCAGCACCGGGCCCTCGATGTCGAAGTCGAGCCGGGTGACGCCGTAGGTGGTGACGATCTTCTGGTAGGCGGCGGTCAGGCTGGAGACCGAGGTGCAGGTCTGCGCGAGCTCGCCGCCCTCGGCGCCGCCGAAGGAGATGACGACGTCGCCGCCCGCCGCCTTCAGCGCGTTGATCTGGGAGGTGAAGGAGCCGACGGAGGCGTCGCCGTCCTCCCACTTCGCGGTGCAGCCGGACTTGGGGATCAGGAAGGCCAGCGTGTAGTGGCTGGTGCCGGTGGCCTTCATGTCGGCGGCCATGTCGGCGGCGCTGGAGCTGCTCAGCTCCAGGTAGGGCGCGGAGTAGTGGGCGGGGAAGGAGGCCGCGGCGGCCTGGGCGGGAAGCGCGGTCGTGGCGAGGAGGCCCGCGGAGCCGAGGCTCGCCGCGACGGCGAGCGAGACGATTCCGGAAGTCCTGTTCATGTCAGCCCTTCGGTCGTACGTGGGGGGGCGTGGGGGGAGAGCGGACTGCGGCGGCACGGGGGGGCGTGCCGACCGTAGTTAGGAAAGGTTCCTAACGTTCCACGGATAGTGTCCTCCCCCGTGCCGCGCCGTCAAGAGCCCTGATGGCGAACGGGGTTGACGGCGCGGCGGAGGGAGGTGGCGGAGCGCCCCGGGCCGTGGGGGGCCGTGCGGGCGGGTCGAGCGGCGTCCGGCAGGGGGCGCTCAGCTGTGCGAGACGGTCAGCCCGTAGAAGGCCACCCGGGCGCCCTTGGTGGTGCTGCTGGACGACGACTGGTTGTACGAACCCGCCTTGAAGTACTGCTTGTAGGCGTTGAAGGACGACGGTATGGCGTAGTGCGTGGTGCTGCCGTTGACCGTCAGGTCGATGGTGTGGCCGCCGGAGACCGCGATCGTGTAGGTCCAGGTCTTGCCGACCGACACGTGGCCGACCGTGTGTGTCGTCTGGCCGCCGTCCGGCGAGTTCTCGGTGCCGGCGACGATGTCGCCGTTGGAGTGGTAGTACAGCTCGATCAGCGGCTTGGTGGAGCTGCCGCCCGAGCCGAGGTGGATCTGCCCGACGCACACGTTGGAGGTCACCGACACCACGCGCAGCGTCGCGCTGAGCTTGTGGCTGCCGGCGAGCGACCAGTCGGCGGCGCTGCCGTTGCTGTTCATCTCCCGCAGCTCGGAGCGCGCGTAGTTCGAGTTCGGGGTGGTGACGCCCTTCTCCGGCGCCCAGAAGGTCATCGCGCCGTCGCGGGTGTCGGTGTAGAAGTACGAGTCCTGGAACCCGTTCGCCCCCTGGAGTCGGGAGGACGGGATGGTGGTCGGCGAGCCGGGGGAGCCGACCGGCTCCTGCAGCTCCCAGACGGAGAGGTTGAAGTTGCCGCCGGGGGCGACGCCGGGGTCGGCGGCCTGGGCGCTGCCGCCGAGGAAGCCGAGGGTGCCGACGGTGGTCAAGGCGACCGCGGTGGCGAGGAGTTGGGCGCGGATCTTCATGTGGGGGGTCCTCCTGATGTATGAAGTTCACTGACCTGAACTTGGTCCAGTCCAATGGGGCGCCTGACTTGGATAGCACGACCGCTACGGCACGTCAACGAATCGCGCGCGCACCGGAGTTGGACGATCGGTGTTCCCGCAGCTCAGGGCGGTTCACCCGGAGGGCGGCCGCTCGGCGCCGCCGGCCCTGCCGCTCCGGACCCGCTCCCGCGCTGCGCCGTACGGGGGCATCCGGCGCGGCACAAGGGTTCAGAATCGTGAACAGCGATTGCGCTCCGCGCCCGCCGGGCAGGCGTCGCGGCAAAGAGGCCGCACCTCCGGGAGTGACATGGGACCCGAAACGCCGCAGCGCTGCCTGGTGACCGGAGCCACCGGCTACATCGGCAGCAGGCTCGTACCCGAACTGCTCGCCGCCGGCCACTCCGTACGCTGCCTGGTCCGCTCGCCCGCCAAGCTGCGCGGCCACGCCTGGGCGGAGCGGACGGAGTCCGTGCGCGGCGACGTCACGGACGCCGCGTCCGTGCGCGAGGCCATGCAGGACGTGGACGTCGCCTACTACCTGGTGCACGCCCTCGGCACCGGCCGCGGCTTCGAGGACACCGACCGGCGGGCCGCCACCGTCTTCGGCGAGCAGGCGCGGGCCGCCGGCGTGCGGCGGATCGTCTACCTCGGCGGTCTCAACCCGCCGGACGTCCCCGAGCACGACCTCTCCCCCCACCTGCGCTCGCGCGCCGAGGTCGGCCGCATCCTGCTCGCCTCCGGCGTGCCGACCGCCGTGCTGCGGGCCGCGGTGGTCATCGGATCGGGATCGGCCTCGTTCGAGATGCTGCGCTACCTCACCGAGCGGCTCCCGGTGATGGTGACCCCCGCGTGGGTGCGCATCCGCACCCAGCCCATCGCCGTGCACGACGTGCTGCGCCTGCTCGTCGGATGCGTGGGCCTGCCGGACGACGTGAACAGGACCTTCGACATCGGCGGCCCCGACGTCGTCACCTACCAGGAGATGATGCAGCGGTACGCCGCCGCCGCCCGGCTGCCCCGGCGGCTCATCCTGCCGGTGCCGCTGCTCACCCCGCGGTTGTCCAGCCTGTGGGTCGGCCTGGTCACGCCGGTGCCCGGCGGCCTGGCCAAGCCGCTCGTCGAGTCGCTGAAGCACGAGGTGGTCTGCCGCGAGGGCGACATCGCGCGCTACGTGCCGGACCCGCCGGAGGGACGCGCCGGCCTCGACCGGTCGCTGCTGCTGGCCCTGCAGTGGGTCGGCGGCGCGGACGCGAGCAGCCGCGCCGCCGACCCGGCGGCCCACTCCGCGCCCGGCGATCCACTGCCGACCGACCCGGGCTGGGCGGGCGGCAGCCTCTACTCCGACCGCCGCGCCCGCACCGTCGCCGCGACGCCCGAGCAGCTGTGGCGGGTGGTCGAGGGCATCGGCGGCGAGAACGGCTGGTACTCCTGGCCGCTGGCCTGGTCGGTGCGGGGCTGGCTGGACACGCTGTGGGGCGGGGTGGGCCTGAGCCGCGGCCGCCGGGACGCGGCCCACCTGGAGGACGGCGACGTGCTGGACTTCTGGCGGGTCGAGCGGATCGAGCGGGGCCGGCTGCTGCGGCTCCGGGCGGAGATGCGGGTGCCGGGCCGGGCCTGGCTGGTGATGTACGTGGACCAGGACCGGCAGGGGCGCACGGTGTACCGGCAGCAGGCGCTGTTCCAGCCGCACGGCCTGGCCGGGCACGCGTACTGGTGGAGCGTCGCCCCCTTCCACGCGGCCGTCTTCGGCGGGATGGCCCGGAACATCGCGGCGGCCGCGGAGTCGGGCGGGGCCGGGGGCATTGCCGGGGCGGGCCGGCGGGGCGGGCGGAGGAAGGCGGCTCGGCGGCGGACGTGAGCCCGCGCCGCCGGCCGCGGCAGCGCCCGCGGCGATCAGCAGGCGGCGATCAGCAGGCGCGGGCGCTCCCGCGGCGCGCGGCGGCTCAGGGAAAGGAGTCCGCGAGGTCCCGGGGTGCGGCCTGCCGCCAGGAGTCGACGAGGATGTCGTACAGCTCGGCGCGGTCGTCGAGCGCCGCCAGCCGGGCCCGTACCCATGAGGAGTGCGCCTCGTGCGGCGGCACCCAGAACTTCGCCGGCTCCGCCGCGATCAGCTCGGCCCGCTCGTGCCGCGGGCAGCGGACCGCGAACGACGTCCCGTCGCCGGGCACCGTGACGTACATCCGGCCGGCCACGTGGAAGGTGGGATGGTTCCACAGCTCCTTCTCGACCGTCCCCGGCAGGGACAGCGCGATGCGGCGGACCTCCTCGGCGTCGAGCACGGCCCCACGCTATACCGGGCCGCTGACACCGCCGCCGGCTGTCGGCGCCCGGCCGCCGGCCGTCAGTCGTCGGCGGGCGCCGGACGCACGGCGTCCGGGCCGGCCTGGGCAGGCCGGTCCGGACGCCGTGGGTGTGCGGGGTGTGCGGGTGCGCGGCCCCCGCGGGGCGGTCAGACCAGGTCGAACCGGTCCAGCTCCATGACCTTGGTCCACGCGGCGGCGAAGTCCTTCACGAACTTCTCCTTCGCGTCGTCGCTCGCGTAGACCTCCGCGACCGCCCGCAGTTCGGAGTTGGAGCCGAAGACCAGGTCGGCGCGGGTGCCGGTCCAGGTGACCGCGCCGGCCGCGTCGCGCGCCTCGAAGGTGCTCTGGTCCTCGGAGGTCGACGTCCACGTCGTGCCCAGGTCGAGCAGGTTGACGAAGAAGTCGTTGGTCAGGACGCCCGGGGTCGCGGTCAGCACGCCGGCCTTGGAGCCGTCGTGGTTGGCGCCCAGCACGCGCAGCCCGCCCACCAGGACGGTCAGCTCCGGAGCGCTCAGGCTCAGCAGGTTCGCCCGGTCCAGCAGCAGGTACTCGGCCGGCAGCCGGTTGCCCTTGCCGGTGTAGTTGCGGAAGCCGTCGGCGCTCGGCTCGAGCGCGGCGAACGACTCCGCGTCGGTGTGCTCGTCGGTCGCGTCGACCCGGCCGGCGGTGAACCCGACCTCGACCGCGAACCCGGCGTCGGCGGCGGCCTTCTCCACGGCCGCGGTGCCTCCGAGCACGATCAGGTCGGCGACGGAGACCTTCGCCGCCCCGGAGCCGGCGTTGAACTCCCGCTGGATGCCCTCCAGGGTGCTCAGCACCACGCCCAGCTCGTCCGGCCGGTTGACCTCCCAGCCGCGCTGCGGCTGAAGGCGGATGCGGGCGCCGTTGGCCCCGCCGCGCTTGTCACTGGCCCGGAAGGTCGAGGCGGACGCCCAGGCGGTGGTGACCAGCTGCGAGACGGTCAGGCCCGAGTCGAGCAGCTTCTGCTTCAGCGCGGCGACGTCGTCCGCGCCGATCGACTGGCCCTCGGCCGCCGGCAGCGGGTCCTGCCACAGCAGGGTCTCCTGCGGGACCTCCGGGCCGAGCAGCAGCGACTTGGGGCCCATGTCGCGGTGCGTCAGCTTGTACCAGGCGCGCGCGAAGGCGTCCGCGAACTCCTGCGGGTTCTCGTGGAAGCGGCGGGAGATCTGCTCGTAGACCGGGTCGACGCGCAGCGCGAGGTCGGTGGTGAGCATCGACGGGGCGATCCGCTTCGAGGCGTCGTGCGCGTCGGGGACGGTGCCCTCGCCCGCGCCGTCCTTCGGCTTCCACTGGTGGGCGCCGGCCGGGCTCTTGGTCAGCTCCCACTCGTAGCCGAAGAGGTTGTCGAAGAAGCCGTTGCTCCACCGGGTGGGCGTGGTGGTCCAGGTCACCTCCAGACCGGAGGTGATGGCGTCGGCGCCCTTGCCGGTGCCGTGGGTGCTCTTCCAGCCGAGGCCCTGGGCCTCCATCGGGGCGGCCTCGGTGTCGTCGCCGACGCTCTCGGCCGGTCCGGCGCCGTGGGTCTTGCCGAAGGTGTGGCCGCCGGCGATCAGCGCGACGGTCTCCTCGTCGTTCATCGCCATCCGGCGGAAGGTCTCACGGATGTCGCGGGCGGAGGCCAGCGGGTCCGGGTTGCCGTTGGGGCCCTCGGGGTTGACGTAGATCAGGCCCATCTGGACCGCGCCGAGCGGGGTCTCCAGCTCGCGGTCGCCGGTGTAGCGCTTGTCGTCGAGCCAGGTGGTCTCGGGGCCCCAGTAGACGTCCTCCTCGGGCTCCCACACGTCGACGCGGCCGCCGGCGAAGCCGAAGGTCTCGAAGCCCATCGACTCCAGCGCGACGTTGCCCGCCAGGATCAGCAGGTCGGCCCAGGACAGGCTCTGGCCGTACTTCTTCTTCACCGGCCACAGCAGCCGGCGGGCCTTGTCCAGGTTGACGTTGTCGGGCCAGCTGTTGAGCGGCGCGAAGCGCTGCTGGCCGGCGCCGGCGCCGCCGCGGCCGTCGCTGATCCGGTAGGTGCCGGCGCTGTGCCAGGCCATCCGGATCATCAGCGGGCCGTAGTGGCCGAAGTCGGCCGGCCACCAGTCCTGCGAGGTGGTGAGCACCTCGGTGATGTCCTGCTTGACGGCCGGCAGGTCGAGGCTCTGGAACGCCGCAGCGTAGTCGAACTCCTCGCCCAGCGGGTTGGACACCGCCGGGTTCTTGGCGAGGATCTTGACGTTCAGCCGCTCCGGCCACCAGGCGCGGTTCCCGCCGCCCTGCGTGGGGTGGGGTGCGCGATCGTGCGCGACCGGGCAGCCGCCCTCGCCCTCCGACTTCGCGTCTACGACGATTGCATCATGGTTCTCAGACATGGGAATCCTTCCGGACCGGGCGGACCACGGGGCTCGGGCACTGCGGGGTGACTCGGGGACTGCCGCAGTCCCACGGAGGGGGCCACGTCTCCGCTCCTGCCGTACTGGAGTCTTCCTGTCCCTTGGCTATCACCGGAACCGATCCTACGATGGACTCAGTCCAAGTCAAGAAGGACGCCAATTGCGTATCCGATCGGATTCCGGACACCACTGGTAGCCTCGGGCATCCGCGGACCTGAAAAGGTGAACCGACATGAGTGACCTGTTGCACAGACTGCGGGGGCGCGGCTGGCGGATGACCTCCCAGCGGCGCGTCGTGGCCGAGGTCCTCGACGGCGACCACGTGCACCTGACCGCAGACGAGGTGCACGCCCGGGCGGCGGACCGGCTGCCCGAGATCTCCCGGGCCACCGTCTACAACACCCTGGGCGAGCTGGTCTCCCTCGGCGAGGTCATCGAGGTCGCCACCGACGGCCGCGCCAAGCGGTACGACCCCAACGCCCACCGCCCGCACCAGCACCTGGTCTGCTCCGGCTGCGGCACCATCCGCGACGTCCACCCCACCGGCGACCCCCTCGCCGACCTGCCCCCCGACCAGCGGTTCGGCTTCACGGTCGCCCAGGTCGAGGTCACCTACCGGGGGCTGTGCGCGTCCTGCGGCTGACCGCGGACCGCTGACCCCTGACCGCGGACCGCCCGGTCCTGCCGGCCGGTCCGCCCCCGCCGGGTGCCCGGCGGGGGCGGACCGGCGTCAGGCGAGCGCGGCGAACGCGCCCGGCTCGTAGGAGCCGCCCTGGCTGTGCACGATCACCCCCATCCGGGTGGCCGCGTTGATCAGCGCGACCAGGCAGACCAGGGCGCCGACCTGGTCGTCGTCGTAGTGCTCGCGCACCGCGGCCCAGGTCGCGTCGGACACGCCCTCGTCGGCGTCGGCGACCCGGGTGCCCTCCTCGGCGAACGCCAGCGCGGCCCGCTCGGCCGCGGTGAACACGGTGGTGTGCCGCCAGGCGGCGACCAGGCCGACCCGCAGCGGTGTCTCGCCGGCCGCCGCGGCCTCCTTGATGTGGGCGTCGGCGCAGAAGCCGCAGCCGTTGATCTGGCTGACGCGCAACTGCAGCAGCTCCTGAAGGGTCCTGGGCAGCGCCGACTGCTGGAGGGCCAGGGAGGTGGTGTAGAAGCGCTTGGCGACCTTCGCGGCGGTCGGGCTGTCGAGCAGGTCGAATCGGGGTTCCATAGGTGCGGGTCCTCACGGGTGACGATGGGTCCGCTGTCGCGGACACCGGGACGAACACGAGATGGCGGCGCCCCCGCGTCCGTGACAGCGCCGCGATGTGACGTGCGCCACCGCACACGGGTGTCACGCGGCGGCGGGGACCGGCGTCCCATGGGTGGCGCATCCGCGAGGCGAAGGGCGAGGAACCGGCGATGGACGAGCGAACGACGTACCCGGCCGGACCGCTCGACCCCGGCGGCCGCCCCGAACGCGACCGCGCCACCGAGGCGTTCGTCGCCCACCGCAGCCTGCTGTTCACCGTCGCCTACGAGATGCTCGGGTCCGCCGCCGACGCGGAGGACGCCGTGCAGGAGACCTGGCTGCGGTGGGCGGGCGTCGACCTCGGCGCGGTGCGCGACCCGCGCGCCTACCTGGTCAGGATCGCCACCCGCCAGGCGCTCGACCGGCTGCGCACCCTGGCCCGCCGCAAGGAGACGTACGTCGGCCCCTGGCTGCCCGAACCGCTGCTGACGGCGCCCGACGTGGCCGAGGACGTCGAGCTGGCCGACAGCGTCTCGACGGCGATGCTGCTCGTACTGGAGACGCTCCGGCCCACCGAGCGGGCCGTGTTCGTGCTGCGCGAGGTGTTCGGCGCGGAGTACGAGGAGATCGCCGAGGCCGTCGACAAGAGCCCGGCGACGGTCCGCCAGATCGCCCACCGGGCACGCGCGCACGTCGCCGCCCGCCGGCCGCACGGCACGGTCTCCGCGGCCGAGGCGGGACGCGCGCTCAGGGCGTTCCAGCAGGCGGTCGAGACCGGGGACCTGCGCGACCTGCTCGACCTGCTCGCCCCCGACGTCGTCCTCATCGGCGACGGCGGCGGCATCAGGCCCGCCGCCACCCAGCCGCTCGTCGGCGCCGACAGCGTGGCCGGCACCCTCTCCCAGGGCCTCCCCCTGCTCGTCGGCACCGCCGCGGTCGAACCGGCCCAGATCAACGGCTGCCCCGCACTGATCATCCGGATCGGCCCCGAGATCGAGGCCGTCGTCACGCTCCGCATCGACGACGGCCTCATCGGCGCGCTCTACGTGGTGCGCAACCCCCAAAAGCTCTCGCGCGTGACCCGCGAAACCGCGGTGACCCGCTGACCTCCCACCCGCACCGCCCCGCCCTTCCGGGCGTCACCCCGACCGGCCGACCCCCTGCGGGCGCGCGCCCGGCCCGGTGCGGTCCGGTGCGGTCCGGTGCGGTCCGGTGCGGTCCGGCGGCGGCCACCCCGGGTCGGCCCCTGCCGGCCGACCCCCGTGGGTCGCGCCCGGCCCGGTGCGGGCTCGGCCAGCCGACGGCTGACGTCGGTCGACCGTCCCCGGCCGGGGGGCGGGGGCCCGGCGTCCCGCCGCCGACCGATCAGACCGCTCAGGCCGTCCACCGGCCTTCGGCCAACGGCCCCTCGCGGGACGCGCCCGGTCCGGTTCGGGCGGCGGCCGGTCGGCCGGCCCCGGCCGGGCGCCAGCCGACGCCGACCGCCCGGGTCGGCCACCCGGCCTCCGGCCGGACCCCATCGGCCCCGGCCGGCCGCCCCCCCGGGGCGCGCCCGGTCCGCTCAGCCGGCCGACGCGGCCGACGCGGCCGACGCGGCCGACGCGGCCGGTCGGCCGGTCAGGCGGCGGCGTTCAGACGGGCGCGTTGGGGGGCGGTGAGGGGGAGGGCGGTTGCGGCGATCGCCTCGTCGAGTTGGGCGACCGTGCTGACGCCGACGATCGGGGTGGCGGCCGGCCGGCCGCCGGTCAGCCAGGCCAGGACGACGCGGTTGCGGTTCGTGCCGGTCTCGGCGGCGATCTCGTCGAGCACCGCGAGGCGGCGCGCCGTGCCGGGGTGGTCGTACTCCGCGGGCAGCGGCTTGTCCTCGCGGGTGTAGCCGCCGCTCAAGAGCGGCGTGTACGCCCACAGCTCCATCTCCCGGTGGTGCTCCAGGTAGTGCAGCACCTCGTCGGTGACCGCGCCGAAGCGGTGCGACACGGTCGGCCGGGTGCCGGGGAGCGGCCGCAGGTACGTGTGGTGCTGCTGCACGGCGGTGAAGCCCTCGGCGCCCTGGGCCCGCGCGATCTGCCGGGCGCGCTCGATCTGCCAGACCGGGTAGTTGGAGCAGCCGAGCCGGCCGACCGTCCCCGCGGACACCAGCTCGCCGAAGGCCGCGACGGTCTCCTCCAGCGGCGTGACCGGGTCGGGCATGTGCGCCCAGTACATCTCGACGTGGTCGGTGCCGAGGCGGCGCAGGCTGCCCTCGACGGCGTTCTTGACCGCGCGGGCCGAGAGGCCCTCCGCGGTCTCCGGGAAGCGCCCGGCCTCGGTCGGCTCGCAGCCGACCTTGGTGCTGATCCGCACCCGGTCGCGGACGCCGGGCCGGGCGGCGAGCCAGCGTCCGAGCAGCTCCTCGCTGCGGCCGCCGAAGCCGGTGGGGTCGGCCCAGAACGCGTAGCAGTCGGCCGTGTCGATCCAGACGCCGCCCGCGGCCACGAAGTGGTCGAGGATCTCGAACGAGCTGCGCTCGTCCTGAACCGTGCCGAAGAGCATCGCGCCGAGAACCAGGTTGTCATCCATGTCCACCACGCTAGGCCGATTCGGATCGGTACTACGCTCCAATCCCATGGCCTTTTCACAGACCAATTTCGCCTGGGCGACCCTGCTGGACGTCCCCCCGGCGGCCGGCGCCGGCGCCGGGCGCGGCCCGCGGGGCCCGCGGGCCCTGCACGACCGGCTCGCGCAGGCGCTGCGCACGGCGATCCGCGAGGGCCGGCTGGCGGAGGGCGCCGCCGTCCCGCCGAGCCGGGCGCTCGCCGAGGAACTCGGCTGCTCCCGCTGGGTGGTGACGCAGGCGTACGGGCAACTCGGCGCGGAGGGCTACCTCGCCGCCCGGGTGGGCTCCGCCACCCGCGTCTCCTGGTCGCCGCAGAGCGCACCGGCACCCCCGGACGCCCGCCGCGCGCCCGCGCCGCCGCCGGTCCGCTACGACCTCGCGCCGGGGCTGCCCGACCTGCGGGCGTTCCCGCGCCGCCGCTGGGCGGACGCCGTCCGCGCGGTCACCGGCTCCGCCGTCCACTACGACCTCGGCCTGCCCGACCCCGCCGGGCACCCGCAACTGCGCGGCACCCTCGCCCAGTACCTGCGGCGCTCGCGCGCCGCGGACGCCGACGCGTCCTGCGTCACGGTCTGCGCCGGCGTCACCGACGGCCTGGTCCGCACCTGCCGGGCGCTGTCCGCCCGGGGCATCACCGACGTGGCCGTGGAGGACCCCGGCTGGGGCCGGCTGCGGGTCGCCGCGGCCAGCGCCGGACTGCGCGTCCACCCGGTGCCCGTGGACCGCGACGGCCTGCGCACCGACGACCTCGCGCGTACCCCGGCCAGGGCGGTCGTGGTCGGCGCGGCGCACCAGTTCCCCACCGGCGCGTCGCTGTCCCCGGCCCGCCGGGCGGGCCTGGTGCGCTGGGCCCGCGAGGTGGACGGGTTCATCGTCGAGGACGACTACGACGCGGAGTTCCGCTACGACCACCGGCCGGTCGCGGTCATGCAGGGGATGGACCCGAGCCGGGTCTTCCTGCTCGGCTCGGTCAGCAAGACGCTCTCGCCGGCCCTCGGCCTCGGCTGGCTGCTCGCGCCCGCCGCGACGGGCCGGGCGCTGCGCGCGGCGAACCCGGTGGCCGCCGCGCCCCCGGTGCTCGACCAGCTCGCGCTCGCCACCTTCATCGACCGCGGCTGGTACGACGCCCACCTGCGCCTGGCGCGGCGGCGCTTCCGGGCCCGCCGCGACCTGCTGCTGCGCACCCTCGGCGGTCTGCTGCCGCAGGGCCGGGTGGAGGGCGCGGCGGCCGGGCTGCACATCCTGCTGCACCTGCCGGAGACCACCGATACCCGCCGTACGGTGCTGGCCGCGGCGGCCGCCGGGCTGTGCCTGGTCGACCTCGACACCTACCGGGCGGCGCCCTCCGCCGGGCGCGCGCTCGTCCTCGGCTACGGCAACATCGGCGACACCGAGATCCCCGCCGCGATCGGCGTCCTGCGCGACGCCCTGCGGGACGCCCCGCCCGCGGACCGGCGGGTTCACCCGCCCGAGCGTCGATCGGGTGACTTCGGCGGCTGCGCTTGACGTGAGCGGGGGGGGGCGGCGGTCCACCATGGTGACTGCGCGCCCTTTTCCGCCCGAATGCCGCCGATACGTCCCGTACCGACGATCACCGAACGAGGAGCAGTCGAGTGATGCGACAGGGTCCCCTGGCCGGCCGGTACCCCGCGGTGGCGGCCATGGTCGTCTTCGCTCTCGTGCCCTACCTGGCCCTCTCGGCGGCCCTCGGACCCATCACGCCGCTCATCGCCCGGGAACTGGGCATGAGCCCGCAGGCGATGAGCATCACGCTGGGCATGGCCAACGCCGGCTACGCGGTGGGCACGGTCCTGGCCGTGCAGTTCGCCCAACTGCTGCCGCAGCGGCGGATGCTGCTCGTCTACGGGGTCCTGCTGCTGATCGGTTCGGTGCTCACCGCGGCGGCGGTCGACCCGGCGATGTTCATCGTCGGGCACATCCTCCAGGGCCTGTGCACCAGCCTGCTGCTGATCGCGGCCGTGCCGCCGCTGATCATCGGATATCCGGCGAGCAGGCTCCGCACCACGGCGATGGTCATGAACGTGTGCATCTTCGGCGCGGTCGCGCTCGGCCCGGTGGTCGGCGGCGTGCAGGCCTCCTCGCACGGCTGGCGGCCGCTGTTCTGGATCATCGCCGGCATCGCGGCCGCGGCGCTCGTGCTGTCGCTGCTGACCTTCCAGGAGACCCCGCCGGCCAACCCGGGCGCGCGCATCGACTACGCGGCGCTGGTGCTGGCCACCGTCGGGTGCGTGGCGGCGTTCTTCGGCGCCTCCGAGCTGCTCTCCCACGACTTCGTCGACCCCACCACGATCGCACCGCTCCTCGGCGGCCTGCTGCTGATCGTGATCCTCTTCGTCCACGAATACCGCACCGAGCGGCCGCTGCTGTGCGTGGGGAGCCTGCTCAGCACCCTCCCGGTCGCCGGCATCGTCGCCGCCATCTGCGCGGCGGCCGCGTCGGTGTCGGCGATCACGCTGACCCTGACCTCGCTCGCCCGGCACGAGACGCCCATGCGGCTGGGGCTGCTCTACCTCCCCGAGTTCGGCGGCGCGGTCATCGCCGCGGTCGTCTTCGGCAGCGCCTTCCGCACCCGCTGGCTGCACTACTTCGTGCTCGCCGGGATGGGCTTCCTGACGGCGGGCATCCTGGTCATGAACGGCTCGGCCCCGCCCACGTCCACGCTCACCGCGACGGGCTCGGGCCTGGTGGGCATCGGCGTCGGCGCGTCCGTGGTGCCGGCGCTGTTCATCGCCGGCTTCTCGCTCCAGTCCACCAACGTGCAGCGCGTCTTCGCGATCATCGAACTGCTCAGGGCGGTCGCGGCGTTCATGATCGCCCCGGTGCTGCTGTACGCGGCCACCACCTTCAGCGGCGGCCTCGACTCGGGCACCAGGATGGCGCTGTGGATCTGCTTCGCGCTCGCCGTCGCGGGCGCGGTGGCCGCCGTCGCCCTGTACTGGCTCGGCCGGGTGCGCCCGCCGGCGCCGTCGGTGGAGGCATGGCTGAGCGGCGAGCGGCCCGGATGGGACTCGCCGCCGCTCTTCGCCCGGTTCAGGACGGGCGGGGACCCGCGGGACGCGTGCCCGTAGCCCGGCCGAACCTGTCCCCCCAGTCCTGGAGCCGGTCGAGCAGCTCGGGCGGCCCGACGACCCGGAAGTCGACGCCGAGCACGCCCAGCGCCAGGATCGGCCAGTCCAGGGAGTCGGAGGTCATCAGCAGCCGGCAGTGCTCCGCGTCGACCTCCTCGACCGTGCACCACCGGCCGATCCGCTCGCGTGCCGCCGCGGCCGGGGCGTCCGCCACGACCTCGACCCGGTGCGGGTGCCGCCGGTGCTGCAGGCCGGCCCTGACGAAGGCGGCGGCGTCGGCGGCGGGCAGCTCCCGGGCGCGGAACCGGGCGCCGGTCCCGCCGGGGTCGGCGAGCCGGTCGACGCGGAAGCTGCGCCAGTCGTGCCTGACGAGGTCGTACGCGACCAGGTACCAGCGCCGGTCCAGGCGTACCAGGCGGTGCGGTTCGACCTGCCGGTCGGAACGGCGGCCGTCCGCCGCGGTGTAGGAGAAGCGCAGCCGCTCGCCGTCCCGGCAGGTCAGCGCGAGGGTGACGAGGACGGCCGGGTCGATGGCGCTGGGCTCAGCGTCGCCCCAGCCGGCCGGCACGGTCATCGCCCGCAGCGCCTCGACCCGCCGCCGCAGCCGGACCGGCATCACCTGCGCCACCTTGGCGAGCACCCGGACGGAGACCTCGGCGATGCCCTCCACCGAGCCCTCGGCCGCGGCCTGCAACCCGACGGCCAGCGCGACCGCCTCCTCGTCGTCGATGACCAGCGGCGGCAGCGCCGCGCCCGCGGCGAGCTGGTAGCCGCCGTCGACGCCGCGCTGCGCCTCGACCGGATAGCCCAGCTCGCGCAGCCGGTCGACGTCCCGGCGCAGGGTGCGGACCGAGACCCCCAGCCGCTCCGCCAGCTCGGCGCCCGGCCAGTACCGGTGGGTCTGGAGCAGGGACAGCAGTCGCAGCGTCCGGGAGCTGGTGTTCGCCATGGGGTCCAGTCTCCCGCCATTCAGGACGGGAAATGACCGCAATGGTCCCTACCGTGGTGGTGGAACGAGGGAACGCGACGACGGAAGGCGCTGACGATGAGCACCAGCACGACGGTCCGTGACGAGACCGCCAAGACGGCCGAGGCGACAGAGGCGACGCGGGACGTGACCGGCGAACGGGCCGACCTGCTGGCGATGCTGGCCAAGCACCGGCACTTCCTCCGCTTCACCACCCGCGGCCTCACCGACGAGCAGACCGGGCGGCGGACCACCGCGAGCGAGCTGTGCCTGGGCGGACTGATCAAGCACGTCACGTCGGTCGAGCGGGGCTGGGCGCGGTTCGTCGTGGAGGGCCCCTCGGCGATGGGCGACGCGAGCGCCATGACCGAGGCCGACTGGGCGCGGCGGGCCGACGAGTTCCGGCTGCTGCCCGGCGAGACGCTGGCCGGCGTGCTGGACGCGTACGCGGAACAGGCCCGCAGGACCGACGAGTTGGTCGCCACGCTGCCCGACCTGGACGCCACCCAGCCGCTGCCGAAGGCCCCGTGGTTCGAGGAGGGCAGCCGCTGGTCGGCGCGCCGGGTGATGATGCACGTCATCGCCGAGACCGCCCAGCACGCCGGCCACGCCGACATCATCCGCGAGTCCCTGGACGGCGCGAAGAGCATGGGGTGACCCGGGCGGCGGCGGGCCGGGCCGGGGGCGCGGGTGCCCTGGAGGTGGCGGACGGATGAACGCCAGGGGTGCGGCGCTTACGCGGTGGTGACCCGTCATACGTGGTCGTTACACTTCCCTGGCCCTATGACCCCGGTGGTCGTCACCGGGGCGGGGCGGTTTCCAGGGGGGGGACCGTATGTCTCAGTTGCCCGGCACCGGGCGACGCCGTGGGCGTCGCCGAGGGAGAACGAGCGCCGTCGCGCTCACCGCACTGGTCACCGGCGCCGCGGTGGCGCTGCTCGGCTGGGTGGGGCCCAGCTACGCCACCACCGGGCCGGCGGCCGTGAAGCCCGCAGCCGTCAAGCCCGCAGCCGTCAAGCCCGCGACCGCGAAGCAGGCGGCCGTGAAGCCGGCGGCCGCGACCGGTCCCGCCGCGCCGCGCGCCACCGCGCACACCCCGGCCGCCCAGAAGCCGGCCGGGGTGAAGGCCAGCGCCCAGAAGCCGGTCGCGAAGCCCGCCGCGCCCTCGGCCGCCGAGGTCAAGGCCCTGCGGGCGAAGGCCGCGGCCCGCGCCTCCTCCTCGGCCGGCGCGAAGGACACCCAGGGCGCGACCTGCGGCGGCACGCTCCCGCTGGACACCGTGCACGCCTGCGCGTCGATCCCGGACGGCGGCAGCGACACGTACACCGTCACCACCTCCGCCGCCGACGACGTCCTGACGATCCAGCTCACCGCGACCGGCGGGGGCAACCTCGGCGGCACGGTCAACGGCCCGGACGGCGCCGGTTACCTCTGCTCCCTGTCGCCGTACGGCCCGACGAGCTGCGCGACCGGCGAGGCCGGCACCTACACGCTGGTGGTGGCCGAGGAGTACGGCACCGCCGCCTACTCCCTCGCGGTGTCCTCGCTGCGCTCCTCGCCGTGCCCCGAACTCCCGTCGACCGGACTGGACTTCGGTAGCGCGCCGGTGACCGGCTCGCTCGACGCGGGGGCCGCCGCGTCCTGCCACGCGCTCGGCAGCGGGGCCGCGAGCGGCGACGTGCTGCGGCTGGGCGGCGTGTCGTACGAGGTGCCCGCCACGGTCTACGACGCGAGCGGCACCGCGGTGTGCTCCGCCTCCGACTCCCGTGCGGCCTGCACCCTTTCGGGCACGGCCCCCTACCGGATGCTGCTGGTGGACTCCTACGCGCAGGCGGCGTCGTACGGCGTGGCGGTGAACCGGCTGTCCCACCCCGGCGGTTGTGCGGCGCTCCCCGCGGCGCACTTCGGCGACCCGGGCCCGGCGGCCGCGTCCGGCACGCTGGCGGTCGACGAGGCGCAGTGCCGTACCGTGACGCTGCCCGAGGGCCGGGTGATGGTCTCCGTCCCCGGCAACGGATCGAACGCGACCTGGCAACTGCTCACCCCGCAGGCCGATGTGGCGTGCAGCGGCATCGACGGGACGACGTGCGCCGACCTGCCCGGCGCGGGCACGTACACCCTGCTGATGGTGGACAACGGCTGGGACCCCGCCGCGTACACGATCGCGCTCGTCCCGCTGGCGGCGGCCGACGGGTGCGCGCCGCCGGTCGGCACGGCGTACGACCTGCCGGTGCTGCACCGGACGTTCGACTCGCCGGTGCAGGTGGACTGCCAGCCGTTCGACGCGACGGCGGGCGACCGCATCGACCTCACCGCGAGCACCGACGCCTACGGCGGCCTCGCCACCTCGATCGTCGACCCGTCGGGCACGCCGAGCTGTTCGACGGACAGCGGCGACGGCGGCAGCCAGGACGGCTGCGTGCTGACCGGCAGCGGACCGTACCGGGTGCTCGGCTACCGGGTGGCCGGCGCGTACAGCCTGCGCATCGCCCGGCTGTCCGACCCGGCGGGCTGCACGCCGCTGGCACCGCAGGCGTACGGCACCGTTCCGGCCGCTTCCACCGACCCGTGCTGGCTGCTCCAGGTGCCCGCGGCCGGCACCTACGACGTCGGCGGGACGCCGGTCTACCAGCTGGACGGCACCCGGTTCTGCCGGCAGGGCGAGGACACCTGCACCTTCCCGGCGGCCGGCACGTACGCCATGGTGTTCCGGCCGGATCACGTCGACGGCACCGCGTTCTCGCCGGTCTTCATCTCGCCGACGCAGACCGCGGGGTGCGTGGCCGGGGCCGGCACGGGTTTCAGCGGCGGCCCGGTGCGCCACGACCTGACCGCCGCCGGCGCCCGCGACTGCGTGACGCTGCCCACCGCCTCGGGCAACGGCCTCTACCTGGTGGGGAGTCCCACCGAGGACGGGCCGGAGCCGATCGAGACGGTGTACGACACCAAGGGCAGCCCGCAGTGCGAGAACGAGTACTCCTTCGCCGTCTGCAAGCTGACCGGCACCGCCCCCTTCCACCTCGTGCTGACCGCCCCGGTCCCCGGGGTGTACGGGCTGACCGTCCAGCGCACCGGTGACGCCACCGGCTGCGCCGCGTGGCCGCGGACGCCGTTCGGCGGCTCCACAGGGACGCCGGTCCAGCTGACCGCGGCGCGGCAGACCGCCTGCCTGGCGCTGCCCGCGAGCTCCCACACCACGGCGGAGATGTTCGACTACACCAACAGCACCAACCAGGCCAACGCCTCCGTGCAGGTGTTCGACGCCGCGGGCGACCAGTTGTGCAGCAACGGCGGCAGCTCGGCGACGACCTGCCGCTACACCGCCGGCGTCGACTACACCGCCGTCCTGGTGGGCACCGGCCACGCCGACACCTACCACCTGGTGCGCCGCGACGTGTCGTCCACGGCGGTGTGCGCCACCCCGGCGTCGCTGACCGTCGGCGGCCCGTCCACCGGCTACAGCTTCACCTCCGCCCTGGACTCCCGCTGCCTGCGCGTCGAGGCCGCCGCCACCGACAAGCTGTGGCTGTCGGTGCGGACCCCGGACGCCGCCCGCAACACCGGCGCGGACCTCCTGGTCGTCGACGCCTCCGGCACGATCGTGTGCTGGCAGCACGGCGCCGCCTGCCGGGTGAGCGGCTCGACGTCCTACGTGGCCATCGTGCTCGCCTCCGGCTACGCCGGCACGCCGATCGCCGCGCGTGTGGACACCTGGCGGGTGGGCACCGCGTCCGGCTGGGTGCCGCAGTGCACCGCGAACTCCCTCTCCCCTGACGGGTTCGGGCCGCGCGGCGGCTCGCTCACCGAGTCCGCCACCGCCTTCTGCGGTGTGATGCAGGTCAAGCCGCGGCTGACCTTCGACGTGTACGGGACGACCGACAGCCCCGGCGCCGCACCCGCGCTCGGCATGTACAGCAGCGCGAACTGGAACGGCACCAGCTTCGACTACGCGTACCAGTGCGGCGGATACCGTCCCGGGTTCCACTACTACTGCCTCGTGGAGGACGACGCCGCCGCCACCCAGGTGCTGTTCGTCGTCAGCCCCGGCAGCACGCCGACGCCGCTGGCGTACACGATGCAGGGCGTGTGCAGCTTCCAGTGCTCGACCCAGCCCAAGCCCGCGGACGTCACCTCGGTGTCACCCGCCTCCGGTCCGGCCGGCACGGACGACCGCCTGGTCGTCCACGGCGCCAACCTGAACCTCGGCACCGAGGTCGACCTGGCGCACGACGGCCTGAAGGCGACCGACTACTCGATGTCGACCCCGGTGTCGGTGAGCGCCGACGGCACCGCCCTGACGATCCTCCTCAACACCCGGGGCGTCACGCCGGGCCGCTACGACGTCGTGCTCGACAGCAACGGCTACACCCCCGGCACCCGTTCGACCGGCTACCTGCCGGACGCCTTCACCGTGACCGCGTCCACCGGCCTGTTCAAGCACGCCGCACCGGTCCACCTCACCCACCCGCCGTCCGTTCCGGTCCGGCTGCCGCACTGACGGCCCCGACCCCGCTGGAGGACGCGCCGCCCGGACACCGTCCGGGCGGCGCGTCCACGTGTGCGCGTACTTGTGGAACTCCGCGCCGCCGTGGTGCTCTTGTGGCCCATCGGTCAGTTGGTGCAGAGGAGGCGCACGAGTCTCATGATCAAGCGAATAGCCGCAGTGGCGGCGCTGATCCCGGCAGTGCTGGGCGCTACATCCGGTCTCGCTACGGCACAGCCCGCGCCGAAGGCGAGCGCGGCGGTGGTCACCTTGACCTACGACGCCAGCCGCGCGGGGACCTGGGCGAGCGCGATCACGCTCGGGGTGCAGAACTGGAACAACGCCGTGCACAACGTGCACCTGCAGCCGGCGACTTCGTCGGCGACGGCCAACTTCGTCTACCAGGCGACCTCCGGCTGGCCGCAGACCACGCTGGGGCCGATCGTCCCGGGCGGCAGGAAGGGGCAGGTGCAGCTCGGCCAGGAAGCGGTCGACGAGGGCTACGACGTGACCCGCATCGCGGCCCACGAGACCGGCCACATCCTCGGGCTGCCCGACCACTACACCGGACCGTGCTCGGAGTTGATGTCCGGCCACGGACCCGGCACCTCGTGCACCAACGCCAAGCCGAGCGCGGCCGAGGCCGCGCAGGTCGACCGCAACTACGCGGGCCGCGCGGCGGCGGCGCAGGCCACGCACTCGCAGATCGTGATCGACATCTGGACCGCCCCGGCCCTCACCGGCTCGTCCTGACCGGACGGTGCTGACCGGACGGTGCTGAGCGGACGGTGCTGAGCGGCTCGTGCTGCGGGGGACGCCGGGCTCAGCGCACCAGCCAGGTCAGCCCCGCCGCCACCAGGAACACGGCGAGCGCCGCGAGCCAGACCGCCACCGGGCGGGCGGGCCGCGACGACCCGGCCGCCGGCCCCTCCGCTGCCGCCGGCTCCACCGTCGCCGCTGTCCTCACCGGCTCCGCCGACTGCACCGTTCCGTCCGCTGCCTCCGCCACCTCCGGTGACAGCAGGGTGTCCGCGAACGCCTGCGCCGACTGCGGGCGGTCGTCGGGGTCGACGGAGAGAGCGGCCCGCAGGAGGCGGTGGAGGGCGTCGGGGAACACCGGGTCCCCGGGGCAGGCCGGCGGCCAGGGCGGCGGCGGCTGGTCCGGCGTGAGGAAGGTGCGTCCCGCGGAACCGAACGGCTTGCGCCCGGTGAGCAGTTCGAACGTCACGACACCGAGGGCGTAGACGTCGGCGCGGCCGTCGAACCCGCCGGTCTGGTACGCCTGTTCCGGCGCCATGTACGCGGGGGTGCCGGTGGTCACGGTCAGCCCCGAGGCGTCGGCGAGCTGCTTGGCGCTGCCGAGGTCCGCCACCAGGACCGCGGCAGGCGTACAGGCGGTGTCGAGCAGCAGGTTCGACGGCTTGATGTCGCGGTGGATGACGCCCGTGCCGTGGAGCACCTCGACGGCACGGGCGGCCTCCGCGGCCAGCTGGATCGCCTCGGCGGGACGGCAGTTCCCGATCCGCTCGGCGAGGGTGCCGCCGCGTACGTAGTCCATGACGAAGTAGGGCCGTTCGTCCTGGACGCCGATGTCGTGGACGCGCACCACCCGCGGGCTGGAGATCCTGCGGAGCAGCCGCGCCTCCGCCAGGAACCGTTCGCGCACGTCGGCGTTGGACGCCCAGTTGTCGGCCAGCACCTTGACCGCGACGTCCGTGTCGAGTTCGGGATCGTATGCTTTCCAGACTGTGGCGAACGAGCCCGCTCCCAGCCTGCCCTCAAGGAGGTAGCGGCCTAGTTTCTGCATATGGCGGCATTCTGCCTGAGCCGGAGGTGCCGGGGAACTCCCGGGCGCCTACCGGGACACGGACAGGACGAGAACGGGGAGACGAGCGCGGTGCACGAAGAGGACGGGCTGGCACGGCTCGTGGCGTCCGCCCAGGCGGGCGACCGCGCGGCGATGGAATGCCTCCTCACCAAGCTGCGGCCTCTCGTCATGCGCCGCTGCTCCCGCTTCCTGCCGCATCACGCCGACGCCGAAGAGGCCGCGCAGGACGCCCTGTTGTCCGTCAGCACCCATCTGCACGAGTACGACGGGCGGGGCGCGTTCCTGGGCTGGGTGACGGTGATCGCCTCGAACGCCGCCCGGTCCACCTACCGTTCGATGCGCCGGCGCGCGGAGGACAGCCACGCGGTCCTCCCCGAGAGCGTCGACGCCCGGACGACGAGCGTCATCGCGGGAACCCGGCTGGACCTGATGGAGGCGCTGGGCGCGCTCGAGCAGCGGCATCCCGCCCTGGTCGAGTCCTTCGTGCTGCGCGATCTCGGCGATCTGACCTACGGCCAGGTCGCGGAGGCCCTCGACGTCCCGCTGGGCACCGTCAAGGACCGCATCCACCAGGCCCGCCGCTTCATGCGCGACCGCCTCGGCGGCGGCGCTCGCTGAGAACGGCGGCTTCCGCGAGAAGCCACCCAACTTTCCACACGCCGCGAGCGTCAGGCAGATCGGGACCGGGAGGTGTTGCCGCTGTGCGGACACGGACGATCGTCTTCCTGATGGCGGCTGCCGTCGGGCTGGGCGTGCTGACCGGCCGCTTCGTGCTGCCCGCCCGCGCCCCTTCCGCCTCCCCTTCCGCCTCGCCTTCTGCCTCCCCCTCCGCCTCGCCTTCTGCCTCCTCCGTCTCCGTCACGGCCTCCACCGGACCGCTGACCGAGCGGAATCTGCTGACGGCGGCCGAGTTCGCGCAGGTCGGGGTCGTCCGGCAGCTCTACGTACGGGACCGCTTCGGGGACGGCAACTACGCCAACTCGGCCTGCGCCGGGGAGAAGACCCTCGGCGAGACGCTCGGCGGGCCCGGTGCGCACTTCCGCGGGTTCCTGACCTCCGAGCGCACCGAGGACAGCGACTCCACACTGGCGGCGAAGGTCGAGGACCAGGTGGCGCGGGAGGTCGCCGCGGAAGCCGAGTCCTCGGCGATGGCGGCGAACTTCGCCGAGCGCCTCCTGCTGGAGGAGGTGCCGTGCCAGGACGAGCCGGCCACCCACTGGGTGTACGGCCCCACGCACACCGTGCGGATCACGGCGGACATCACCGCGAGCTGGATGGGCTCCTACGACGGTGACCTGAACACCACGGGCGCCGCACCCCGCGGCACAGAGCCGTGCGGCGGCATCGCCGTGCTCCGGAACGGCACCCACTACGGCTTCCTGGAGATCGCCTCCTGCCTCGGCACGGCGGCGACGTCACGGATCGTCCGCGATGCCGTGACCCGGCTCTGAGACCTCCGCGTCCGCCCGCGTCGCCCGCTTCCGATCGCCGCGGAATTCCCGTCCAACTTTTCCGCCACCGCCGGCATCTCCCCTGATGTACGACGACGCAAGGCGCGTCGAGACCACACAGGGGGATACGAGATGTCCGACCACCGCACCCGCACCCGCACCCGCACCCGCGTCGCCGCTACGGCGGCCTGCCTCGGCGCGGCCGTGCTCACCGTCGCGATCGGCGTGCACCCGGCGAGCGCCGGCGCGGTCGCCGCGCACACCGCCGGTACCGCGCACATCACAGCCGGTGTCGCCCACACCACGGCGGCCGCCGTGCACACCACCGCCACCACCGCCGGGCCCGGCCTCGGCTCCGGCAACCTCGTCCAGAGCGGCGACTTCTACCAGCAGGGCATGACCCCGCTCTCCGCGACGGTGGACCTGACCGGGGACCAGGCCCTGTCGGCGTGCTCCGGGGAGGAGTCGATGCGCACGCTGACGCAGGGGAAGGCCGCCGCGTACGCCGACGTGGCCTGGACCTTCGAGGACCGCGACAGCTATCTGACCGAGTCCGTCGCGGACGCCTCCACCGCCAAGGCGGCTGCCGCGGACGAGAAGCTGCTCAACGCGCTGGTGCGCGACTGCCAGGACGAGGTGGCCGGCCACTGGTACTTCGGCCCGGCGCACGCGGTCTCCTTCCCGTCCGGCACGGCCACCTGGTACACGGCGTTCAGCGGCGACGGCGTGGTCTCCGGCGGCGTCGCGGTGATCCGCGGCGGCCAGCGGTTCGGGATCGTCGAACTCACCGGCCAGCCCGGCGACGACCCCGGCTACGTGAAGGGCATCACCGCTGCCGCCGTCAGCCGGCTGGCCCTCTGATCCACCGGGCAGGACAGCGCCGGCCCCCACCGTCCGCGGTGGGGGCCGGCGTCGTCCCGGCGCCGACCCCGGCCGGGGACACGTCGGTTCACGGCGTGAAAGAAGCCTGTGGGAATGCTTGACGCGAGAGTGGGGGTAGGCGATTCTCAACGACGGAGAGCGCTCTCCGATGCTTGTCGCCGCCGTAGCGGCTGGACGCCCCACACGCCCGAGCCCCGCCCGGACACCCCGCGGTCCGGCGCGGACCCCCGGTGACCCGGCGGACGCGCGACGCAGCGCGCCGCCGTGCGCGGTCGCCAGAAACGGAGCGTACGCCCATGAACGCACCAGCCCGTCCGGAGCGAAGGGCCCGGCCGCCCCGGCGCCGCCTGCCGTTCCGCGCCCGCCTGGCCAGGAGAACGGTGGTCGGCGCCGTCCTCGCGCTGCTGCTGAGCGGCGGCGCCGTCGCCGGGACCCAGCAGGCCGGCGCGGCCGACCAGCCGTGGATGAACACCGCGCAGACCCCGCTGGCCCGCGCCGACGAACTGCTCGCCGCCATGACCCAGACCGAGAAGCTGGCCATGCTGCACGGCGGCCAGGGATGCGGCTACGTCGGCTGCGTCGACGGCAACACCCGGCTGGGCATCCCGCCGCTGCACCTCCAGGACGGGCCGGTCGGCGCCGGGGACGGGTTCAGCGGCGTCACGCAGCTGCCCGCGCCGGTGGCGGGCGCCGCGAGCTGGGACACCGGTCTGATGAACCAGTACGGCCAGGTGCTCGGCTCCGAGCAGTGGGGCAAGGGCACCAACGTGGTGCTGGCCCCGACCATCAACATCGTGCGCGACCCGCGGTGGGGCAGGGCGTTCGAGTCCTTCGGCGAGGACCCCTACCTCGCCGGGCAGATCGGCGCCTCCGACATCCAGGGCATCCAGAGCCAGGGCCCGATGGCGCAGGTGAAGCACTACGCCGTCTACAACCAGGAGACGAACCGCAACAACATCACCGACAACGCCGTCGTCTCCGACCGCACCGAGCGGGAGATCTACCTGCCGGCCTTCGAGACATCGGTCAAGCAGGGCGGCGCCGACTCGGCGATGTGCTCCTACTCGGCCATCAACGGCGCCTTCGCCTGCGAGAACGGCCAGCTCCAGAACACCGTGCTCAAGGGCGACATGGGCTTCACCGGCTTCATCACCTCCGACTGGGGCGCCACCCACTCCACCGTGGCGTCGGCCAACAACGGCCTGGACATGGAGATGCCCGGGAGCGACTACTACGGCACGGCGCTGACCAACGCGGTCAACAGCGGCCAGGTCTCCCAGGCGACCATCGACGACCACGTGCGCCGCATCCTGACCTCGATGTTCAAGGCCGGGCTCTTCGACCACGCGCAGACCGGCACCACCGGATCGGTCGTCACCAGCTCCGCCCACAACGCGACCGCCAAGCAGGTCGCGCAGGAGGGCTCGGTGCTGCTCAAGAACTCCGGTCCGGTGCTGCCGATCGGCTCCGGCACCGGTTCGATCGCGGTGATCGGCGACGACGCCGGCACCGACGCGATGTCGCAGGGCGGTGGCAGCGCCGGCGTCAACGCCCCCTACCTCGTCACGCCGTACCAGGGCATCAAGAGCCGGGCCGGCTCGGGCGTGAACGTCACGTACTCGCAGGGCAGCACCCCGGCCGGCGGCGCGCTGCCGCCGGTGGACAGCGCTTCCCTGACGCCCAGTTCGGGCAGCGGCGCCGGCCTGACCGCGTCGTACTACAACAACACCGGGCTGACCGGGACCCCGGTGCTGACCCGCAACGAGGCGAACGTGGACGACGTGTGGGGCGGCGCCTCGCCGGCCCCCGGCGTCAACGCGACCAACTGGTCGGCCAAGTGGACCGGCACCCTGCACCCGCCGGTCACCGGCAGCTACCAGCTCTCGGCGACCAGCGACGACGGCTCCCGGGTGTTCGTCAACGGCCAGAAGGTCATCGACAACTGGGCCGACCAGGGCAGCACCACCCGTACCGGGACGGTGTCGCTGACCGCGGGCCAGCCGGTGAGCATCGAGGTCGACTACTACAACGCCGGCGGTGCCAGCAACGCCACCCTCGGCTGGAGCATCCCCGGCCAGAACGTGCACGACCAGGCGGTGGCGGCGGCGCGTGCGGCCAACCTGGCTGTCGTCTTCGTGTCGAACTTCGAGTCCGAGGGCGGCGACCTCAGCGGCATCGACCTGTCCGCCGACCAGAACAAGCTGGTGACGGACGTCGCCGCGGCCAACCCCAACACGGTCGTGGTGGTCAACAGCGGCTCCGCGGTGACGATGCCGTGGGTCAACGCCGTCAAGGGCGTCGTCGAGGCGTGGTACCCGGGCCAGGAGGACGGCAACGCGATCGCCTCGCTGCTCTTCGGCGACGTCAACTTCAGCGGCAAGCTGCCGGTGACCTTCCCGACCGCGCTGTCGCAGGGGCCGACCTCCTCCACCGCCCAGTGGCCCGGCCAGAACGGCCAGGTGCAGTACTCCGAGGGCCTCAAGGTCGGCTACCGGTGGTACGACAGCCAGAGCGTCGCGCCGCTGTTCCCGTTCGGGTTCGGCCTGTCGTACACCTCGTTCACGTACGCCAACCTGACCGTCGGCGCCCCGGACGCGGGCGGCAGCGTGGCCGTCGGCTTCGACGTCACCAACAGCGGCTCGCGGGCCGGCGCCGAGGTCCCGCAGGTGTACGTGGGGCAGCCGAGCACCACCGGCGAACCGCCGAAGAACCTGCGCGGGTTCACCCGGGTCACCCTCAACCCCGGCCAGACCCAGCACGTCTCGCTCACCCTGGACGCGCGCAGCTTCCAGTACTGGAACAACGGCTGGACCAACGCCGCCGGCACCAACACCGTCTACGTCGGCTCGTCGTCGCGTGACATCCGGCTCACCGGCAGCACGACGATCGCCGGCGGCGGCGGTGGCGGCGGTGGCGGCACCCAGACGGTGCTGCCGCGCACCGGCTGGACGGTGACCGCGTCGGCGACCGGCGGCGGCGACGTGCCGGCGAACATGCTCGACGGCAACACCGGGACCCGCTGGAGCACCGGCACCCCGATGGCGGCCGGGCAGTCGTTCACCCTCGACATGGGCGCGGCCAGGAGCATCGACCAGCTGGTGATGGACTCGGGCGGCAGCGCGGCGGACTACGCCCGCGGCTACCAGGTGTTCACCTCGACCGACGGCGTGAACTTCGGCAGCGCCGTCGCCACCGGCTCCGGGACGGGCGCGCAGGTCACCGCGGTCTTCCCGGCGACGACCGCGCGCTACGTCAAGGTCGTGCAGACCGGCGCCTCGACCAGCTGGTGGTCGATCGCCGAGCTGAACGCCTACACCGACGGCAGCACGGGAGGCGGCGGAGGAGGAACCGGCGCGGTGCTGCCGCGCACCGGCTGGACGGCGACCGCGTCGGCGACCGGCGGCGGCGACGTGCCGGCCAACATGCTCGACGGCAACACCGGGACCCGCTGGAGCACGGGCGTCCCGATGGCTTCCGGGCAGTCGTTCACGCTCGACCTGGGCGCGGCGCGGACCTTCTCCAAGCTGGTGATGGACTCGGGCGGCAGCGCGGCGGACTACGCCCGCGGCTACCAGGTGTTCACCTCGGCCGACGGCGTGAACTTCGGCAACGCGGTGGCGACCGGATCGGGGACCGGTGCGCAGGTCACCGCGGTCTTCCCGGCGGCGACCGCGCGCTACGTCAAGGTCGTGCAGACCGGCGCCTCGACCAGCTGGTGGTCGATCGTGGAGGCCAACCTCTACAACTGAGCGCGGCACACCCGCACGCACCCCGGGCCCGGTCGGCGATCGACCGGGCCCGGGGTGTCGGCGGGATGACGGGCTGTCGGAAGGGCGCCGGGCGGCCGGCGAGATGTGCTGGGAATGAGGAAGTTGGTCTAGTCCTCTTGACGGGGCGCGCCCGCAGGCGGTTTGGTACGTACCAACTCAGGCCCGCGACGCATCCCCCCACCACTCCACGCCCGAGGACTCCCATGCACCCTGTGAAATGGGCGGCTTCCGCCACCGCGCTCACGCTCGCGACCGCCGGTGCGGTCTTCGCCCTGGCTCCCGCCGGCAACGCCGCGGCGACCAGCCCCTACGCCGTCGCCCCCTACGTCGACATGTCGAACAGTCAGGAGGGACTGCTCGACACCGCCATCACCGGACACGGCCTCAAGGCCTACACCGCGGCCTTCGTGCTCGGCTCCGGCTGCAACCAGATCTGGGGCGACACCCTCCCCATCGGCAACGACTCCTTCACCGATCCGCTGATCGCCAAGGCGAAGTCCGAGGGCGCCTCCCTCATCATCTCCTCCGGCGGCGCCAGCGGCCTGCCGCTCGCCTGGACCTGCTCCACCCAGAGCTCGATCGACGCCGGGTACCAGGCGCTCATCAACGACTACGGCGTCACCCAGCTGGACTTCGACATCGAAGGCGCGGCGATCGCGGACACCGCGGCCGCCGCACGGCAGATGCAGGCGATGAAGGACCTCAAGGCGTCCAACCCCAGCCTGAAGTTCTCGGTCACCCTGCCGGTGCTGACGAGCGGACTGACCAACGACGGCGTGAACATCATCAAGGCCGCCAAGAACGCGGGCGTCAAGATCGACGTGGTCAACATCATGACCATGGACTTCTACGCCGGCACCGGCACCGAGATGGGCCAGGGCTCGGTCGCCGCCGCCCAGGCCACGCTCTCCCAGATGCAGTCCGTCGACTCCACGTACGGCTACGCCAACCTCGGGATCACCCCGATGATCGGCAAGAACGACGACGGCTCCACCTTCACCCTGGCGGACGCCCAGACCGTGGAGAGCTTCGCCGCGCAGCACGGCGTCGCACGGCTGGCGTTCTGGTCGGTCAACCGCGACCAGCCGTGCAGCGGCAGCGCCAACTCGCTCTCCACGTGCAGTGAGATCAGCCAGAGCAGCCTGGCGTTCACCGACGCCTTCCTGCGGTACACCGGCGGCTCGGGCGGCACGACGACCGGCGGGACGACCACCGGCGGCACCACCACGGGCGGCACGACGACCGGCGGCACCACCACGGGCGGCACGACGACCGGCGGGGGAGGGACGACGTGCACCACGGCGTCCTGGAGCTCCTCGCAGATCTACACCGGCGGCAACACGGCGTCCTGGAAGGGCCACAACTGGAAGGCGAAGTGGTGGACGCAGGGCGAGGAGCCCGGCACCACCGGCGAGTGGGGCGTCTGGCAGGACCTCGGCGCCTGCTGAGCCCCTGAGCCGCTGCTCGGAACGTTCCACGGCCCGGCCCCGGAGTCCCGGGGCCGGGCCGTGGTCTCGGGTTCGGCCGGGCCGGGTCAGACGCCGCGATCGGGCGCGCTCATGTCCCCGGTGGCGGGGGTGCCGTCGGCGAGTCCGTAGCGCAGGTACACGGTGCCCTTCCCGCCGGCCGCCGGCGGTTCGAGGAGCGTGAGGTTCGTCGGCACCGCGCCGCCGTCGAACAGCTTCTTGCCGACGCCGAGCACGATCGGGTGCACCCACAGGTCGAGGCGGTCGAAGAGCTTCTCGCGCAGCAGGGTCTGCACCAGGTCCAGGCTGCCGACGACCTTGATGTTCTCGTGCCGGTCGCGGATCTCCCGCACCGCGCCGGCGAGATCGGGCCCGAGCTGCGTGGACCCGGCCCAGGAGAGGTCGGGCGTGCCGCGGGAGGCCACGTACTTCGGGATGCCGTTGAAGAGCGCGGCGATCCCGTTCTCCTCGCCGCCCTCCTGGTGCGGCCAGTAGGCGGCGAAGATGTCGTACGTCCGCCGGCCGAGCAGGAGGGCGTCCGTCCCCTCGTACGCGGCGCCGATCTGCGCGCCGGAGGCGTCGTCCATCAGGGGCGCCTGCCAGCCGCCGAACGGGAACCCGGCCGGGTCCTCGTCGGGGCCGCCGGGCGCCTGCCCGACGAGGTCGAGGGTCGCGAACATCTCGATGTGGATGAGGCCCATGCGGTGCTCCCGGTGCTCCCGTGGCGCGCGATCAGTGGGGTCGGCGTTCCCGGCCCGCGGCCCGCGGCCCGGCGTGCCGTACCGGAACGTCCCGCTCACGATAGGACACCGGCGGCGCTCACACGGGACGGCTGCCCGAGCGCAGGGTGAGCAGCGTGATCTCGCTCGGCGCGAAGACCCGGAAGGGCGGGCCCCAGAAGCCGGCGCCCCGGCTGGTGTAGAGCTGCGTCCGCTCGCCGTGCCGGCTCAGGCCGTGCACCACCGGCTGGTCGATCCGGACCAGGAGGTGGAACGGCCAGATCTGGCCGCCGTGGGTGTGCCCGGAGACCTGGAGGTCGATGCCGGCGGCCGCGGCCTGCGGGACGTACTTGGGCTGGTGGGCGACGAGCAGCACCGGCCGGTCGGGGCCGGCCCCGGCCAGCGCGCCGCCGAGGTCCGCGCGGTGCCCGGCCAGGCCGGAGGACGCGGCGGTCACGTCGTCCACGCCCGCGAGGACGAGGGAGTCCCCGCCGCGCTCCACCACGACGTGGCGGTTGTGCAGCGGTTCCCAGCCCAGGTCCGCCATCCGGTCCAGCCAGCCCTGGGCCTCCCCGAAGTACTCGTGGTTCCCCGTGACGTAGACCTTCGCCAGCCGCGACCGGATCGTCCCGAGCGGCGCCGACTGCTCCCGGCGCTGCTCGGGGGTGCCGTCGGCGATGTCGCCCGCGTGGACCACGACGTCGGCGTCGAGCGCGTTGACCGCCTCGGC
The DNA here is from genome assembly GCF_036353415.1 of Actinacidiphila polyblastidii. Taxonomy (NCBI): domain Bacteria; kingdom Bacillati; phylum Actinomycetota; class Actinomycetes; order Kitasatosporales; family Streptomycetaceae; genus Actinacidiphila; species Actinacidiphila polyblastidii. Next base: position 355,672 of record NZ_JAZEWV010000002.1, read on the forward strand.
CACGCGGGCCGACCAGCGGGCCCGGTCGATCGGCCCGTAGTGGGTGTCGGCCAGTACGACGACCCGGGCGCCGTCCAGCCCGCCGCCCAGCCGCGGGAGGTGGACGTCGAGCCGCTTCACCCGCGGCACCCGCATGGCCTCGTAGTGCCCCCAGGCCAGCAGCGCGACGGAGACCGCGGCGACGGCCGCGGCGAGGTACCTGGCCCGGTCGGGGCCGCCGGCGTCCAGCGCGATCAGCGCCAGGTGGACCAGGCCGCCCAGCACCGACCAGGTGAACAGCACCCAGACCGCCCCGAGGGTGCTGTCCGCGACACGAGCCGCCCGGTCGGCCCGCCGGCGCCCGTGGCCGGCGGCCATCAGGAACGGGAAGGAGACCAGCGAGCAGGCGAAGACCACCGTGCCGGCCAGGAACACCGGGAACGGCCACCCGGCCCCGGAGCCGAACAGCGTCCACCAGGGCAGCACGAACAGCGACGCGAGGACGAGGAGCACCACGGTCCCGCCCAGCCTCCGCCGCAGCGGCCGCCGAGGACGCCCGGAGTCGCCGCTGTCGCCCTCGGCTGCGCTGTCCTCCTCGGGTGCGGCGACGCCCACGGCGCTCTCCGCCTCCTCGGCGGTGGCCCGGAACTCCGTCCCCGACCCCGTCCCCGACTCCGACCCCGACACCGACCCGATGGATTCGCTGTGCGTCACCGCGCTGCCCCTCTCCGCCCGCGGACGACCGCGCGCTCGTGCGCGCCGACGTCCGTACGACCAGCATGACGGGTGGCGGAACCGCCGCGGAGCGCGGTCCCAGCCGCGGCCGCGGCGGGAGTCACGCGTCCAGGCGGACGGGCATCAGGATCGAGAAGGCGTCCTCGGTGTCGGTCCGGCGGATCGCCATCGGCGCGTTGGGCGCGCCGAACTCCAGGACCAGCCGGTCCCGCGCCCCCGCGGCCCCCATGGCCAGTGCGTCCAGCGCGTCCAGCAGGAACGCGCGGTTGACCGCGACGACGCCGTCCTGGTCGTCGTCCTCCTCCGCGCAGACGGCGACCGTGCCGTCGCCCGCCACCCTCAGCACGCTGAGATCCGGGGCGCCGCCCCCCGGCTCGGCGCCCTCGGCGGTACGGAAGGGGCCGTTCTCCACCGCCGCCCGGAAGGCCCGGACGTCGACGACGGCGCGCGTCCCCGCCGGCAGCCGGACGAGCCGGCGGTAGTCGGGGAAGTCGTGGTCGAGGCACTGGCCGGCCGCCTGGTGCGCGCCCGTGTCCAGGGCCACCTGGCCGCCCTCCACCGTGAGCTGGACGGAGCCCCCGCCATCCAGCAGCGCCCGCATCGCGTCGGCCACCGGGGACGGCACGATGACCTGCGCGCGAGGCGCGCCGTCAGCGGCGCCGCGGGCGTGTGCGACCGCCATCCGGTAGCGGTCGGTGGCGACGGCGTGGAGCGACGCGCCCTCGACGTCGAGCAGGACGCCGCCGAGCATCGGCAGCTCGGGGTCGGTACTGGCGGCGAACCGGACCGCGTCCAGCGCGGCGGCCAGTGCGGGCGCGGGGACGGTGAACCGGACGGTCGCGGTGTGGGCTGAGGCCATGGGATTCTCCCGGTGATCGAGGAGCGCTCGGACCGTGGAGAGCTCCGTGCGGGCGTCGGACAGGTCCCGCTCCAGACGCCGCAGATGCGTCCGCAGCAACCGGCGCACCAGCTCGGTGTCCGCGCTGGACCAGCCGGCCAGCACCAGCCGGATGTCCGCCAGCGGCATGCCGGCCGCGCGCAGCCGGGCCAGCAGCCGGGCCTCGTCGAGCTGCCCGGGGGCGTACCAGCGGTACCCGTTCACCGGGTCCACCCACGACGGGACCAGCACGCCGGCGCCGTCGTAGAACCGCAGCGCACTCACGCTCAGCCCGCTGCACCGGGCCATCTCGCCGATGCCGCGCATCTCGCTCTCCACCCCCCGAACTCTGGGCACTCGACCAGGTCGAGGGTCAAGCCCGGTCGCGCCCGGTCACGCCGCGGAGACGTGCGGCTCCTGCCGCGGAGGGCGGGACCGCAGGCCCAGGGCGGCGTACACCACGGCACTCGGTCGAGTGGCCGCGCGCACCGCGAGGTCCTCGAAGTAGATCCAGAAGTGGTTGCCGTGGGTACGCCGCTGCCGGTAGACGTACGGGGCGAGGGCGTCCCACATGCGGACGAGCCCCGGGCCGAAGGAGCCGACCACGATGTCCTGGTGGACGATGTCGTGGGCGACGACCTTGCCGAGGTCGTCGAAGAACATCCCGATGGTCAGCGCGTAGGCGCGGGCCGGGGCGGGGAGCTCGGTGACGCCGCAGTCGACGGAGTGCTCCCGCGCCAGGTCGTTCAGGAGGTACTTCTCGGCGTTGAGGTAGGTCGAGTCAGGGTCGTGGGCCAGCTTGAACGCCTCGAGGATCACCGGCAGGTGATTCCCCCCGTTGCTGAGGCGGATCTGCCGCAGGGTCAGGAGTATGGAGACGACCAGCGCCACGAGGGAGATCATCATGGCGGTGAGGTTCAGCGCTAACGTCATGTCCACGAAAGCTATCCCCCGTGAGCCTGCCCGGGGGTGGCCCTAGGCAGGCTCCTGTGCGTCCTCCCACGGGAAGGACTCGTCCACCTCGAAGCCCGGGTCCTGGAACGGGTTCGTCGTCGGAGTCGGCGAGGACGCGGCGGGGCGGCGGGGTTGTTCTTCCAGTGAGGAGAACAGCGAGGTCATGTCGATGGGAGGTCCGTCTTTCGTCGCAGGCTCCCGGGGGAGCCTGGTGTGCGGTGATCGGGAGGCCGAGGACGGTGGTCCTACAGCTTGATCATCTTGGTGTAGGGGCTGAGGATCCGCATCCGGGTCGACCCGAAGTCCACGAGCGCCGCGACGCCCTCCTCGGTGTCGGTGACCCGACCGAGGCCGTAGATGTCATGGGCGACCTGGTCGCCTGCGGCGAAGTGCTTGGGGTCTGGCGGGACGGCAGCCTTGAAAGGGCTGGTGGGCAGATGACGCTTCGGTGCACCGGGCTTTGTCATTGCACCTAGTGTGCCCCCCCGGAGGTCTCCTTCGCTCCGGCTGTCCGCATCGGATTCCTGGCGCGGGCCGGCCGCCGCCTGCCGTCCTGCCGGAAAAATCCGAGAAGACCGCTTCTGACCTGCGGTTTCTTCTCGGACGGGAAAATCGGCTCCGACCTCACTCCTCAGATACGCGCCGCGGTCAAGACCGGCGTCCGCGGTCGGGCATGCCGGGAGATGCCGGGCGCCCGCGGGCGCAGCAGCCTTGTGCCGTGCCCGTGCCCGTGCCCTGCCCGTGCCGTGCCCGCGTACGTGCGCGCGGGCCGCGTGGCGGGAAAGGTACCGGGAGCGGCGCGGGCGGCGCTCCAGGGCCGCCGCAGCAGTGATCACCGATAGGGGAGGCTTGTCGTGAGGCTCGGTCGTGAGATGCATCTGGTGGCCCGTCCGGCCCGGCTCATCCCGGAGGCGGGGGACGTCCGCCTGATCGAGGTGCCCGTGCCGGACCCGAAGCCGGGGGAGGTGCTGGTGCGCAATCTGTACATGTCCATCGACCCCGGTGCGCTGATGCACATGAAGGACCTCTCGGCACTGGACATCCCGCACTTCGCGACGGACACCGCCATGTGGTGCGACGCGGTCGGCGAGGTGATCGAGTCGGCCGACGAGGACCTGAAGGCCGGCGACATCGTCTGGCACCGGCTGGGGTGGCGGGACTACGCGGTGGCCTCGGCCACGCGGTTCCGCCGGGTCGACGCCGGCGCGTATCCGTCGCTGACCCACCACCTGTGCTTCGGGATCGTCGCCTACATCGGCATCGAGCTGGCGGGGATCAGGCCGGGAGACACCGTCCTGGTGTCGAGCGCGGTCGGCGGGGTCGGCAGCATCGCCGGGCAGATCGCCCGGCTGCGCGGGGCGTCCAAGGTCATCGGTTCGGTGGGCTCGGCCCGCAAGGTCGCCTACGCGAAGGAGACGCTCCGCTACGACGCCGCGTTCGACCACCACGACGAGGACTTCCGCCTCCAGGACGACATCGACGTGTACTTCGACAGCGTGGGCGGCCGCCAGCTGGAAGCGGCCATCGACGCGATGAGGCCGCGCGGCAGGATCGTGGTGTGCGGGCAGACCGAGCAGCTGCACTCGGGGGTGCCGAACGGTCCGCGCAACATGATGACCCTCGTCCGCAAGCGCCTGGGACTCCAGGCGTACTACACCTTCGACCACCCCGACCTGGTGCCGAAGTTCGAGGAGGAGTTCCCGCAGTGGGTCCGCTCCGGGGACCTGGTGGTGGCGGAGACCGTGGTGCACGGCCTGGAGAACGGCGTCGACGCGGCGGTCGGCCAGATGCGCGGGGAGTACGTCGGCAAGGTGGTGCTGCGCCTGTGAGGCGCCGCGCGAAGGGCCTGCGGCTCCCGGCCGGAGCGGTGCCACCGGCCCGGCCGGGACCCGGGCAGGCCGGGACCCGGGCCGGGCTCAGCGCAGCGACTCCTGCGCCTCGCCGACCACGCGCCGGGTGACCGGGATGGGGGAGCGCGGCAGCCAGGCGGGCTCCTGCGGGTCCGGCGCCGCAGAGAGCAGCACGGCCCGCAGCGGCAGCGAGGCCGGCAGTCCCTCCAGGATCGGCGCCGTCTCGGCGCCGTGATACGCGATCGACAGCGAGGGCTGCGCCAACGCCCGCATCCGGACGACGAGTTCGGCCTCGTCGCCGGTGACCTGGGGCGGCAGCGTCTGGGTGGGGACCGGCGTGAAGCCGAGGCGCGCCTTGAAGCCGAACAGGCCGGGCTGGGCCGTGTGCCCCAGCAGGGAGGGGTCGTTGCCCAACGAGGCCAGGGTGCAGCCGCGTTCGCGCGCCGCGTCGAAGGCGGCCAGGTACATCAGGCGCGACAGCATGCCCTGCCGCGCCGCGTCGGCCACCGCGGAGAACCGCAGCTGGATCAGGGACTGCTCGGGCCGCAGCCAGCCCAGGCAGCCTCCGATCAGGGCGCCGTCGGCGAACGCGAACACGCCCAGCAGTGTGTCCAGATGGCGCAGCAGATGGCGTTCCTGACGGCGGGCGTGGTTGACGCCGTGGGCCATGCCGGCGATCTGCCGGTCGTAGAGCAGGAGGAAGTCGCGCAGGTCCTGCTCGCCGACCGTGGGCAGCACGCGCAGGGTGATCCCGCCGCTCTCGGCCGTCCGGGCGGCGTAGCGGTGGCTCTTGCGCTCCTTGGACGGCAGCCGCGCCTGGAAGGCGGCCGCCGAATCGGTCAGCGGGGCGAGCCAGTTGACCCACGACGGCTTGACCAGGAAGCCGGCCGCCTCCAACTCCGCGCGCCGGCCGAGGTCCGCCAGTCGCGCCCGGACGATGTCGACGTCGCATGCCGGGTCGTGCCAGTTCCGGTCGAGTGCCTCCTGAACGCCCACCACGGCGATCCTGGCGTTCTCCCTGGTGTCGATCCGCATCGCCCCGCCTCTCCGCCTCGATCGTGGCGGTCGCCACCGCCGCCGCGCCGTACCGCAGCCTGCCAACCGCCGCGGGCCTCCGGCATCTTCCGCAGTGCCGCCTCGCACTCCACAAGCTGGAAGATGCGACGGCCCGCGCGCGGTGTGACGGTAGGGGGCGCAGGACGGCCACCGCGGGACGACCGCCTCCGGGCGGCGCCCGTTCCGGCCGGTCAGCAGGCACTCCAGCGGCACCGGTACCCGTCGATCACCGCCCTTGAGGGAGCAGACATGGCCTCGCCCACCACCCCCGCGGCCCCGGGCACCGCCCGCACGAGTGCCGTCCCCGCCGCCCGCACCCGGCTTCCGGACCCGGGCGCAGCCGCCGTCGCGGCCCTGCCGCCGCGTGGCCGGCAGTAGAGTCACCGCGGCGCGACCAGGGAAGGCGGTTGGCAGATGCAGGAACTCCAGGGGCGGCTCCGGTATCCCCTCTCCGCCCAGTTGACGATGTGCTGCGTCAACGAGGCGGCGGGACAGGACATGGACCGGTACATCATGCCCATGGCCTTACGGATCAAGGGGACGCTGGACTCCGCCGCACTTCAGGGCGCGCTGGACGACGTGGTGGTCCGGCACGAGTCGCTGCGGACCGTGATCACCTCCCCGGCGCAGGACGGCGGCGACGGGCACCAGAGCGTCCTGCCGCCGGCGCCCGTGCCCTTCACCCAGCACCGGCTGGAGACGGGACCTGACAAGTCACGCGAGGACCTGGCCGAGGAACTGCTCGCCGACCTCTACACGCAGACCATGTCGAGGAACCACAGCCCGCTGCTGCGCGCGGCCTTGTACCGCTTCGACGACCGCGACGCGGTGCTGACCCTCGTGACCCACCACATCGCCGGCGACGCCTGGTCGGCCGGCGTGCTGCGCCGCGACCTGGCGGCCTTCTACCAGGCCAGGACGGCGGGCACCGCCCCGGCGCTGCCGCCGGTCCGCCAGTACGGCGAGTACGCCACCTGGCAGCAGCGGACGCTGAACGAGGCCAAGGCCCGCGCGACGCGCGCGTACTGGGCCGGTCACCTGGCCGGAGCCGCCGTCTTCGCGCCGCCCGCCGACCGGCTGCCCGCCGACCGTCCGTCCGCCGACCGTCCGTTCGCCGCGCCCGGGGAAGCCCCGTACGGCACCCTCACCTTCGACCTCACCCCGGGCGAGATGGCGGCCGTACGGGCCAGGGCGAAGGCCGAGCGCGCATCGACCTGGCACGTCCTGGTCGCCGCGGGCGCGCTGTTGGCGAACGGGCTCACCGGGACCAGCGACCCGGCGCTGATGACGGTCAGAGCGCCCCGCGACCACCCGACGTTCCTCGACACGATCGGCAACTTCGTCGACGCGCTGCCGCTGCGCGTCGACCTCGACGGCTGCGCGACCCTCCGCGACGTCCTGCTGAGCGCACGGACCACCTGCCTGCAGGCGTACCGCCACCCGATGCCGAACAACGAGCTGGAACGCCGCATGCCCGCGTTCATGCGGCCGAACGAGCAGCCCGGGAACGTGCCGCTCTTCTTCAACTACCTGCGGCCCCTTCCCGGTCCCGACGAGATCCCCTTCGCCGAGGGAGCCGAGCGGGTCACCTTCCGGGAGGAGATCCCGTTCGACCGCGGCGGCCGGTGCATCTGGGGGATGTGGGAACTGTCCTCCGGCGGCCTCATGGGCCAGCTCGAGTACCCCCCGGACCGCCTTGAGGCCGGCACCGTCGAACGGTGGACCGGCGACTTCCGTGACCTCGTCCTGCGCATCGCCCAGACCCCTGACCAGCCCTGGAGGGACAACTAGTGGACACCGCAACGAGCAGCAACCTCTCCGGCCGGGTGCTCGCCGCCGTACTCGCCGCCGCGCGGCAGGCGCACGGCGAGGAGGTCGACGCGAGCGTCGATCCGATCGCGGCGGGTTTCGACTCGATCTCCGCGGTGCAGATGGCCACCGTGCTGGAGGAGGAGTTCGACGTCGAGTGCACGATCGTGGACATCTTCGACACCACGTCGCTCGGTGAGCTGGCGGACCTGCTGGTCCAGCGCATCGACGCGGCCAGTGGCCGCTAGCGCCGTGGAAGGCGTCCCGCCCTGCCCGGTGGTCGACCGGGTCAGGCAGGTCGCGGCGCGGCATCCCGCGGACCCGGCCGTGGTCGGCGGGGGCGAGCGGATCACCTACCGGGACCTGCTGCGGCAGACGGATCAGTGGCAGAGCCGGTGCGCGGACCTCTGCCTGGCGCCCGGCACGGTCGTCGCGGTCCTCGCCGGCGGCGACCCGGCGTGGCCTGCCGCCTTCCTCGGCGCCAGGGCCGCCGGGCTGGTGCCGCTGCTCGTCGACGAACAGCAGCCGGCGGACCGCGTGACCGACGTGCTGGACACCGCCCGGCCGTCGGCCGTGCTGCGGCCGGAGACCGGCGAGGCCGAGCCGACCGGCGAGCCCGACCCGCGCGTGCTGCCGGCCGGCGCCGGCTACCTGGTGTTCTCCTCGGGCAGCCAGGGAACCCCCAAGGGCATCGTCGGCCGGGCAGCCGGGCTGCTGGCCTTCATCGACTGGGAGATCGCCGCCCTGGGCCTCGGGCCCGGCACCCGGGTGGCGATGCTGACCTCCCCCTCCTTCGACGTGGTCTACCGCGACCTGCTGCTGCCGCTGTGCTCCGGCGGTGAACTGCACATCGCCGCCCCGGCCGTCCGCGCCACCCCGGCCGCCGTGCTTCCCTGGCTCGCCGGCAACGGCATCGAGGTGCTGCACGCGGTGCCGAGCCTGAGCGCCCGCTGGCTGGCGGCCGCCCCGCCGACGACGCCGGCGCCGGACGCGCTGCGGCACACGGTGTTCGCCGGCGAACCCCTGTACGGGCGGCACGTGCGGGCGTGGCGTGCCGCCGCCCCGAAGTCGAAGGTCGCCAACCTCTACGGCCCGTCGGAGACCACGCTCGCCAAGTTCCACTACGACGTGCCCGGCGACTGCGGCCCCGGCCTGCAACCGGTCGGCCACCCGCTGCCCGGCGCGGTCCTCGGCCTGGAACCCGCCGACACGGGCGCCGACGCGGGCGCCGACCGCTCCGACAGCCCGGCAGGCGGCCCGGCGGGCGTCCAGAGGGTCGTCGTCACCACCCCGGACGGCTCGCTGGGATACCTGCCGGACACCTGCGGGCCCGACGACCGCGCGCGCCTGACGTGCACCGGGGGGACGACCGAGTTCCGTACCCAGGACCGCGGCGTACTCGACGAGGCGGGGCGGCTGGTGGTCCTCGGCCGGCTGGACTCGCTGGTCAAACGCCGGGGTGTGTTCGTGGACATCGCCTCCGTCGAGGCGGCTGCGGCCGGCCTGCCCGCGGTCCGCTCGGCGTGCTGCGTCCAACTGCCCTCCAGCGGCGACCTCGTGCTGGTCGTCGAGGGTCCGGACCCGGCCGTCGCCGCGGCGCTGCGCCGCCCGCTGCACGCCGTGCTCGGCGCCGCCATGCCCGACCGCGTCGTGGCGCTCGCGGCGATGCCGCTGCTCCCGGGCGGCAAGGCGGACCGGCGGGGCCTCAGGGAACTTCTCGACCCGGAGGAGGCCGGCGATGACCGTCGGGCGTCTTGACCACGCCGGCCCCTGCACCGTCGTGGTCTGCCGATACCAGCCGGAGCTGCTCGCCGCCCTGCTGGACCACCCCGCGCGCGCCGAACGCGAGGTCGAGGTCTGCCTGGTGCTGGAGCGTGCCGACGTCCGGTACGAGTCGCCCGACCCGCGGCTGCTGGCCCGGTGCCGGAAGGTCTACACCGTGGGCAGCCTCGACTCGCTGGCCGAACTGTCGGCCGTCGCCGTCGACGTGCGGCAGACGTGTCCACCGGTCATCCGCGTGTGCAACCAGAACGAGTTGAGCCAGTTCGGCGCCGGCTACCTGCGGATGCTGGTGCAGGACGCGCCCGCGGACCCCCGGCACCACGTCGCGCACCGCGACAAACGCCTCATGAAGGAGCTGGTGCGGGACGCCGGAGTGCCGGTGACGCGGTTCCGGTCGCTGGCCGACGCCCAGGACGAGGCGGCCACGGCTGAGGTCGGCAAGGAGCTGACGGCGCCGCTGATCGTCAAGCCGGCGGCCGGCTTCGGCGCCAGCGCGACGGTGCGGGTCGAGGAGACGGCGGAGCTGGCCGCGGCCGCGACGGGACTGCGGTTCGACCCGGCGCAGCGGTCCCGGCACCTGATCGTCGAGGAGTTCGTGCCGGGCGAGGAGCTGTGCGTCGACGCGATCTGGTCGGACGGCCGGGAGCAGACGTTCGTGGTGCACCGCTACCTGCGGCCGCGGATCACGGTGCTGGAGAACGCCCTGGACGGATCGATGATCCTGGCGCCCGAGGAGTACCCCGAACTCTACGACCGGCTCCGGCAGATGCACGCGCGGATCAACCCGGCGCTCGGCATCGCCGACGGCCCGACGCACCTGGAGGTCTTCCAGCGCCCGGACGGGGAGCTGGTCTTCTCCGAGATCGCCTCACGCGGCGGCGGCGCCTGGGTGCAGCTGATGCTCGGCGCCTACCACGGCCGCTCCACCTGGTCCCTCATCGCCGACACCGCGCTGACCGGCGGCATCCCGCCGCTGAAGCCGGCCTGGCCGCACGTCGGCGGGATCAGCATCCGGCCGACGGTCCCCGGCGTCATCACCAGCGCCCCGACCGACGAGGAACTGCGCGCGTTCCCCGGCACCATCACCTGGCACCGGCAGCGGCAGATCGGCGAGCGGGCCCGCCTGACCGGCCCCTCCGACTGGTACTTCTTCCTGATCCTCGGCGCGCACAGCGCCACCGAACTCGACGCACTCTGCGTCCGCGCCGCCCGCACCTTCACCATGCACACCGACACCGACACCGACACCGCCTGACGGCCGTCGGCCCTGCGCCGCGCAGCGGTACGCAGGGCCGGGCCGTCGGACACGTACGGCACGCGGGCGCCGCACGCACGAACGTCAGGCGCCCCGGAGCCGCAGGGCCCGGCGGAAGGCGCGCAGGTCGGCGACGAACAGGTCCGGCTCCTCCATCGCGGCGAAGTGGCCGCCGCGCTCCAGCTCGCTCCAGTGCACGATCGAGGAGAACGCCCGGTCGGCCAGCCGCCGCACCGGCTTGGCGAGGTCCGCCGGATACACGGCCACCCCCACCGGTACCGGCAGCGGCCCCTGGTCGGCCGGGGGAGGCGGCACCGGGGAGGTCGGCAGGAAGCCGGCCATCTCGAAGTAGAACTGGGCGGAGGAGCCCGCCGTCGCGGTCAGCCAGTACAGCATGACGTTGGTCAGCAGGTCGTCACGGTCCACGGCGTCCTCGGGAACCTTGTCGGAGTCGGACCACTCCCGGAACTTCTCGACGATCCACGCCAACTGCCCTATGGGGGAGTCGGTGAGCGCGTAGGAGAGCGTCTGCGGTCGCGTGGCCTGCAGGCTCATGTACGCGGACCCGTGCTCCAGGAAGTCGTCCAGCAGGCGCAGCCGGCCGCGGTCGTCCTCGGTGAGGTCGGCGGACGCGGCGGCACCGCCCTGCGCGGTGTCCAGGAAGTTCACGTGCGCGCCCACGACGTGCTCGCTGTCGAGTCCTGCCAGGACGAGGCTGATCCAGGCGCCGATGTCCCCGCCCTGCACGACGTACCGCTCATGGCCCAGACGGCGCATCAGCTCGGCCCAGGCGCCCGCGATCCGCCCGACGCCCCAGCCGGCCTCCGGAGTCGGGCCGGAGAAGCCGAAGCCCGGCAGCGAGGGCAGCACCAGGTGGAAGGCGTCAGCCGGATCCCCGCCGTGCGCGCGCGGATCGGTCAGCGGCCCGGCGACGCGGAGGAACTCCACGATGGAGCCCGGCCAGCCGTGCGTGATGAGCAGCGGCGTCGCGTCCGGCTCGGGGGACCGCACGTGCACGAAGTGCACCCTGGTCCCGTCGATGTCGGTGGTGAACTGCGGGAAGGCGTTCAACCGCGCCTCGGCGGCCCGCCAGTCGTACCGGGTCCGCCAGTACCCGGCCAGCTCCCTGAGGTACTCCACCGGCACCCCGCGGTCCCAGCCGGCTCCGGGGACCTCCGCCGGCCAGCGGGCGTCGTCCAGACGGCGGTTCAGGTCGTCGAGCGCGGCCTGGGGGACGTCGACGCGGAACGGTTCCATCTGTGCTCCTCGGTGACGGCGGGCCCAGCCGGCCCGCGCGGTCGATGGGTTCCGGGCCCTGCGGCCCGGCGCGTCCCGCAGGCGGACCGCCTCGTGCCCAACTGGCCCGCCGGAGCCGGATCGGTGACACCGTAACGGCGGAATCCGGCCGCCGGATCTCCGAGATTGCCGCGTCCTGCCGCACCCGCGGCCTCCCGCGGGCGCACCGCAGCGACCCGATCAGGCAATTTGAAAGTGATACGAGTCCGATAGGAAGCCATACCGTGAAAAAGATTGAGTCAGCGGCGGCGCGAAGCCGCCACGCTCACGTTGGCCGCGATCGCGGATTCCACCACGAGGAGGCAGGATCATGGCAGAAGCGGTGTGCCCGTACGCCCTCGACCCCCAGGGGACCGACATCCACGCGGAGACGACCCGGCTGCGCGAGCAGGGCCCCATCGCGCGGGTCGAGCTGCCCGGCAACGTCCTGGCATGGTCGGTGCACAGCTACGACGTCGCCAAGGAGATGATGGGCGACGAGCGGTTCTCCAAGAACCCCCGCCGCAGCTGGCCCGAGTACATCAACGGGGAGATCTCGGACGGCTGGCCGCTGATCACCTGGGCGGCGATGGACAACATGGCCACCCACGACGGCCCCGACCACGCCCGGCTGCGCAGGCTGCTGCTGAAGGCGTTCACCGCGCGGCGCGTGGAGGCCATGCGGCCGCACATCATCAAGACGGTCGAGGAGCTCCTCCACGAACTGGACGCGGCCTGCGAAGAGGGCGGCGTGGTGGACCTGAAGTCGCGGTTCCACGGCGAGCTGCCCACCCGCCTGATGTGCGACCTGTTCGGCGTGCCCGCCGAGGCCCGCGCCGAGGTGCTGGCCGGCGGGCACAAGAACGTCGACACCACGATGACCGACGACGTCGCCGAGGCCAACCTCGACCAGTGGCAGAAGGCCATCGCCGACCTGTCGAGTACAAGCGCGCGAACCCCGGTGACGACCTGACCACCGGGATGATCGCCGCCAAGGACGAGGACGGCTCGCGGCTGAGCGACTCCGAGATGATCGGCACCCTGCACCTGCTGCTCGGCGCCGGGTCCGAGACCCTGGTCAACGGCCTCGCCCACGCCACCCTGGCCCTCCTGGACGACCAGGCGCTGCGGGAGAAGGTGACGAACGGCGAGATCCCCTGGGAGGAGGTGTTCGAGGAGACGCTCCGGGTGGAGTCGCCGGTGGGGCACCTGCCGTTCCGTTTCGCCACCGAGGACCTCGAGATCGGCGGGGTGCGGATGGCGAAGGGCGACGTCATCCTCGTCGACTTCGCCGGCATCGGACGTGACCCGGCCATCCACGGCGACACCGCCGACGTCTTCGACCCGCTGCGCGCGGACAAGCGGCACCTGTCGTTCGGCTTCGGCGCGCACTACTGCCTCGGTGTCAGCCTGGCCAAGCTGGCCTGGATGATCGGCATACCCGCGCTGTTCGAGCGCTACCCGGACATGCGCCTGGCGGTGCCGCGCGACGAGCTGGTGGGGCAGGGCAGCTTCGTCGTCAACGGCCACTCCGACCAGCCGGTCTACCTCAGGGGCTGAGAGGGACCGGCGGGCGGCGTCGGGCCCCTCGGTCGAGGCGCCGGCGGCGGTCTCCACGCCGGTGCCACGACCGGGGGCGACCCGCTCGCCGGCCGCCTGCACCAGAATCCCTTCCAAGATTGTCGATCCGGACCCCTTCGTGTTCGTCGCTCAGGTAGACGGACTTCTCGGGGGGTTCCGAACGAAGGGATGGCTGACATGGCGAAGTACCTGGTGCTCATCTACGGCGACGAGCGGGCATGGGCCTCGATGTCCGACCAGGAGCGGCAGAAGCTCGGCGACGGGCACCGCGACCTGGTCGCGGCGGCCGGGACGGCGGTGCTCGACACCCGCGAGCTGGAGCCGGCGAGCGTCGCCACCACGCTGCGCACGGACGCGTCAGGGCAGCCCACCACGACCGACGGGCCGTTCCTGGAGACCAAGGAGGCGGTGGGGGGCTACTACCTGATCGAGGCGAGCGACCTCGACGAGGTCATGGGCCTGGCCTCACGGCTGTACGAGGCGACCGCCGGCCACAGCGGGGTGGAGATCCGCCCGGTGGTGGAGCGGGGATGAGCGAGGAGGTCGCCGCGGTGGTGGCGCAGGTGCACCGCCGCGAGTGGGCACGGGTGCTGGCGGCGACCGCCCACCTGACCCGGGACCTCGATCTCGCCGAGGAGTGCGTTCAGGAGGCCTTCACGCAGGCGCTCCAGAGCTGGACGGAATCGGGCCTGCCGGACAATCCCGGCGCCTGGCTGACGACCACCGCACGCCACCGGGTCCTGGACACGCACCGCCGCCAGGCCGTGCTGGCGCGGAACCTGCCGCTGCTCGTCGCGGACGAGCCGGTGCCCGGGCCCGAGGACGCCCTCGACGACGACAGGCTGCGGCTGATCTTCACCTGCTGCCACCCGGCGCTGTCCCGCGACGCCCGGATCGCGCTGACGCTGCGGCTGGTGTGCGGACTGTCGACGGCCGAGGTGGCGCGCGCGTTCCTCGTGTCCGAGTCCACCATGGCCGCACGGGTCACCCGCGCCAAGCACAAGATCGCCAAGGCGCGCATCCCGTACCGCGTGCCGTCGCCCGACCAGCTCGCCGAACGCACCGGCGCCGTCCTGGAGGTCGTGCACCTGATCTTCACCACCGGCCACACCGCGCCGGTCGGCAGCCGGCTGGTGCGCCGGGACCTGGTGGACAGCGCGCTGGGCCTGGCGCGCATGCTGCGCCTGATCATGCCGAACGACGCCGAGACCGGCGCCCTGCTCGCCCTCATGCTGCTGATCGACGCGCGGGCGGACACCCGGCTGTCGGCCTCCGGGCGGATGCTGCTGCTCTCCGAGCAGGACCGCACCCGCTGGGACCCGCGGCTGATCGAGGAAGGGGTCGCGCTGCTCACCGAGGCGCTGCGCCGCCGGCCGCCGACCCGGTACGCCCTCGAAGCGGCCATCGCCGCGGTGCACGCCGAAGCGCCGACCTGGCAGGACACCGACTGGGCGGAGATCGTCGGACTCTACGACGTGCTCCTCGACCTGTGGCCTTCCCCGGTCATCGCGCTGAACCGCGCGGTGGCCGTCGGACTGCGCGACGGGCCGCGGGCCGGCCTCGACGCGCTGGCCCCGCTGTCCGAGGAGCCGACGCTGGCCGCGTACAGCTACCTCAGCGCCGCGCGCGCCGACTTCCTGCGGCAGCTGCGCAGGTGGGACCAGGCGGCCGAGGCGTACGAGGAGGCACTGATCCTCTGCGACAACGACGTGGAACGCGCCTTTCTCACCGAACGGCTCGGCGAGACCAGGCTGCGGTCGTGACCGCGGTCAGGCTCCGGCCGTGACCGTGCGGCGGCCGCCCCTCGACAGGCGCCGGCTGACCCCGTAGACGGCAGGTCCCCACCCCTCTCGACGCCGATGCCCATCGGGTCGCAACCCACGCGAAGGCGGGTCATGTCCACGATAAGTCCGAACTCCTTCCTCAGGTCCCTCCTCCCCGAGCCGGGCGTCCAGCGGACCTATGTCACCTCGTCGTTCATCAGCACGGTCGGCGGCGGCATCATCATGCCGATCAGCATCCTCTACTTCACGAGGATCGTCGGTGTCGACGCCACCCAGGTCGGACTGGCCTTCATGATCGCCGGCCTGCTGGCCATCCCGTTCTCGATCCCGGCCGGTGAACTCGCCGACCGCATCGGACCGCGGCGGGTGGCGATGGGCGGTCTCGCCGGGCTGTGCGTGGCCGGCATCGGCTTCCTGTTCGTGCAGAACTTCTGGAGCCTGATCGCCGCCGAGTCGGTCATCACCTTCAGTTTCGCCGCCTACATGCCCGCGGTGGGCGCACTGCTGCGCCGCGTCGGGGGCGAGCACACCGTCAAGCTGCGCTCCCAGGTCAGGGCGGCGGCCAACTTCGGCGTGGCGCTGGGCTCGCTGGCCAGCGGGGTCGGCGTGGAGATCGGCACCCAGACCTCCTACAAGGTGCTGCTGCTCCTGTTCGCCGTGGCGCAGTTCAGCGCGTCGCTCCTGCTGCTGCGGGTGCCCAACTTCCCGCCGCTGCCGCGGCCGGAGCAGGACGACGTGGACGCGCGCGTGCCCCGCTGGATCGCCCTGCGGGACCTGCCGTTCGTCGCCTACGCCACCGTCGGCGGCGCGATGATGCTGCAGAGCATGATCCTGGAGATCCTGATTCCGGTGTGGATCGTCGACCACACCGACGCACCGGCCTGGGCGATCACCGTGGCCTTCGTGATCAACACCACCGTGGTGGTGCTGCTGCAGGTCAGGCTCGGCGAGAAGGTCCACACCGTCAAGGACGGCGGCGGCGCGCTGCGCAGGGCGGGCTTCGTCCTGCTGCTCGGCTGCACCGCGCTCGGCCTGATGGCCGGACTGCCCGCCTGGGCGGCGCTCCTGCTGCTGGTCACCGGCATGCTGCTGCTGACCCTGGGCGAGATCTGGCACGCCGCCGGCACCTTCGCCTTCGAGTACGGCCTGCCGCCGGCGCACGCCCAGGGCCAGTACCAGGGGCTCTCCAACACCGTCTCCGGGGCCGTGAAGGCCGCCGCGCCGGCCCTCCTGCTCGGCTTCGCCCTGAGCTTCGGGCGCGCCGGATGGTTCGGACTCGGCGTCCTGCTGGCGCTCCTCGGCGCCACCGGGCCGGCCATCGCCCGCTGGGGCGAGACCACCCGCCCGGCCGCCGAGGAGCAGGTCGCGGAGGTCGCCGCCGCCCCGGCGAGCGAGGTCTCACCCGCCGACACCCCGGCGTAACGCCGCGGCGCCACCCCACGGACACCCGCGGGCCGGCGGGCCCTAGTCGAGCAGCCGCGACATCAGGTCGACGAACTGACGTCGCTGGGCGGCGGTCAGGGGCGCCAGCACGGCCTCCTGGGTCCGGTCGACCATGACGTCGAGTGCGAGGAGGGTGTCCAGGCCCTGAGGCGTCAGCGTCACGATGTTCCGACGCTTGTGGTCGGGGTCGACCCTGCGTTCGACGAGGCCGAGTGACTCGAGCTCGGTGAGCGCCGCCGTGACATCGCTCCGGTCGATCCCCGTGTCGCGGCCGAGGTCGGCCTGGCTGGAGGGTCCCCACTGTTCGAGGGTCACGAGCAGGCGGTAGTGATATCCGCGCAGGCCCTTTCCGTCGGCTTCGAATCCGGCCGCGAGCAGGGCCGCGGAGCGCGCGTAGGCGCGGCTGATGAGCCAGGTCGGGCGGTCCTTGAGCCGATCCGGCGTACGGCCGGGCCGATGGGGGGGCACAGGCATGCCCTCAGATTACCAATTGTGGGGAGGGCCAACATCGCCTATGTTGGAGATGCCAACATTGGTAGAGCCAACATGGCGCCGACCGCCGGCGCGCCTCCACCACCAGGGAGATCCGACGATGAACGCCACGCCCACCGACGAGCCCGACCGCGTCCTCGTGGTCGGCCGCAGCCCCGGCGTCCTGCTCGCCGCGGTCGGCATCCTGCGCGCCAAGGGCTACGCCGCCGACGCGACCAACCAGTTCGACCGCGTCCTCGACGACTACGACGTCACCGGCCTCGACGTGCTGGTCTTCGGCGGAATGGTCCCGGCCGACACCAAGAAGCACCTGCGCGAGGAGGTCGCCAGGCGCAACCCGGGGGTGACCTTCGTCCAGGGGCTCGCCGGCATCCCAGGGGTCATCGCCGCCCAGGTCGAAGCGGCCACCTCCGACGGGCGGCGGCGCCCGGACGGCGCCGAGATCACCTACGACGCCGCCGACCGGTGCGTGCGGCTGACCCTCGGGGAGCCCGCGCAGGTCACCGTAGAGGCCCTGTGGGGCACCTCCTTCGTGCCGCCCGAGCCCAGGAGCACCTCGATGCGGGTCCTCGACGGCCGCCGTGAGGCCGGGTCGCACGCGGTCCGGCTGCCCGACCAGGTGCCGTCCCGCGCCTCCTTCGTCACCGCCGCCGTCGACGGCCTGGTCCGCGTGTTCACGGTCGGCGCGATGCCCGACTCCGTCACACGGCTGGTCCCGACCTCGTCGCACGACAGGCGACTCCCCGAGGTCGGCCATGTATCCACGCACGGCGATGACCACTGACACGGGCGCGGGCGGCCCCGGCTCCCCGGCCCGAGCCCGCGCCCGAGCCCGCGCCCGAGCCCGCGACGGTCTCCTCCGGAGGGCCTCCTCGACGCCACCGGGAGCAGGACGGTCACCCTCTGGAAGTCGTCAACTCTCGCCGCTGACATGACACTTGACCGTCCCGATCGCAGGGGCGGAAGTTCACCGGCGTCCGCGAGCATGGGCGGTCATGAGCAACCTCAGTCGCCGCATCCTCATCCTTGGCGGGCTCACCACCGCGGGCTCCGCCGCGCTCCAACTCGGCGCGATGGCAACGCCGTCGTCCGCCGCCTCCTCCCCCACCCCCTTCCCCTTCACCCTCGGCGTCGCCTCCGGGGAACCGGACGAGAACAGCGTCGTGCTCTGGACCCGGCTGGCTCCCACGCCGACCAACGCGGACGGCCAGGGCGGCATGCCCAACGCCGACGTCACCGTCGACTGGCAGGTGTCGACCAACCAGAACTTCACCACCCTCGTCACCTCCGGTACGTTCACCGCCCGCTACGCCCAGGCCCACTCGGTGCACGTGCTGGCCGGCGGGCTCGCCCCGGACTCGGAGTTCTACTACCGGTTCCGGGCCCAGGGGTTCATCTCCCCGGTGGGCCGGACCCGCACCGCGCCGGCGCCGACCACGGTGGGGCGGGACTTCACGATGGCCTTCGCCTCGTGCGCCCACTACGAGCAGGGCTACTACACCGCCTACCGCCGTATGGCCGACGACCGCCCCGACCTGATCCTGCACCTGGGCGACTACATCTACGAGGGCGGCGCCACCTCCGGCGCCCTGCGCCAGCACCTCGGCAGCGAGATCGTGTCGCTCGCCGACTACCGCCGCCGCTACGCGCTCTACCGCAGCGACCCGGACCTGCAGGCCGCGCACGCGATCGCGCCGTGGCTGGTGGTGCCGGACGACCACGAGGTGGAGAACAACTACGCCGGCATGGTCCGCGCCGACAACAGCCCCGTGCTGACCGCGGCCCAGTGGACCGCACGACGCACCGCCGCGTACCAGGCCTACTTCGAGAACATGCCCCTGCGGGCCGCCGCGACGCCCTCGGGCAACAGCATCCAGCTCTACCGCCGGGTCCGCTGGGGCACCCTCGCCACGTTCCACATGCTCGACACCCGCCAGTTCCGCGACGACCAGGCGTGCGGCGACGGGACGAAGGTCTGCGCGGACGCCGACCTGCCCAGCCGTTCGATCACCGGCGCGGCCCAGGAGGCGTGGCTGCTCGACGGACTCGGCCAGCACCTGGGCACCTGGGACCTCATCGGCCAGCAGGTCTTCTTCGCCCGCAACGTGGACTCCTCCGGCGCGATGAACATGGACGCCTGGGACGGCTACCGGGCCGGCCGGGCGCGGATCCAGCAGGGCATCATCGACCGGGCGGTACGCAACCCGGTCGTCCTGACCGGCGACGTGCACGCGTCGTGGGGCAACAACCTCAAGGCCGACTACGCCGATCCGTCGTCGGCGACCTTCGGCTCCGAACTCGTCTGCACCTCCATCACCAGCGGCGGCAACGGAAGTGCCACCACGGCGATCCCCAACGGATCGCTCAACCCGCACCTGCGCTTCTACTCCGATCGGCGCGGCTACGTCCGCACGCACATCACGCCGTCGCAAATCACCGCCGACTTCCGGTCGGTGGCGTCGGTGACCGAGCACGGCGCGGCGGCGACCACCGCCAGGACCTTCATCATCCACGACGGACAGCCGGGGTTGGCCGATGCGTAAGCTCTCCGTACTCGGCGCGGCCGTCGCCGGCATCGTCGCGGTCCTCGCCCTGGTCGCCCCGGCCTCGGCGGCGGGGCCCACGTCCTGGGCGACCGCGAACAGCGACTCCGCCGGCGACCAGGACTCCTCCGCGATCGCGGCCAACCGCCTCGGCGACGTCGCGGTGGTCTGGGAGGACGACCGCGACACGACCGCCCCGGACGACAACGCGCACAGCGACGTGTGGGTGCGGCTGTACCGCAACGGCGTCTCGGCCTACGAGAAGAAGCTCTCGGCCGGCGGGACCGCGGGCGCGGCCTGGCGGCATCTCCAGCCCGACGTGGGCCTCGACGACCGGGGCGACGCCGTCGTCGTGTGGGCGGAGGACCCGGACGGCAACGGGTTCTACAACATCACCTACCGGGTGCTCTCCCCGGCCGGCGCGGTCCTCGGCTCCGGCCAGGCCAACGCGAACGCCGCCGGCCAGCAGATCCATCCGCGCGTCGCGGTCGATCCGGACGGCGCGCCCAACAGCACCACCGCGGTCGCGTTCACCGTGGTGTGGGAGGACATCCAGGGCACCGCGCCGGCGACGGTGACGGCGGCCGGGTTCACCGGGACCACGACGAAGGCCTACGAGGTGACCGTCAACGCGCCCGGCGGCGCCCACCACAACCCCGACGTGGCGACCTCCGCCTCGGGTGACGCCGTCGTCGTCTGGGACGAGGACACCGACAACAACGGCTCCTACCAGGTCGGTCTGGTGAAGCTGGCCAAGGCGAACGGGGCCGTCACCCTCACCCGCCGCGACGCCAACAGCCTCACCGGCGGGCAGCAGCAACGCCCGTCCGTGGCAGCGGACTTCAACGGCGACTTCGCCGTGGCCTGGGAGTCCGACCGCACCGGCACCCGCGGCGTCTGGGCCCGGTCGTTCACCGCGGCCGGCGTCGCCGGCCCGGCCGAGGTCGAGGTCTCCAGCGGAGCCGGAGCCGGCAACCCCACCGTCGGCATCGACGACCAGCGCGACGCCGTGGTCGGCTGGAGCGTCGCCGGCGCCGATCCGGCGGTCTGGGCCCGCGGCCTCAACCCCGACGGCACCTTCGCCGGCCGGCTGCCGGCCCAGTCCGTCAGCCAGGCCACGACCGGCCGCCAGGAGCAACTCGCGCTGGCCTCATCCCCGTTCGGCACACTCGCGATGTCGTACACCGACGACAACGACGGCAACTCCTTCGACCAGGTGCTGATGGGACTGGGGGCGACCAACTCGGACTGGTGACACCCGTTGGCCAAGGGCCCACCGCGCCCGCCCCGCCCCCCCGGCCGCTCATCTCCCGCGCGGAGCCGTGCAGTCGGCCGGGGGCGGGCTGCCGACGGGCCAGGCGATGCCGACGAGGCGGGTGGCGTGCGCGGCGGGGTCGAGGCGGACCACGGCGACCGCCTTGTCGTAGGCGTTGCCGTAGTTGTCCAGGCAGATCCAGCCGCTGGCGCCCCTGACCGGCGTGGTCCCGTGCATGGTGTCCCGGGAGCGGCCCACCTCCGCGAGGCCGGGCATCCGCACGCCCGCGTCGGTGGCCGTACGGATCTCCCGCACGGCGGTCCACACCGTGTCGTACTGGGTGATGGTCCGCTCGTCGGTGAGGTCGGTGCGGCGGATCACGCCGATCGTGTCGCCGGCCGCCTGCACGGCCTGCGTGAACTCGGCGTAGTCGTCCTGCGAACCACCCGTCGCCGGCGGGCGGTCCTTCCACTCGGTCGCACGTACGTGCCATCGCCGTTACGGGCTCCCCGGAGGTGCGGCCGCGACGGTGGAGGCGTCCGTCCGAGTGGGAGGGCGGACGCCCGGTCGCAGGACCGGGCGCCCGCGCAGCGCTGGAGGGCGGTCAGGGCGGCCAGGGCGGCCAGGGCGGTGTGCGGCGAGCCGCGTTGCGCGGCGGGGATCGACGCCGCCCGGTTGTGCGGCTCGCGGATCAGCGCAGTCCGGCGAAGAGGTCGTTCTCGGGTACGGCCGCGCCGGTGGTGTCCCGGACGCGCACGAAGGTCTCCACGCCCATCAACTCGCCGAACCTCTCCTTGCCCATCTTGAGGAAGAAGATGTTCTCGCCCTGACTGGCGTGCGCGGCCAGCGCGTCGAACTTCTGGCCGCTGAAGGCGGTGGCGTCCACCCACGTGGTGATCTCGTCGTCGGGGAGGCCGATCTCGGTCATCGCGCCGGCCCCGGCGGGGTCCGGTTCCGGCATGGCCGCGCCGAACTCCCGCATGACCTCGCCGAACCGCCGCATCATCGAGCGGGGAACCGTGGTCCAGTACACCTTCGGCGTCAGCGAGGTCATCTCCAGCGCCGCCATGGTGATCCGGTGCGCCTGGATGTGGTCGGGGTGGCCGTAGAAGCCGAACGCGTCGTACGTGACGACCACATCGGGCCGGTAGCGCCGCATGAGTTCCGCGAGTCGGGCGGCGCCCTCCTCGACCGGGGTCTGCCAGAAGGACCCGGCGGCGTCGTTGGTCGCCCAGCCCATCATCCCCGAGTCGGCGTAGTCGAGCATCTCCAGATCGCTGATCCTCAGGACGTCACAGCTCGCCTGCAGCTCGCGACGGCGCATCGCGGTGACCGCTGCCGGATCGTGCCCGGGATCGCCGGGCTTGACGCCGTCCGGTCCGTCACCGCAACCGCCGTCGGTACACGTCACGAGAACCGTGCGCACGCCCTCCGCCGCGTACCGGGCGAGGACCCCGCCGGTTCCGGTGGCCTCGTCGTCGGGGTGGGCGTGCACTGCCATGAGAGTCAAGGGCCGGTCAGTCATGGAGCAGTCCTCCTGCGGACATACGTCGTGATCCGAAGCGCGCGGCGGTCGTACCAGGCGTACCAGGCGTACCACGGCGCGGGTGCCCGGACACCGGCGAAACGGGCGACCCCGCGACCTCCGTGTCCTGCGGGCTCCCGCCGTGCGGCGCCTGTCCCCGACCTTTGCAACCATGCCGGCCGGACCGGCTGTTCCCGGCACGGTCGCTCGGCCGCCCGCGATCCCCCGGCGACCGCGGGTGCGACCGCCGATCCCGCCTCAGCCCGGGAGCGCGTCGGAGGTCACCACGGCACCACGCCGTCCTCGTCGAAGAACCCGCCGGTCGGGCCGTCGTCGGCGAGGGACGCGAGCCGGATCGCGATCGCCGCGCCCTGTTCGGCGGTGCGCACCCCGCGGTGGCCGTTCAGGTCGGTCGCGCAGTAGCCGGGGCAGGCGGCGTTGATCAGGATGTTCGTGTCGCGGAGCTCCTTGGCGTACTGGACGGTCAGGGCGTTGAGGAACGACTTCGACGGTGCGTACGCCGCGGAGATCGGCCCCGTCTCGCCGTCGGAGGAGGTCTGCCGTGTGAGCGACCCGACGCTGCTGGACATGTTGACGATCCGCGGCGACGCCGAACGCCGCAGCAGCGGCAGCAGCGCGTTGGTGACGCGGATCACGCCGACCACGTTGGTCTCCAGGGCCGTCCGTACGGCCGAGAGATCGACCGTGGTGGGCGTCTGCGGCATGCCGCCGGTCACTCCGGCGTTGTTGACCAGGACGTCGAGCCGGCCGGCGCGCTCCTCCAGCAGCCGGGCGGCGGCCGCCACGCTCGCGTCGTCCGTCACGTCGAGCGGCACGCCGAACGCGTCGGCGCCGCCCGCCCGCAGTCTCCGTACGGCGGCGTCCCGGCGTGCCTCGTCCCGGGCGCCGACGCCGACGCTCCAGCCGAGGGCGCCCAGGCCCGCCGCGATCTCGTACCCGATTCCCTTGTTCGCGCCGGTGACCAGCGTGATCGTCTGTCCGCTCATGCGGTCCATCGTGTCCCGCACCTGCGCCACGCGGCCAACACCGTCTGGGTAAGCGGCGATACCTCTCCGGTATCGGAGCAGCTCGCAGCGGTCGTGGCAGCGGGCGCCGAGGCGGCGTCGGGTAGCTTGGCGGGATGGAGACGAGGGAGCTGAGGTACTTCGTCGCCGTCGCCGAGGAGTTGCACTTCGGGCGGGCGGCGCAGCGACTCGGGATCGCCCAGCCTCCGCTGTCGCGGACGATCCAGCAGCTCGAACGCCGTCTCGGGGCCGCACTGCTGGAGCGCGGCAGCCGCGGTGTCACCCTGACCGAGGCCGGATCGGTGCTGCTGCGGGAGGGGCGGGCGGCCCTCGACGCGATCGAGGCCGCCGAGCGCCGCACCCGCCGCGCCGCTCTCGCGCCGACCGGCCGGCCCGGCGTGGTCCTCGTCACGAAGGCCGGAGCGACGGGGGAGTTGCTGGCGAAGCTGCTCGACGCCTACGCGGCGGAGCCCGGCGCGGTCGCCGTCGACGTGATGCTGTGCGGGATCGGCGAACAGGAGCGGCTGCTGCGGGACGGGCGGGCCGATGTGGCGCTGCTGCACCGGCCGTTCGACTCGACGGCCGGGTTCGACACGGAGGAGCTGCACACGGAGGGACAGGTCGTGGTCCTTCCGGCCGGCCACCCCCTCACCGGCCGGGCCGGTGTGCGGATGGCCGACGTCGCCGCCCTGCCCGGCCTGCCCATGCCCCGCTGGCCGAGGCTCGACGGCACCTTCCCGGACGGCGCCGGCCCGCCGGTGCACAACTCCACCCAGCTGCTCCAGCTGATCGCGCTCGGCCGCGCGTCGGCGATCATGCCGGAGTCGGTGCGCGCC
Organism: Actinacidiphila polyblastidii; assembly: GCF_036353415.1. Classification (NCBI taxonomy): domain Bacteria; kingdom Bacillati; phylum Actinomycetota; class Actinomycetes; order Kitasatosporales; family Streptomycetaceae; genus Actinacidiphila; species Actinacidiphila polyblastidii. The sequence continues at coordinate 379,728 of NZ_JAZEWV010000002.1, forward strand.
GAGCTGAGGGACGGCCTCGTCACCGTCCCCGTAGCCGACGCGCCGACGGTGACGACGGTGATCGCGTGGCCCCCCCACAGCCGCTCGCGCCCGGTCGCCGCCCTCGTCCGGGCCGCCACCCGCCTCTGAGCCCGCCCCTCTCTGAGCCCGCCCCTCTGGCCGGACGCCGACGAAGGCGGCTTGCGGGACGCCGCCACAGCAGGGCGGACCTTCGCCGACGATATGGAGGAACTCACCGCCGCGGCGAACACCTCAGCCCGCACCCTGATCGAGAGCAACACCGGCAAGGCGATCTCCGGATTCGACGACCCATAAGCCAGTGCCCACCGCCGTCCGTGAGACGGCTCGTTCAGCGCGCGCCGGGCATCGCCCATCAGATCCTCACCTGATCGCTTGCGTGCGACGCCACGAGTTCAGTCGTCGGTGTCAGAGAATCGCCGAGGGCGAGCCCTGCTCATTCATGGATTCGGACGGATAGGCCACGACCGTGACGTCGACGGAGTCGACGACGGTGCAGCCGGTGGGCAGTGTTTTGAAGGTGACGTCGCCGTTCTTGTCGGGCTTGGCCTTGCGCAGCGTGCTGGCGCACTGGGGCGACGCCTCGGCCAGGTAGATGATGTGCGGGGTGTTCACATCGCCGACGCTTCCGATCCCCTGGTCGACGAGGTGCCAGCTGCCGTCGCCCGGCGCGATCGGGGCGAACGGAGCCGTGCCGTCGAGGAAGTACGCCTGGTCGCCCGCGGGGTCGAAATCGAAGATCCATCCCGTGTCGCCGTTCAGATCGCAGGCCTCGACTTGCACGGTGGCGCCGAGATTGCCGTCCGCGATCCGGAAATTCTGCTGGGGAGCGACGATCCGCAGGTGCTTGCCGCAACTGGTCGCAGCGGCGGCGGTGTCCTGCGTCTGGCTGCTCGTCACCGGTAGAGACGCCGGCTCGCCGGCCTTGGGGCTGCTACTGCCGCTGTCGCCACCGGCGAACACTCCGGCGAGTACGGCCGCGAGAGCGGCTCCTACGACACCGATCACGGCGACGATGATTTGCGTTTTACCGCTCCGGCTCCCCCAGATTCCGCTTCCCCCGGTTTCCTGATCAGGATCAGATCCCAGTTGGTCACCGCTCATTGCCGACATCCCCCCTCCGTGAAGCCTTGGGGAATGCCTACCACGGCAGATAGCTGTGCGGCGTCCTCTTGGGGAACTCCTGGCCGGGAATTCCCCTCATGGAGAGCCGGGCTTGCCGTCGACCCTTTGGAAGCCATCAAGGTGCATTGTTGCAGCGCCTGACGGATCATTCCTCTGAACGCGTTGCCCCAGGAAACGCGATATCACCAGGGAAGCCCCCCAGTCCCTCATTCAACAGCTCCGCACATGCCCGGCGGCAATGCCGTGATGCCCGGTGGCCCACAGGGTGCTGATCGCGAAGCTGCGCGGCATGGCCACGCCGCCGGCGCGACCCCCACCGTCGATGGCCCCCGCTGCGAGCAGTGGGGGCCGTCGACGTCGTGCCCGGTGAGGCGGGCTTGTCCGCTGTCACCCGTGTGGGCTGTTTCCGCGCGCGGTGCAGGCCGGGAAGGCAGAGGTTTGTCATCCGGAGGCGCCACGCGGCACGGCGCTCCGATACCGGAGGTGCGCATGAGCTCGATGGACATGCCGGCAGACCTGCCACGAGGCCGCGCGGAGCGGTCTGTGCCGAAGGCGGCCGCGCAGGCCGCCGCGGCGCCTCGGCTGAGCTGGCTGACGCTCGCGCTGATGACGACGTCGTCGGTGGCGAGCCTGCGGGCCGCGCCGACGATGGCCGTCTACGGCCTGGCCTGTGTCTTCCTCTACCTGGTACCGGCGATCGTGTTCCTGCTACCGACCGCCCTGGTGTCCGCCGAGCTGGCGTCGGGTTGGCCGGGCGGGGTGTACCGGTGGGTCAGCGAGGGGCTGTCCAAGCCGCTCGGCTTCCTCGCGGTGTGGTGCCAGTTCGCCATGACGATCTTCTACTACCCAAGCCTGCTGGCCTTCGTGGCCAGCACCCTGGCGTACGTCATCGACCCGCGGCTGGCCGCGAACGGCCTGTACACCGCGATCGTGATCATGGTGCTGTACTGGACCGGCGTCTGGGTGTCCTCGCGAGGGACGAAGGCGCTGGCCGGGCTGTCCTCCTGGGGCCTGATCATCGGCACGCTGATCCCCGGCGCCGTTCTGGTCGTGCTCGGCATCGTTTTCCTCGGGCAGGGCAACGCCTCGGCCGCGCCGATGACCGCCTCGCACCTTTTCCCGCAGTGGACCGGCCTGGCGAGCCTGGTGCTGATCGTCAACAACTTCCTGTCGTATTCCGGCATGGAGATGAACGCGGTGCACGTCTCCTCACTGAAGGACCCGGCCAGGGAGTACCCGAAGTCGATGTTCCTCGCGATGGGCCTGGTCCTGCTGATCTTCATCCTGCCCGCACTGGCGATCAGCTGGGTGGTGCCCGGCAACCAACTGAGCCTGACCGCAGGCGTGATGCAGGCGTTCGACGCGTTCTTCTCCCACTTCCACGTCGGATGGCTCACCCCGATCGCCGCGGTGATGCTGGTAGCAGCGGCACTGGGCGGGATGCTGACCTGGCTGGCCGGCCCGTCCAAGGGCCTGCTGGAGATTTCCCGGCAGGAAGGCTATCTGCCGCCGTACCTGCAGAAGCTGAACAAGAACGGCATCCAGCAGAACATCCTGGTGACCCAGGGAGTGGTCACCACGGTCATCGCACTGCTGTACGCACTGATCCCGGATGTCTCGAACGTCTACTGGATCTTCTCCACGATCACCACGCAGGTCTACCTGATCGTGTACCTGCTGATGCTGGTGGCCGCGATGCGGCTGCGCAGGACCCAGCCGGACCATCCGCGCGGGTACCGGGTGCCCGCCCTGAACCTCATGTGCGTGGTCGGCCTACTGGCGTCACTGGCCGCCCTGGTGATCGGCTTCGTGCCGCCGTCGCAGTTCGGCAGCGGCAGCATCGGCGCCTACATCGGGATCATCGGCGGCGGTCTGGTCATCCTCGGCCTGCTCATTCCCTACGCTTTCCTCAAGCTGCGCAAGCCCGGCTGGAAACAGCCCGCTGTCACCGACCAGGCGGGTGAGACGGCATGAAGACCACCCGTTTCGCCTCCGAGCACCGCTGGCTGTACGTCGGCGCGATCGTCCTCCTGGTGGCCCTCGCGATCGTCGGCGTCATCCGCTACACCAATGTCAGCACCGACAACGAGGCCACCAAGAAGGCCACGCAGCTCGCCGATGCCGCCGAACAGGCGGGCTACCCGCGGCCCAATGTGGGCACCCTCAAGCGGGCGCTGGGCACCGACGGCGGCCAGGCGTGCGAGAAGCCCGGCTCCGCCCTCGCCTCCGCCCTCTGGAAGATCAACCTCGCCAACGGCGCCACCGGCCCCGGCATTCGCCCCGTCATCGCCGATGGCAGGGCCGTCCGGGCCGAGAAGAAGGTGCTGGAGATCTACTGTCCCGACACCCTCCACAAGGTCCAGGACAAGATCAACGACCTCAAGACCGGACGGACGGTGCGCACCGGATGACCACCACACCGCAGGACGGTCTCGGCTCCCGGATCGCCACGCTCATGCTGCGCGCCCGAGCCGACCTGACCGAACTGGTCGCTATCCCCTCCGTCGCCGACCCCCGCCAGTACCCGCCCGAGGAGTGCCGCAAGGCCGCCCAGTGGGTCGCCGACGCCTTCACAGAGGCCGGACTGCACGATGTCCACCTCGCCCGCACCCCCGACGGCAGCGACGCGGTCATCGGCCACCGCCCCGCCCCTCCCGGCGCCCCCACCGTCCTGCTGTACTGCCACTACGACGTGCAGCCGCCGCTGGACGACGACGCGTGGACCAGCCCACCGTTCACCCTCACCGAACGCGACGGCCGCTGGTACGGGCGCGGTACGGCGGACTGCAAGGGCAACATCGTCATGCATCTCACCGCGTTGCGGGCATTGGGCGACGACCTGCCGGTCGGCATCAGATTCGTCGCCGAGGGCTCGGAGGAGCAGGGCACCGGCGGCCTCGAGCAATATGTGATCGCGCACCGCGATGAGTTCGCCGCCGACGCGCTGCTGGTCTGCGACACCGGCAACGCCGCCGTCGGCGTCGGTACCGCCACCACCTCGCTGCGCGGACTGGTCAACGTCGTCGTCTCCGTGGAGACCCTGGCCGGCGAGGTCCACTCGGGCATGTTCGGCGGCCCCGCCCCCGACGCTCTCGCCGCGCTGATCCAGCTGCTGTCCACGCTGCGCGATCCGTCCACCGGCGCCACCCGGGTCCAAGGCCTCGCCGCCGACGGCACCTGGCAGGGCGCCGGATACGACGAGGAGCAGTTCCGGCACGATGCCGGTGTCCTCGACGGGATTCCCCTCACGGGCGAGGGGACGGTCGCCGACCGGCTCTGGGCCCGGCCCGCCGTCACGGTCCTGGGCATCGACTGCCCGCCGGTGGTCGGCTCCGCCGCCGCCGTACCGCCCAGCTCCCGAGCCCGGATCTCGCTGCGCGTCCCGCCGGGCGTCGAGGCGGCAGACGCGCTCCAGGCTCTGACAGCTCATCTGACGCGGTCCGCACCCTGGGGCGTACGGGTCGCCGTCGAGCCGGAGTCGAGCGGCGACCCCTTCGCCGCGTCCACCGACGGCCCCGCCTACCGGGCACTGGACGACGCGATGCGCGCCGTCTACGGGCGACCCATGGCCTTCCTCGGCCAGGGCGGGTCCATCCCGTTGTGCAACGTGCTCACCGACACCTACCCCCACGCCGAGATCATCCTGATGGGCGTCGAAGAACCGCGGTGTCTCATCCATGCGCCCAACGAGAGCGTGGATCCCGGCGAGATCCAGCACATGGCCGAAGTGGAGGCGCGCTTCCTGCAGAACTTCGCCCAGCTCGGGCCGTGACCGGACCTGCGGCCGCCGCGGACCGGGGACAGGAGCGCCACCAGGAGGCGACCGAGTTCCTCACGCGGCTGACGCGCGTGCTGCTGCGGACCAGCGGTGAGGGCGCCGAGCAGATCGAGCGGTCGGTGCGCTCGGCGGCGGCTGTCTACGGTGCCACCGCTGACCTGGTCGTCGTCCTCGACGGCGCCACCGTCACGGTGGCCTCACAGGGCCGGACGACCACCAAGGCGGTCCGGGAGTTCCCCGAAGCGTTCCGGATGGACCAGGTCGTCGCCCTCAAGCCGCTGCTGGCCGACATCGCCGCGGGGCGGCTGGACGTCGCCGAGGCCGACCGACGACTGACCGCGATCGAGAGCGCCCGGCCCCCGTATCCCGGGTGGCTGAAGCTGGTCGGGATCGTGCTGTTCGCGGTCGGGTTCGCGCCGCTGATGCAGCCCACCTGGTACGAGGTGTGGACCACCGCCGTGCTCGGCGCCGGCACCGCTTCGCTGGCGGCGGCCGCCGAGCGGCTGCCCCGGCTGGCCACCGTGCTGCCGCTGGTCGCCGCGGCCGCCGTCTCCCTGGTCACCTTGGAGGCGTTCGCCCGCACCCCCGCGCACGGCGGCCCGGTCCTGCTCATGCTCCCGGCGCTGTTCTACTTCGTGCCCGGCGACTACCTGAGTGCCGCGACCGCGGAAATGGCCGCCGGCTTCCTCACCACCGGCGCGATCCGCCTGGTCTACGCCGTCTTCCTTCTCATCCAGCTCTATCTGGGCGTCATCCTCGGCCTGGTGATCACCGGGCGCTCCCGGCACGCACTGTTCGACGTCGCCGCGCACGGCGATCTGCCCCGGTGGGCGCTGTTCCTGGCATGGATCGTCTTCACCGTGGGTACCGTGCTGGCGTTCGCGGTCCCCGCCAGGCTGACCGGCCCGTTGTTGGCGCTGGTGTATGTGACGGTCGGGGTGCAGGCAGGCTTCACCGAACTGGTCGGTGAAGTTGGCGGCACCTTCGCCGCCGCCGTCGTGCTCGGAGGGCTCGCCACCTGGCTGGCCGCCCGTCCGGCATGGCCACCGCGGATCGTGCTGCTCCTGCCCGGGTTCTTCACCCTCACCGTCGGCTCTCTCGGGATGCGCGGCCTGACCGCAGTGGCAGGCGGTTACCCCATCCAGGGCTTCCATGATCTGACAAAGATGATCACCCTTGTCACCGCCATCGCCGCCGGCCTGCTGCTGGGAGCAGTGATCGCCAGGCGTCCGGCAACGGGACCGTGATCACCGCGTGCCGGGCCACAGGCACCCGCCGCCGGCGCATGCCCTGCCAGTCGGGGACGTCCGGGCACGCGCGGAACGGGACGGCCTGACGCTCCGTCCCGTCCCTGGACCCCAACTCGGTTCACACTCGTTCGTGTGCCGCCGAAGGGTGGCGTCCCTGTCAGTAAGTCGGAGGAGTGGGGGTGGTGGTGCGAGAGACGGCAACCTCGTCCCAGACCCGGGACAGCGGCCTCTCCTCGGATCTGCTGTGCATCTACCCGCAGGCGGACACCGTCGTCCTGGGCGGTACCGCCATGGAAGGGAACGGCGACCTGGACCCTGATGATGCTGCGGCCGAGGCCATCCTGGCCCCTTGCACATTCAGCGAGCCCCACCTGGTGGACGCGCAGATCACCGAGCACCGCATCGGAGCCCGACCCACCCGCGAGAGGGTTCGAATCGAGAGCGACCGGCTGGAGGACGGCACTCTGGTGGTGCACAACTACGGCCACGGCGGGGCGGGCGCGACAAGCTGGAGATCGTCGGCGGAACCACCGTCGCCGGCACCGCCCTGGCGTTCTTCACCGCAGGACTCACCGAAGCCGCCGCCGCGGCGGCCACCGCCGAGGTCGTGGACCTGTCAGCCACCCTGGGCGTGGCCGTCCCCACCGAGGTCGCCGCGATCATCGGCACCACCCTGGCCACCGCCGCCATCGCCGGCGTCGAGTCGATCACCGTCGACCTCGCCGTCACCCAGCCCATCGCGATGGCCACCGGCCAGAGCAGCGGCCTCAACCTCGACGAGGCGACCGACGCCGCACTCTTCGGGGCGGTCTTCGGCGGCGGCGTAGACGCGGCCGGCAAAATCACTGCTGCCGCCAACGAATGCCCAGGACAGCGTGCAGCCGCAGCCGAGCGAGCCGGAGCTGGCCGCAGCGCTCGCACGGGTGCTCGGCCACTCGGTCCTCTACCCGACGGAATCGATCCGGCCGAGCGCGTACTGGCTCGCGGCCGCCGACGGTACGGTCACCCGGGCACGGCTGCTCGACTCGGACGACGAGAAGCCCGTGTACACGGACGACGCCGGCTGGTGGTGGAGCCGCCGCCCCGAGCCCCTTCCCTGGTAGCCCCACGGCGCCACCCGACACGGCAGAGGCCCGTAGCCGTCGTGGAGGTGGACGGACAACGGCGTGCGCCCCGGTCAGCGGTGGGCTGCAGATACGCATAGGGCGAGACCCCGAACGTCGTTGGCCCCGGCTGCGAGCAGCGGGGGCCAACGACATCGTGCCCGCTGAGGCACTGGCGGAGGATACGAGATGCGAATCGTGAGGGGTTGCCCCCAACACGCTTTCCAACTGATCGTCCTGGGGTTCAGCTCGGTCCGTCAGCGCTCTGACCTGTGATGAGAGGCTCGGCAGCAGGGGGACGGACCGGGCTGAACGGGAGTGAACGCAACGGGAACTGCAACTGCCGGACGGGACACTTCCCCTGATGGGAGCGGCGTGTGTCGGCCACAGCCTCCGTGCCGGCCGCGCTTTTGTGGTGCGGGGGACGGCGGATACGCGGCCGGCGCCAACAGTTCTGCCCGCGCCGGGCCCTTTCGGCGGCCTTCTAGAGGTTGGCCTCGATGAACTCGGTGAGTTGCCCTTTGCTGAGCGCGCCGAGTTTGCGTGCGACCTCCGCGCCGTTCTTGAAGATCAGCAGCGCCGGGATGCTTGACACGTTCTGCTGCGGAGGTGTCGCGGTGTTCTGGTCGATGTTGAGCCGGGCGACCGTCAGTCTTCCGGCGAAGTCGGAGGCCGAGCTGTCGACATCGGCCCTGATCATCTTGGAGCCGCCGCTCCACTCGGCCCAGAAGAAGACCATGACCGGGCCCTGCGCCTGCAGGACCTGGGCGGTGAAGGTGGCATCGGTGGTATCGATGGGGCCTGGGCTCATGGATGCTCCTCGCGGCTGGTCGCGTGCGGGTGTTCCGGCAGTGGTTCGGCCCCGATGTCGATCACGGGAGGCGGCGTGGGTGGCGGATTCCGCCCAGGGTGTGGGGCGGCGCGGGTCACTCGGCGATCAAGTTCTCCTGGATGAAGGTGTAAACGTGCTTGTTGTTGCCGGTCAGGACCCACGCGGTCTTGTCGCTGTCCGCGGCGCCCGCGACGGTGACCGGGCTGGACCCGGTTCCGTTGTCGAGTGAGGCCCAGGGGGTCCAGGTGCCGCTGCTGGGGTCGCGCCAGGAGGTGTAGAACTTTCCGTCCAGGCCGGTGATGACGGCGCTGATGCCGCCTCCACCGGTGGCGATGGCGGCGACGGCGTTCTTGGTCTGCCCGCCGGGGATCTTGGTCCAGGCGGTCTGCCAGGTCTCCCCGGTCCGGTAATTGCAGTAGATTCCCTGGTCGGATCCGACAGCCAGGACGAACACGTCCCGTCGGGGCCGATGGCGGCCGCGGGGGGCAGGCTCGTGATCATGCCCCCGGGAACCTCGGTCCAGCTCATGCCAACTCCTCCTGTTCGGTTCGTGATCAGCGTGGACCGCCCAGCTCATGGGCGGGTGCTCCGCTCCTCGGCTGCCTGCCGGCGAAGGTGCTTCTTGTCCGGTTTTCCCGCGTCGGTGAGCGGGAGGGCGTCGGTGAGGTGGACGTGGTCGGGTTCGTACATGGGGCCGCGTCCGTTGCGTACCAGGGCCCGCAGGCCGTCGGCGGTAAGGGTGGAGCCGGGGGCGAGGACGACGGCCGCGTGGACGCGTTCGGGGCCTTCGCGGTCGCGGACGCCGTAGACGGCCGCCTGGAGGATCTGGGGGTGTGTGGTGAGGAAGTCCTCAAGCTCGACGGTGTAGACGTGGCCGCCGACCACGGCGATCATGTCGCGGACCCGGTCGACGACCGTGAGGTAGCCGTTCTCACCGAGCTTCCCGAGGTCGCCGGTGTGCATCCAGCCGTCGACGAGGGTCCGGGCGGTGAGTTCGGGGTCCTTCCAGTAGCCCTCCATCATGTCCGGGCCGCGGACGCAAATCTCGCCGACCTCGCCGTCGGGCACGACCTTCCCGTCGGGATCCCGGATCTCGACGTCGACGCCCGGCAGGACGCGTCCGGCGGTGCGCAGCACGTCGGGGCGGTCGGGGTCGTGCTCGTGCGCCGGCAGGAGCGTGACGGCTCCGGCCTCGAACTGGCCGTAGGACTGCTGGAAGATCCGGCCGAACCGCCGCACCGCGTCGGCGGTGCGGCTCGGTGAGGACGGGGTGCCGCCGTATGTGACCTGCTTCAGGCTGGAGGTGTCGGCGCGGTCGGCGTCGGGGTGGTCGAGGACCTGGTAGAGCAGCGGGGGCAGCAGCATCATGTGGGTGATGCGTTCGCGTGCGATCGTCGCGAGGATCCGCGCGGGGTCGAAGTCGTAGTGCAGGACGACCGTTCCGCCGGCGGCGAGGGTGCCGTCGGCGATGAACCCGGCGGCGTGAGAGATCGGTGTGCAGACCAGGTCCCGGGGTGCTTCACCGACGAACAGCTCCCGCATCTGCTCGGTGTGCCGCATCCGGCCGAAAGTGCTGCGGACCCCCTTGGGATGCCCGGTGGTGCCGCCCGAGTGCCGGATCATGCACAGGTCCCCGGGCCGCGCCGGACTCGCGACCGGCTCGTCACCGCGGCCCTCGGCGAGCGCGAGGAGGTCCTCTCCGACAGCGAGGCCGCCCTTCGGGGCGGGCCCGAGCCGCAGGACGTGTGCGACGGGTGCTGACGCGACGATCTGCGCGGCGCGGGCGGACAGCAGTGGATCGACGAGGAGGACGCTCGTCTCGACGTCGCGGACCATCATGGCCTGGACGTCGGCGGAGAGCCGGTTGTAAAGGTGGTTGTAGGACGCTCCGAGCAGGTTGACGGCGTACCGGGCGGCGACGGTCTCCACCAGGTTCCCGCTCAGGACCGTCACATGGGTGCCACGGCCGATTCCGAGTTCGGCGAGCGCGCGGGTCAGCCGGTGGACCAGGGAGCGGAACTCCCGCGCCGTCCAGCGGCGGCCACCGCCGACGATGACGGGCCGGTCGGGGGCAAGGCCGTCCAGGACGGTCTCGACGTAGGTGCGGAACGGCTGCGGGGAAATGGCAGGGATCCTTCCCTCGGCGACTGGAGGACGGCTCCTGACCGTCACAGGCCGGCGAGAGTCCAGGTATCGGTGCCGTTGAGCTCGGTGACGCCGGTGGTGGAGCACGCCGACAGGTCGAGGTTCACGAAGGTGATGGTCTGGGTGATCGACGCTCCTGTGAGCGTTCCGGCGGAGATGGTTCCCGTGGAGGTGCCGACCTTCGTGCCGTTCACGTTGGAGAAGCTGTTGGTGTAATTCCACGTGCTGGTGGTGGAGTCGTTCCAGTAGAGGGTCTCGGTGCCCGACCCGCCGCCGAAAAGGGTGGTGCAGGACTGGGTGGCGGTGCCCGAGAACGGGCCGGAGAAACTGGTCAGGCCCGGATGGGTGAGGCTGAGGCAGGTGGTGGCCTCGTCGGCTCCACTGACCGCCACGGTCCGGCTGGTGTCGGTGACGCCGGGTGAGAAGTCAACGGTGGTCGTGCCCGCGCAGTTCACCAGGCCCACGGCCGCCGCCGGCGTCTGCGCCGACGCGGCGGCGGCCGAGACCAGCGCCACTACGCACAGGACCGTGCCGAACTTCCTCACGAGCACTTCCTCCGCCGGGGCCGCCTGACCGGAATCCCTGAGAGCAGCAATCAAAGTCCCCTCCCGGCGCGAGCCCCGTCAAGGACGCCTTTCCGGACGCCGGAGGAACCGCTGACGGCTAAACGGTCGGCTTCGGCCAGGTGACCACGGCGAGCCGCGGCAGACCCAGGAGTAGCGCGAGGCACTCGTTGGCCCCGGACCCCACCTGGTGGCCCAGACCAGATCGCAGGGCAGCGCCAACAACCCAGGCCCCCGGCGCAGGATCGGCCCTGGCCGACAGCGGGTTCCCGCCCGCTCCCTGCGGCACGTACATCGGATAACCGTCCGGGTACTGCTTCCGCGTCCCCCCGAACGGGACGGGCGGTCCGTCCACGCCAAGGAAGAGGATGGGCCGCGCCGGAGAAACGATCGCATCGGCACCATAGGAGCAGGAGGGCCGCCCCGGACGCGGATCCGCCGCCCGGACGGGCCCGCGCCGCCTGCGTGACCACGAACGTCGAAGGGCCCCCATCGCGGATGGGGGCCCTTCGACGTCGTGCCCGGTGAGGCACTGGCGGAGGATACGAGATTCGAACTCGTGAGGGGTTGCCCCCAACACGCTTTCCAACGGGTCACGGCAGCGTTTGGGGTTGGGCGGGGGCGTCCTGAGCTGCGGTGAAGCGGTCCTCGGAGAGAAGTCCGGACGCGACCGAACGACGTTGAATGCAACCAGAGCTGCAACCAGAAACGGCCCTGAGCGGCTAGTGCTCCAGTGCGACTTCGTGATCTCGGAGCTGTCTCCCGGATGGCTGGAGAGCTCCCTGGTAGGCCCCGGCGCGGAGGTCGGAGCGAGGCGGTGGCCTGAGTAGGGTTGAAGCCCATGGAGAAATGGGGCGCAAGTCTGTATGGGGATCCGTGTGATGCCTGTGGCTTCGAATGGTCGCTGACCCCGCAAGAAGCGATACGGATCGTGGAGGAGCTACCGGCGCGCTTCCGCGTACTTCTTGCGGGGCGCACAGGGTACGAGCGGCACCCAGATCTGGCATGGACGCCTGCGGCCTACGTCAGCCATGTCACCGACAATCTTCGGAACTGGGCTGAACGGCTCGCTGGGGCCCGGCTGTCCGGAGCGGTTGACGTGCCCGGCTACGATCCAGACCTTATTGCGCAGGCCCGTCACTACAACGAGATCTCTCCCGCCGCGGCCTTGTGGTCGTTGGAACGCGCGGTCGATGCCTGGGTGGCGTCGGTGACTGCCGCACTTGAGGACGGGATTGCGCTGCGGCATGCCACCCGCGGAGTTCAGCGCGCCGAGGATGTCGCGCGCAACAACGCCCACGACGGGCACCACCACGCCTGGGACGTCGACCGCATCCTGCAGTGTGCCTGACGGTACGGCTGAGCTGTGTGAGAGCTGGAACGGCCACCACGTGATCATTAAGGGTTGTGTGGACTCCTGAAGATCGCGAGGTGGCCGCTGGCCACAGCATGGACGCAGCCCGCTGGCGGACGATGTTCGACCATGCCATGGCCCGGATCGCTCGCTGGTTCCGCCGGGTGGAGCCTCGTGACACCGCCCGTGGATATCTGCTGGGGCTCCTGTCCGGCGTCGAGCGGAAGAACTGCTGGCAGATGGCCGAGCAGGCTGCCCACGCACGCCCCAGGCCGATGCAACGGCTGCTGCGGAGCGCCCACTGGGACGCCGATGAGGTCCGCGATGACGTCCGGTTCTACGTCGTCGAGCACCTCGGCACTAACGAGGGCGTGCTGATCGTCGACGAGACGGGCTTCTTGCTTTTGCGTTCCATTCCATCCGTAGATTCGCAGGAATCGAACAATCGACCAGACCGTGTGGCCTGGTTTGGTCTCTGGGCACGGCGATGGGAAAGCTGATTTGTCCCGGCTTCGATGAGACAAGGAAGACGCCAGCTTCGGCAGTGGTCCAGAGGTGACTTGCCTGGGAAGCGATCCAGCCAAGTATGCAAGGCCCCCTTTCGCGAGGGCACATCCTGTGGCCACACTGCTGAGCAGGAGCGGGAGGGGGTCCCGGTGGGTGAGAAGAGACGTCGCTCGGCTGCGCGTAGACGACGGCAAATTCGTCGACGCGCACTTATCGCTGGTGGAGCCGTCCTGTTGCTGGCCTTGGCAACATTCTGGTCATCTGTCTGGCCTTACCTCTTGGCGGCGGTGTTGCTTGGTGGTCTCAGCGCAGGAGGCTGGTGGTTGTGGCGCACCGGCCAGGCCCATCGTAGGGCGGACCTGCGCTGGCGGCGCCAGGATGCGGTCCAGGCCGGGCATCGGACACTCGCACAGGTGGACAAGATGTCTGGCACTGAGTTCGAAGAGTTCGTAGCCTCGCTCTGCCGCCGCGATGGATGTACCGAGATTCGACGTGTGGGTGGGTCGGGCGACAATGGCGCTGATGTGCGTGGACTCCTGCCGGATGGCAGGACGGTTGTCGTCCAGTGCAAGCGCTACGCCCCCAGCAGCACCATCCCTGCCCGCGATCTGCGTGATCTGCTGGGAGCTAAAACTCATTTCGGTGCCGACCTGGCCGTCTTCGTCACAACCACCCGTTTCAGCGCACAGGGCGAGGGCTTCGCCGTGCGGAACGGAATCCTTGCCATCCACCGCGACCACCTTGGTCTGTGGAACAACGGTGCTTCCCTGATGTCCCTTGCGGAAGTCAACGGCGCCGGGCAAGGCGATTCACGACACCGATCCCGCTGGAAGCAGGCGTACGGGAAGTGACGTATACGGAACACGGACCGCGTCCGGGGACTCCTCGCTGATTTACGGTCGTTCTGCGCACGTTGAAGGAGAGGCGATCATGGCTACGACGCAGCCCCGATGCGGAGCGCTCACCAAGGCCGGCAGCCGTTGCCGGAAACTCGCGGTAAAGGGCACTTCGCGGTGCGCAGAACACCAGGGTGAATGGTCGGCCTACGAAGCGGCGAAGCGTCGGCAGGCAACTCCCCGCAAGAAGGCGATCAAGCGCAAGAAGTGAAGCACGGGCCGCGGGGCCGGAAGTACGACCTCGCCGAGCCGCCGAGGACCGGTTCAGTTGTTCAGGAGTGCGCGCAGTTCCGCTGCTGACATGCGTGCTGCGGGGGCCGCGATGCCGTCGAGTACCGGGACTCCGTCGGCCAGCAGGATGTCCTCCGGTGTCTCCGTCCGCTGCGGGTCGGACCAGCGGAATCCGGTGCTGACTTTCCCTGCTGCGGTGAGCACGCGCCAGGGGGCCGGGCACTCGCGGCACGACGCCAAGTGTGTGCCTATCGGCACCGCATGGCTTTCCACGGCTGCGGCGATGTCGCCGTAGGTGGTCCATCGTCCTTCGGGTATGGCGGCCAGCAGGCTGTGCAGGTCGGTCCAGTCCTTGCGGGTGCCGCTCACCTTGCTGGCGAGGGCCGCGAGGCTCGTGCCGGCCAGCCTCGTCCATTCGTCGGGGTCGACCCCGTCGGGGACGTGGTCCGTGTCCACGTCCCACCAGGTGGTGCCCTGGACGCCGGTGACCGTTCGGCCGGTCACGCTGGTGAAGATGTGCTCGGCAAGGCCGGTCGGCGAGAAGGGGGTGCCGTCGCCCGACCATGTCAGCGGCTTGGCGGCTCCGTTCGTCCAGACCGCGGACCCGCGGCCGTCGGCCTCCTGCACCCACGCGAGGATGTCCTTGCGTATCGCATCCGGTACACCGTGGCGCGGCACCAGCCGGAGCCTGGTCCCGTCCGGGAGCAGGCCCGCGCTCGTGATGACCTGCACCGCGTTCCTGGCGCGCGAGCGTTCCTTCAGCTTCTCGGCCACCGCATCTGCCTCGATCCGGGCCGGCGCGAGCGTGAACTCCTCCACCTCAGGTGTCGGGTAGACCTGCGTGAACCCCGCCACCAGGTTGCCGTCGATCTTCCACAGGCTCACCTGGACGAGATCGATGTCCAGCTTCATCTCGGACAGCCACACGACGGTGTGGGTCACCTGCTTGGGGAAGTCGGCAGCGATGATCATCAGCCGGGGGCGCTGGAGGAGTTCCTGGCTCCATTCCCCGTCGATGTGATCGAGGATCCGCCGGCGGCACTCTGCCAGTTCGGTGCCCTGGCCGCGGCGGGCCAGGAAGTCGTGGTGGGCCTGCGCGAGCGTGCCGAGGTCGAACCGGGAGACCAGGGCGGCATAGGTGATCGCCTGGAGGTGGACGTCCCGGTCGGCCGTGTCCCGCTTCAGTTCGACGACCACCAGACGCCCGGTCGCATCGAGCCCCAGCACGTCCAGCCGCTCCCGCGCCGGAACCCCTTCGGCGTCGGCCCAACGATCGAACTCCGCGGTGATCACCAGCACCGACTCCCCGAGCACCTGCGGGTTGCCGATCACCCACTCCTGCAGATGCTGCCGCTCCAACAGCCCTTCAGCGGCAAGGCTCGTCTGCGTCACTGCCGTAGCCGCATGACCAGCGACGCTGAAAAGGTGGTCCAATCCCGCCCCCTGATTTCCCCTCGACAACTGCGCCGAGATCCCGACCCTATGCCCCGGGTGAGGCCCGTGCATGACCTTCTGCTCGGCTGTCGCTCCACGGAAGCTTTGTGGGCGCCTCACGGGAACGCCCGCCGGATCAGCCATGTCCCACCGCTGCCGTACAGCAGCACAACCGCCCGTACCCACGAACGATCAAGACCGCTTGAGGCCGGGGTTGCCGCCCCAACGCCTCGCCAAGAGAGGCTTCCGCCTTGCACTCCAACGACCTCGCTGACGCCCAGATCGCCCGCCTCCTCGGCGTGCCCGAGGACGATCTGCGCAACGCTCATCGCGGCACCGCGACGGCTCCCACGGCGACCCCACCTTCGTCGCCCTCACTGTCGCCGAAGCCGCCCGCCGCGTCGGCATCAGCCGCACCAAGATGTACGAGTACGTCTCCTCCGGCCAGATCCCCTCTGTGAAGATCGGCAGCCTCCGCCGCATACCCGCCGAAGCGCTGGGCGCATTGGTCGCGCAGCAGGCCGGCGATGCCTTCGACTTCACCACCGCGGCCTGAGGGAGACGGACATGGCCAACACTCGCCAGCCCAACGGCGCCTCGTCCATCTACCAGGCCAAGGACAGCCGCTGGCACGGATACGTGACCGTCGGCATCGAAGACGACGGCAAGCCGGACCGTCGCCACGTCACCCGTAAAAGACGGGCCGAGGTCACCAGGGCCGTCCGCGACCCGGAGAAGCTCCACGACGCCTGCACCGTACGCAAGGCCGGCCGGCGCTGGACCGTCGAGACGTGGCTCCCCCACTGGGTGGAGAACATCGCCGCGCCCCACGTCTCGGAGACACCATCGACGGCTATCGCGTGGCCGTCTCCCACCACCTCGTACCCGGCATCGGTGCTCACCGCCTGGAGAAGCTTGAGCCGGAGCACCTGGAACGCTTCTACAAGCGCATGCAGGAATCCGGCAGTTCGGCAGGAACTGCGCACCAGGCCCACCGCACCGTCCGGACGGCGCTCAACGAGGCTGAGCGTCGCCGCCACCTCACCATCAACCCGGCCACCATCGCCAAGGCCCCGAAGCTCGATGAGGAGGAGGTCGAGCCGTACACCCTGGCGGAGGTCCAGCGCCAGCTTCTCGAAGCCGACAAGCACCGCAGCACCGCCCGTTGGGTCATCGCCCTGGCCCTCGGCCTGCGCCAAGGCGACGTCCTCGGGCTCCAGTGGGGCGATGCCGACTTCGAAGCGGGCGTCATTCGCGTACGGGGGGGACGGCTGCGGCCCCGGTACGCGCACGGCTGCGCCGGCACCTGCGGACGGGCGAAGGCTGGCTTCCGCCCGCAGAAGGTCAACACCCGCCGCGAGACGAAGTCTCCGAAGTCCAAGGCGGGCAGGCGTCTGGTTGGGCTGCCGGAGGAATTGGTCAAGCTGCTTCGGCAACACAGGGCGGAGCAGGACCACGATCGTACGGTCGCCCGGGTCTCTGGACGGAGAAGGAATACGCCTTCACGTCACCGACCGGCGAACCGCTCGCCCCGAACACGGACTACCACCGCCGGAAGGACCTGCTGCGGGCCGCCGGCGTCCGCGACGGCCGCCCTCCACGATGCCCGGCATACGGCGGCGACCGTGCTCCTCATCCCAGGAGTCCCGGACGCGGTAGTAGACGCGATCATGGGCTGGGAGCCCGGGAAGTCGGTGCGGATGTGGCAGCGATACCAACAGGTCACCAGACCCGTGCTCCAGCAGACAGCCGCAAAGGTCGGCCACATGCCTTGAAGGCCGACATGCCCTGCCCCGTATGAGGGCGACGCCCTACCCGGGAATACCGAGGTCCCTCAGGTACGTGAGTCGAGCATTGATCGCTGCTGAGAAGTGCCTCCAGTCGAGGCTTTCCACCAGTTCGGTCGGGCTGGGGGTCTCCGCCGAGGACGTGACGTAGCACGCGGCGTCGTAGAGCTGTTCGGCCACGAGGCGCTCGCAGAAGATCCCGAAGCGGTCCTGGTACGAGGTACCGTGCCAGATCTTGTCGGCGGGCAAAGCGCCCTTCGCGGTCGAGACCGGCCTTCGGGATCCTTCACCGTCCTGCATTATGAAGAAGTAGCCGAGCCAGGGCTTCTCTTTCGGGTACAGCTCGGCGAGGGTTGCCCGACGCAGGTCCACCGCGCTACCGAGTGCTTCCTCGACACGGTTGTTGTAGTTGTTGCCGAAAGACGGGCCTCCGAGCGCTTTCATCTCGAAGGCCGCGACAAGCACGTTCTGGTGGACCACGACAAGGTCCCACTGCTTCTGCGGCCGGTAGTAACCGGGCAACTCCAGGCCCTGGGACTTGCTGACGCGGATGCTCTCGGGCGGGTACCCGGCTTCGAGGAAGAACTTCGCCAAGAGGGCTGCGATCACGTCGAAGTGCTTGCCGCCCCGCACTGCCCCTGCGGTGCCGGCACCGACCGCGTTCTTGATCGCGGACTGCTCGTTCTGCAACTGCTTGGCGCCCCAGTAGGCCGCGATCGCGTCCTCGAAGTCCTGGCGCGTGACCGTCAAGAGGCTCTCCTAATCAGGCAACTCGGCAAGCCGGTAGACACGCAGGGCGGCTTCGGTCGCGGCCTTGACGTCGCGCTTGTCGAAGGCCCCTGCCAGGGCGGCCTGGTCGCTCTCGCTGATCGATGCTGGGTCCGGCACGCGGATCTTACGCAGATACTGCGCTTGGAAGCGGAGAGTTCCCCCTCGCATCTTCACCGCGTACGCCTCCACGAACGCTTCCGCGACCTTGGACAGCAGCAGACCACCGAGTACACGCATGTCCCAGACGTCCGAGACGATGAAGTACAGGTTGTGGTGAGGGTACAGGCCACCCTCATCCAGGACCGGATGGATCGTCAGCTTCATGTCCGGAAGGAGCAGCTTGGGACGCCGGGTCAGTCGAGGGTCGACCTTGTCGATCGTCTTGTACCAGCGCTGAGGCTGCTTGACCGCGACATAGCGCTTGCGCAGGGCGGCTCCGTGCTTCTCGAAGTGACCGGCGAGCCGGGGGTAGGCGGAGAGGTCGACCAAGTTTCCGTGTGTGGTCCACGGGTTGACCAGGAAGGTGCCATGCCAGTCAAGGGTGCCGGTGGTGGTGTCACGGACCATGGCCATCGGCAGGAGCCGATCGCTCTCAACAAGGTCGGCGTCGTTAGTGACGAAGACCTTGTCGGCGCCGGTCGCGATGCCGATGCCGACCCGGGTCCCGGTCTTGCCGTCCTCCAAGAGACCGAAGCGTTCAGTGAGATCTTCCAAGACTGCGAGCCTGGCGGGGGAGGCGGCCGGCCAGGAATCCTCGTCGGGGAACCAGTGCGGCATGCGAGCAGCCTGGTACGCCTCGGTCGAGACCGACTTCGGTTCGCTCTTCACGTACCAGGCCGCGAAATCGTCGGCCTGAGTTGCTCCGAACGATCGTGTGGCGTCCGCCGCCACGGCTGAGCCTTGGAGACGGTTCGAGATGACCGTGATCGCCGGGTAGGCCGAGACCTGATCGTCAAAGGCGTCAACGTCGTGCATGACGAGGGCCAGGTCCATGCTGTAGCGAGAGGTCACCAACTGGCGGAGCTGGCGACCGTACTGGTTCCGCATCCAGCGGTCCGCGCAGATGAAGCCCAGCTGTCCGTCGGGAGCGAGGCTTCGCATCGCGACCTCGTAGAAGCCGACGTAAATGTCTGCTCGGCCCCCCATCGTCGAGCAGACGCTCCGATAGGCGGCCATCCGGTCATGGGGAACGTCCTCAAGGCGGATGTACGGAGGATTGCCCACCACGTAGTCGGCTCGTTGGGCTGATTCCGGCCGAAGAAGGTAGTCGCCCTGCTTTACCCAGGCTGCCGCGACCTCCTTGGCTTCGTCGGGCTGCCACCCATCGCCGGTCAGCTGCTCTGCAACCACCGCGCGGCACTGCTGCACGTTGCGGTCCAGTAGATCGAGGGCGCTGACCGCCGTAATCGCATCTCCGATCGGGCGCTTCTGCCTACGGCAGGAGGCGCTGATCCGTGCTGCGACTGCCGCCAGAAAGGCGCCCGTACCGCAGGCCGGCTCGACAAGCCTGACGTCGCAAAGGTCTTTGTCGGCCGTGTAGGCGAGCAGGTCGAGGATCAGGTCGACCACCCAGCGTCGCGTGAATACCTCGCCGTGCTCGACGCTTTGGGCCGGGAGCACGGAGAGGTTCTGCCAGTCGGCATCAGCGAACGGGAGCATGGTCACAAGCCGACCCTACAAGGGGAGATTCCGGTGAGGAGGGTTGTCCACAGGCAGGTTGCACGGCTGTGGATCTGCCTCAACGTGACGGACCCGCTCCCCTTCGTCGCGATCTCGGCCTGGGCGGCTGAACCGCAACCAAAACTGCAACCACGATGTCGAAGGGCCCCACCGCGGACGGTGGGGCCCTTCGACGTCGTGCCCGGTGAGGCACTGGCGGAGGATACGAGATTCGAACTCGTGAGGGGTTGCCCCCAACACGCTTTCCAACTGTTCGTCCGGGTGTTCAGGTGGGTGCGTCAGCGTCCTGACCTGCTGCCGAGCGCGTCGTGCTGGATCTGCCGAACGGGCCTGCACGGCGATGAATGCAACCCAAACTGCAACCCGGAAGGGGTGGCATTGCGGCGCCGGGGCACTGACGTCTAGCTCTGCCGGTGGTTCCCGGTCGGCGAGGCCGAGCACTGCGGAAGGCCGGGAAGTGGGCTGCGGCCCCACAGAGGGCACGCAGCCTTCGGCGGCTTCTCGTAGCTGCGTCTCGAGATGTGGCACGCCCGACGGGGCCTGCCACATCTGCCGGATCTTGCCACATGTTGCCACCTGACTGTAGGGTGACGGCAGCGGTTGAAGGCGGGTATCTCACTCGCAAGCGAAGGGAGACGTGTTCTGATGCCGGGGTCCGGTCCGTCCGAGCTCGACTGGAGGGACGAGAAGCACAGTGGGTTGGTGCGTGCCGCACTGTGGCTTGTCGCGGAAATCGGTGAAGGGAAGACCTTCACAAAGACGCAGCTGCGGGGGGCGTTCCCTGACGTTGCGTCCATCGAGCGACGAGTGCGTGACCTCCGGGAATATGGATGGCAGATCGAGACCTTCCATTCGAACGCTCACCTGGGGCCCAATGAGTTCCTGTTCGCCGCCGCGGGCACCCAGGTATGGGATCCACTCGCGCGAGCCATGCATCCACGTGAAGCTGACCTCGCCATCCGCCAGCGTTCCACTACGGCGTTGCGGATGGCCGTCACGCCAACCGAAGCCTGGGACAGATTGCAAAGGCTCTCCGTCACAGAGCGTGCACTCGTCCTCGGCTGGATGGCGATGGATCGTCGGCCCAGTTCGCCGGCCGAGCTTGCCTGGCGCGCCTACCGAAGCCTGTCTGCGTCCGCGCGCCACGATCTGATGGCCAAGCTCGGCGAACTCGTCAGCGCGGACTCGGACGCCGATCCGTCGGCTTCGGAGAGCGAAGGCACTGCTCCTTAACCTCAAAGTCTGCCGCCGGAACCCGTATCACCTTCCACAGATCTCCGGGCTCCGGCGGATGGTCCAACCCATTTGACGAGGAGAAGAACCATGTCCAGTATGCGTGTCCCTGTGGCGGGAAGCGAGCGGCCGCCAAGGTTCGAGGTGATTGTGGCCGCTGTTGCTGTCGGGTACACGGCGGGCTACACCGTCGGCGTCGGCAATGCTGCCCAGCAGGCAGTGGGCGTCATGACGGTCACGACGATTGGGTGGCTCTGGGATCGGTGGCGCCGCTGATCTCTGTCAGCCGGTCCACGATGGTCTTCGGGGACCGGCTGAGCGGCAGTAGGCCGAACTGATCACCGTGAACATGCCCCTCCCGATCCGCAAGAAGCAGGTCGATGAGGAGACCCTCGACCGCTTCGAGGTCGTCTTCAAGAAGCTCTCTGCCTGAGCCTGCCGACAGAGTACGAGATGCCGGGACCATCGCGGTCCCGGCTGTCTCGCGCGGAACCGTTCTGGGCTAAGTGGACGGTCGACGCCAGCGGCCGTCTTTTCTGCCGAACCCGGGGCCCGTGTCCCAACCGCTGCGCGGCGGCCTGATGAGGCCAATGCGGGCGGGGGGAGGACCGGGCTGTGCCTTCGCCTCAAACGCGGCGCGATCACCTCACCGACTGCCGCATGCTGAAGATCATGATGCCGGGTGCCGACCGCATCCCAGAGCTACTGTGCGACGGCCTCCGCGCGGCGCGCTGCGCCGACGTGCCTACGCCAATCCTCCCGGGCACGCCTGGAGAGACCGTCGTCGGCCGGGCGGCCTGAGCGTCTGGACCCGGTGGCAGCCCGCGGGGGCTGACGGTGGTGTCGTGATGATCAGCGTGTGACACGCGGTTCGGGACGCCCTGGGCTCTCTCGCCCTTCAGTACCTGCCTCCAAACGTTGCCACGAGGTGGCGGACTTGTACATATCTCCACCAATGACCTCATGGGGATGCCCCGTGAGAGGATCGCGGATGTGAAACTGATCGAGAACACCGAGGCACGACGGGTGCAGGCGCTCAGTGTCCTTGACCCTCGGACGCAGGCCGCCCTGGGTCAGTTCTTCACGCCTGCACCAGCCGCCGACCTGATTGCCTCGATGTCTCGCCTAGACGCCCTGAGTAATACCGTGCGCGTTCTGGACCCCGGCGCTGGGGTCGGCTCGCTGACTGCCGCACTGGTAACGCGGGTGCACGAAGAGCACCCTGAACTGGACGTTCATGTTGTTGCTGTGGAGACCGACCCTCAGGTCATGCCCTACCTGCGGGCCACGCTCGAGGAATGCAGGGCAACCTACGGCACCACCTTCGACCTCGTGCAGGGCGACTACCTCACCGACGATGACGCACTCATCGACGGGCCGTTCGACCTCGTCGTCGCTAACCCACCCTATGGAAAGCTCGCCGCAGGCAGCCTGCACCGTACGCGCATTGCGCGCCACCTGGTCGATGCCAGCAACATCTACACGGCCTTCTGGGCCAGGGCCACAGCTGCCCTCGCCCCCGGCGGCCAGATCTCGATCATCGTGCCCCGCTCCTGGGCCAACGGCACCTACCACCGCGCCTTTCGTCAGTGGATGCTCGACCGCACCAGCCTTGACCTCCTACACGTCTTCGAGAGCCGTAACTCAGTCTTCGCTGACACCGGTGTCCTCCAGGAAAACGTCATCGTAGTTGGCACACGGAGCGACCAGCAGCCACAGGTCGTCCTGTCGGCGTCGATCGCGCACAACGACGCCCCACTGCGCCGCACCGTCCCGTTCGACGCCGTGGTCCTGCCCGAGGACCGCGACCGGTTCGTCCGTTTCGATGACTCCGCTGTCGTGCCGCCGGCCGTCTCGTACACCTTGGCCGACCTGGGCTTGGGCGTCAGCACGGGCAAGGTCGTCGACTTCCGGAACCGCGAACACTTGACCCAAGACCTCAGCGCCGATGGTGTCGTGCCGATGATCTACCAGGCCAACGTGCGCGGCGGAGAGATCGAGTGGCCACTGCGCCCCGCGAAGAAGCCACAGGGCTTCTCCCCCAGCACTGAGGCCGCCCGCAAACTGCTCCTGCCCGAAGGGCACTACGTCGTCATCAAGCGCTTCTCCGCGAAGGAGGAGAAGCGGCGCGTGGTCGCGGGCGTCTGGAAGGACGACGGCCCGGTTGCCTTGGACAATAAGACCAACTACCTGCACGAGAAGAAGGGGCCTCTCGACCCTCAGCTGGCGCATGGGCTGATGCTCTGGCTGAACTCCTCGACACTCGACGCGATCTTCCGCACGTTCTCCGGGCATACCCAGGTCAACGCCGGGGACGTCAAGACGCTCCCCTTCCCCTCCCGTGACGACCTGGTGCGCTTGGCGCAGAACGCGCCGGAATGGCTCCCGGAACAGGCGAAGCTCGATGCCCTCGTGGCTGACTTGTTCCCCACTGTCGTAGGCTCAGCAGAGTGATCAGCACTTTACGAGCATCCGTCGACAACGCCAGCGCCCTCCTGCAAGCCTTCGGCTTCGACAAGGTCCGCAGCAATGACAGGTCCGCCCTGACGGCCCTCGCGCTGCTCGGCCTGGAGCCCGACGAGCCGTGGGACACGGCGACCAACCCGCGTCTCGGCGTCACGGAAGTCATGGGCGTCATTGCGGAGAAGTGGGATGAGAAGTACGCCCCCAACTCGCGCGAGTCCTTCCGCAAGGAGACACTCCACCAGTTCGTCGACGCGGGGTTCGCTGAGCACAACTCCGACGCTCCGGAAGGGCGCGCGGTCAACTCTTCAAAGAACAATTACCGGATCGCTCCGGCTGCTCTATCCGTAGTGCGTCTCTTCGGCACTCCGGGGTTCCAGGACGCCCTCGACGCCTGGATAGCCGAAGCTCCCACCCAGCAGGCTGCTTACAAGGCCACCCGCGAGATGCAGATGCTCCCGGTTACGCTGCCCGACGGTTCTCCGTTCCGCCTCTCTCCTGGTGGCCAGAACCCCCTGATCCGAGACATGGTCGAGGAGTTTTGCCCTCGCTTCGCCCCCGGCGGGCAGGTGCTCTACCTGGGGGACGCCAAGGATCACCGCTACGACATCCGCAAAGACGACGTCCTCGCACGTCTCGGACTGACCTTCGACGAGCACGGCAAGAACCCGGACCTCGTGGTCTACGACGAGCAGCGCGGTTGGCTCTTCCTAATGGAGGCCGTCACTTCTCACGGACCGATCGACTTCGGACGGCGCGAGCACCTGAAGAATCTCTTCGCGACGGACAAGGCAGGGCTGGTGTTCGTGAACTGCTTCCCGGACCGCGCCACGATGCGCAAGTGGCTGACCAAGCTCGCATGGGAGACCGAAGCCTGGGTGGCTGACGCGCCTGACCACCTGATCCACCTGAACGGCTCACGGTTCCTCGGCCCCTATGAGTGAGCCTTTGCAGCTCGCGCTCTGATTGGTTGAACCCCAGGTCCCGGTCGTGACCAGTTCGGTGTAAATCGTGGACAACTCGGCAGCCTATGGTGCACCAGACCCAGCAAACGTTGCCCGATATGGCACTGCAGTAGCCGCCCTTTCCGGCGTTCAGTCGGGTGTGGCGGCACCTTGCGCGGATGCCGTGGAGCCAGGCGTGGGTGCTCTCTTTGACTCTGCTGTAGGTGCCCAGGCCGGTGCCGTAGCTATGCCCAGGTGGGAGACGGCGGGCACGGTGTGCCGGGCGCGGACCTCGTCCTTGTAGCCGTCGTTGTCGCGGTCGGCGAGCAGCGACTGAAGAGTCGATCTGGTCAGCGCCAGGTACTCCTCCTCGCCGATGCCGAAAGCCGACAGCTTGAATTCAGTTGATGGTGCAACCGCACTGGGGGATAAATCGCGAGCAGGCCGGTCTCACCCAACTCGCAGTGCCCGTTCCTTGTGGCCGGGAGGCTGGTATCGGCGGCTGACTCCACCAGAAACTGGGGCCAGCCGCCTGGTCCGTCGCCCGACCGCCCAGGTGGCGAGTGGGTCACGCGAGGTGGTCGAAGCTGCCGCTCTTCGCGCCGGCGAGCATCGCGGCGATCTCGTCGCGATCGAAGAGCAGCGGGGTCTGCTCGGGCCGCTTGGAGTCCCTCATGGCGATCAGTTCGCCGATCACGCCGAACTCCACGCAGTTGTCGTTGCCCCCGCTGAACGGGCTCTTCTCCCAGGCGACTCCGGAAAAGTCCAGTTCGGCGGGGTCGGGCTTGGTGTTGCTCACTTACAGCTCCTTGATCATGCTCTTGACGTGGCTGCGGGTCTCGGGTGGGGCGAGGGCAGCGGCCCGCAGGTGGTCGAAGACCTCGGTGTAGCGCCCTACATCGTCGGATCCCTCGAAGTACACCGAGTTGGTCAGATTCTCCACCCACACCACGTCCGGGTTGGGCTCGGGGAAGCCCATCAGCATGAACGAGCCGTACAGCCCGGGATGGAATCCGGCGTCGAACGGCAGCAGTTGCAAGGTGATGTTGGTGCGGGGTTCGAGATCCAGCAGGTGTTCCAGCTGGCTCTTGAGGAGAGCCGGGGCCCCGCTGACGCGGCGCAGGGCGGCCTCGTCGATGACCGCCCACAGTTTCGGGGCGTCGTCACGGGCCAGCAGGGCCTGGCGGTTCATCCGCACGGCCACCAGGGCCTCGACCTGCTTGGCGTCCAGGTCCACGCGCATCGCGGTGATGACCTGGCGGGCATACTCGGCGGTCTGGAGGAGTCCCGGGATCAGTTGCGGCTCGTAGGATCGTAGGGATGTCGCGCTGGCCTCCAGCTCCAGGTAGCCGCCGTACTGGGTGGTGTTGATAACCGCGGAGTACTTGCGCCACCACTTCTGTTTCTGGGCCTGGTCGGCTCGGACGAGGTCCAAGATGTCCTCCCGGACGGTGGGGTCGCTGACGCCGTAGCAGTCGAGCATCGCCTTCACCAGAACTGGGGTGGTGCCGCGGTCGCCGGACTCGATGCGGCTGAGCGAGCCCTGGTTGATCTCGACCTCCCTCGCCACCTCGGCCATCGTCTTGCTCGAGGCATCGCGCAACTCTTTGAGCTGGGCTGCCAACTGCCGCCGGTAGACGGACTTGGGGGCGGAACTTTTCTTCCAGGCCATGCCGACAGTGTGGCCCTCGGCGCCGATGCCGACAACCAATCCGAGGAATCTCAACGAGACATGTTGCCTAACTGAGTTGCCCGGGTGCATGCTGGCGGCACGGTAGCGAAGTGTGACGGCAACGTCGCGCTTCGTGGCATAGGCCGCTGCCGTGCGCCGACTGCCGGGGGTTGTGCCCGGAGGGCCGACGTGCCGACCCGCTTCTGCGGGCCCACCGGACGTTTCAGTCCGAAGGCCCGCTCATGTCACTGGGGAGCACACGCCATGCACGATGTACGGGTCCTGACCGAACCGTCCGATCCACCGTATGCATCCGCCGTGGAAATGGCGGAGTGCGGGTTCTATCTGTCCTTACGGCCCGACGGGTTCGACCTGCACATGAGCGCCGGCCCCGAGCACCTGCGGGAGATGCGGGAGCGGGTGTTCAAAGAGCTGTGCGCGGCCGGCGTGGAGGAGACGGTCGCGGACGCGGCCCGGCTGGTGGCCAGTGAACTCGTCGGCAACGCGGTGCGGCTGTGCGGTCCGTGGGCGCCGGTGGTCGTGCAGGTGACCAGTTCGCCGGGCGAGGTCTTGGTGCAGGTCCACGACCCCGAGCCGGCTGTGGCGCCCCGGCGCAGGCACCAGCGGCCGGACAACGACCGGTCGGAGTCCGGCCGGGGCCTGTGGATCTTGGACGTCTTGGCGCCCGGTTGGACGGTCCACCCCACTGCGGTCGGCAAGCAGATCCGCTGCCGCCTGCCCTACCAGGGGAGGAACTGTGCCTGAACCGGCCGCCGAACAAATGCCGTTCCGGGTCGGATTCGACATGGACAGCCGCGAGATCATCGTCTGGATGACCTTCGGCGCCGGCCCCAAGAAGACCACACGTCGCAAGACCATCGGCTCCCTGGAAGCTCTCGCCGTCACGGCCGCCGAGCACCGCCACGAGGCTTTCCTCCAGCGCGGGCTTGCCGACCAGCTCGCGCAGGCCGCGGTGACTTACCTCGGCGCCGACCCGGGGCGCCTGGAAGCCGCCGTGCGGTCGCTGTCCGACCCGACCAGCACCGTCCCCGTCAGCCAGATCCTGCGCGGCACACCGCCGCCACAGGCTCCGGGCTGACTACGACCTGGCCTGCCCGCCCGGATGCCCTCGCGGCCGGGCCGGGCGGGCCGCCACCGAACCTCCGCACGCGGTGCACCACGCCCGCGTGCGGGGATGGCCGGGAACCGCCGGTGGGGCGTGGGCAGGTCTCTACGCTCCGGGCGGCGGGGCCGGGCCATCAGCACCGAAATGCGTGACACATCTACGAGCAGGAGGACTGCCATGAACACCAGCACCACCATTCGCCCTGCCGCCGACGCGGTCGACCTCGACCTGGACGTGCGGATCGTCACCGCCGGGCCCGTGGCTGCGGCGCTGCTGAGCAGCACCGACGACGGCTGCGACACCAAGAAGGACGGCGACTGCTGACCTGATCACCGCAACGGTGCCTGCGGCGGGAGTGCCCGTCGCAGGCACCGGTCACCGAACGAAGAACCAGCAGCCTGGGAGGCGCGAGGTGAGAGCAGCGGAGCGGACGCCGTACTACCGGCAGACCGGGACGGCGATGCTGCGGGCCAGCGTGCACACCGATCACGCGGGCGCGGCGCCCTGGCCTGGGCTGTCCCCGGACGTCGGCGACGCGCAGTGGTGCAGGTGGCTCACCACGGTATGGGCGGACCGGCCGGTCGCCGAGGCCATCTCGATCGCCAGCCCGGTGCTGGCCGAGCAGATCGACGCGGTGCTCGCCGGCCGCGCGGCCGGTGCCGGGCAGATGCGCCGCATGGCGCTGGCTCTGGCCCGCTACCTGGCGCGGATGCGCAGCCGGGCCACCCCCTTCGGAGTTTTCGCCGGCGTGAGCACCGCGTACTTCGGCCCGCTCACCTCGGTGCGGTGGACGGAAGCCCACCAGACCCGCACCCGGGCGGACGCGGTGTGGCTCGCCCACATGATCGCCCGTCTCGAAGCCCAAGCAGACCTGCGGCGACAGTTATCGGTGCAGATCAACGACCTGGCCGTCGTCCGCGGCGAGCGGCTCGTCGTGTCGTGGTCCGCCCACACCACCGTCGACCGCCCGCCCGGCGAGGTATCGGTGCGGCACCTCCCGGTCGTGCAGACGATCCGGGAGGTTGCCACGTCCCCGATCAAGGTCGGCGCCTTGGCCGGCAAGCTCGCCGCCAAGCACTCCGGCGCGACCGTGCCCGCGCTGGAGGCGCTGGTGGGCGAACTCATGACGCGGGGCGTGCTGATCAGCAGCCTGCGTCCCCCCTCGACGGCCACCGACGCCCTCGCCTACCTCCTGGACCAGCTGGACGAAGCTGACGCGGCCGGTCTTCCCCAGACACAGGCGTTGGCCGGTGAACTCGCCGCGATTCACGCCCGGTTGCAGGAAGGAGATCGCGCAGAGCCATGGCCTCAGGGGCGGGGCAGGCGCCAGACCGCGGCGCGGATGCGAGCGCTCTGCGACGCCGTCGACCAGCCCCTGGCTGTGGATCTGCGGCTCGGGGCCACGGTGGTGCTGCCGCAGGCGGTGGCGCGCGAAGCAGCCGAGGCGGCAGGTGCGCTCGTCCGGCTCAGCCCGGCCCCCACGGGCAGCGCGTCGTGGCGGGAGTACCACGGCCGGTTCCTGGGCCGGTACGGGCCCGGCACGCTGGTAGCGGTCGAACGCCTCGTCGATCCCACGACCGGGCTCGGCTTTCCCCGCCACTTCACCCACCCCGGTGCCCGCGAGTTGTCGCCGCGCGATGAGGAACTGCTCGCTGTGGCCCAGCAGGCCGCACTGGACAGCGCCGGCGAGGTCGTCCTGGACGACGAACGCCTCCAGGTGCTCGCCGCCGGGGCGGATCAGCGGCCGGTATCCCCGGTTGACCTGTGGGTTGATGTCCGCGCCACCACGACGGCCGCCCTGGACAGCGGAGAGTTCACCCTGAGCGTGCGCGGGTTGGGCCGGCCGGCGGCGAACGCCGGCCGGTTCCTGGACCTGCTGGACGAGCCCGACCGGCAGCAGCTGTCGGCCCTATACGCCGAGCTGCCGACCGGCGTGGCGGGCGCTCTTGCCGTCCAGTTATCGTTTCCCCCCCAGCAGGTGCGGCAGGAGAATGTCCAGCGCATTCCGCTCGTGCTGCCGGACATGATCAGCCTGGCCGAGCACGGTGAACCGGCCGTCGGCCGCATCCCGTTTCGGGACCTCGCGGTCACCGCCGACCAGCACCGGCTGTATGTGGTGTCGCTGTCCCGGCGGCGGGTGGTGGAGCCGATGCTCCCCCATGCCGGGGCTCGGCACACGATGCCGCCCCTGGCCCGGATGCTGCTGGAGATCCCGCGCTCCGCCCACCCCCAGGTGATGTCGTTCGACTGGGGTGCCGCCTCCGGCCTGCCGTTCCTGCCCTCCTTGCGCCACGGACGCAGCATTTTGGCCCCTGCCCAGTGGCGCCTGCACCCTTCAGACCTGCCCGCTCCCACGGCACGACCGGGCGACTGGGGTGCGGCCCTGGACGCGGTGCGCGGACAGCGGCGCCTTCCCACCAGCATTGCGATCGGCTTCGGTGACCAGCAGCTGCGGCTGAACCTGGACGAGGCCATGGACCGCGACCTGCTGCGCGCACATCTGGACGCGGCAACCGGCGCGGTCACGCTGACCGAGACGCCCACCGCCGCCGACCACGGCTGGTTCGGCGGCCGGGCCCACGAGATCGTCATCCCGCTCGCCGCGACCGCGCCTCCCCTCTCGGCGCCTGCATTCCTGACCGGATCGACAGCGCTGCCGCTGGCCGAGCCCGCTTCGGGCAAGGGGGTGGTGTACGTCAAGTTGT
Source organism: Actinacidiphila polyblastidii (assembly GCF_036353415.1). Lineage (NCBI taxonomy): Bacteria > Bacillati > Actinomycetota > Actinomycetes > Kitasatosporales > Streptomycetaceae > Actinacidiphila > Actinacidiphila polyblastidii. The sequence continues at coordinate 409,345 of NZ_JAZEWV010000002.1, forward strand.
ACAGCCACCCGGACAACTTCGACACGCTGCTGACCGACCATGTCCCGGCGCTCCTGGCCCGGTGGGTCACGCCGCCGCAGTGGTGGTTCGTCCGCTACCGCCATCCCGCCCCGCACCTGCGGATCCGGCTGCACGACGCGGAGTGCGCCCGCGCCTCGGGATATGTGGCGGCCTGGGCGGACGGCCTGCGACAGCTCGGCCTCGTCGGCGAGATCGCCTTCGGCGCCTACCAGCCGGAGACCGGCCGATACGGAGCCGGTGCCGCCATGACCGCGGCCGAGGCGCTGTTCGCCGCCGACTCCGCAGCCGTCCTGGCCCAGCTCACCGCGCTGTCCCGCTCCGGGGACCTGCATCCGCAGGCGCTGACCGCCGCAAGCCTGGCCGACATGGCAGTGGCGATGACGGGCAGCCGGGCCGCCGGGGTGCGCTGGCTCATCGACCACCCGCAGCTCGCCGGCGGGGGGCCTATGCGGGATCGCGACGTGCGCCGGCAGACGCTGCGGATCGCCGACGGCCAGGCCCTTGACCATCTGCCCGGCGGCCCGCAGATCGCCGTCGCCTGGGCGGCGCGGGCCCAGGCCGCCGCCCGGTATGCCGTTTGCCTCACCCCCGCGGCCACCCGTCTCACGCCGGGTTCGGTGCTCACCTCGCTGCTGCACCTGCACCACATCCGCGCACACGGCATCGATGCGGAGGCCGAAGCGATGACGCACAAACTCGCACGGGCCATCGCTCTGGCCTGGTCCGCACGCCAGGGCACCGAGAAGGGGACGGACCGATGACCGTGCTGGATGCCAGGCAGCAGACCGCTGCCGCGGCCATGGCCGACCAGATCGCCGCGGCCCTCACCGTGCCGCTGTCATCAGAGTTCGGCGACGACTACAGCCCGGGCAGCCCCCGCTGGCGAGACCAGTCGCTGTCCAAGGGGGCCGCCGGCGTCGCAGTCCTGCACGGGCTGCGCGCCCAGCACGGCCTGGCCGACGACAAGCCGCTGCGCGCGTGGCTGGCCCGCGCCACCCGCGACGACCTGACCGCTGGGCCAGGCGCCGGCTTGTGGTTCGGGGCCCCCGCGCTCGCCTTCGCCCTCCAGGTCGCTGCCCCCGACGCCTACCCGGGCGCCACGGCCCGCCTTGATGACGCCGTCACCCAACTCGTGCGCACCCGCCTTGATGCCGCCCACGCCCGTATCGACGGCGCGCACCGCCCCTCGCAGTACGAGTTCGACCTCACGCGCGGCCTCGTCGGGCTCGGCGCCCACGTCCTGCACCGCGACCCCGGCGGCGACCTCGTACGCCAGATCCTGGCCTACCTGGTGCGGCTGACCGAGCCGGTGGAGGCCGCCGACGAAGCAGGCGCGGGGGCGCCGGGCTGGTGGACGTCCGACAGCTCCGCCCGCGACCGCGATCCCGCCTTCGCCGCAGGAGAAGCCAACTTCGGGATGGCGCACGGCTGTTCCGGGCTGCTCGTGATCCTGGCCCTGGCCATGCGGCAAGGCGTCATCGTCGACGGGCAAGCCGCCGCCATCGACCAGATCTGCCGGTGGCTGGAGCACTGGCGGCAACCGGCACCGGCGGGACCGTGGTGGCCCGAAAGGATCAGCCTGCCCGAACTCCACGCCGGCCGGCCCCGTCAGGACGGACCGCTGCGGCCCTCGTGGTGCTACGGCACCCCCGGCCTGGCCCGCGCCCAGCAACTGGCCGCCCTCGCCCTGGGCCACCGGGCACGCCAGCAGGCGGCCGAGGACGCCCTCGCCCGGTGCCTGGCCGACCCCGTCCAGCTCGCGCGCATCAGCGACCCCGCGCTGTGCCACGGCTGGGCGGGTCTGCTCTTGACGGCCTGGCACGCCGCCACCGAGGCGGTCACCCCCGATGTCGCCGCCCACCTGCCGCACCTGCTCGACACGCTCCTCACCCATGCCCACGACACCCCGCCCGGGGCCCTGCCCGGTCTGATCGAAGGCCGCGCCGGCATCGCCCTGACCCTGCACACCCTCGCCACCACCACGACCGGCGCGCACGGCGGCTGGCCCGCCTGCCTTCTCCTCGGCTGAACACCGCACACACCGATTGGACTGCGACGATGCCCGAACCCGACACCCGCTGGCGGCAGGTCAACCTGTGGTGCGACACCTGGCAGGCCGCCGAGCACATGGCCGCCCGCCACCTCGGGCCGCTGCTGACCGACGCCGAACAGCGCGGCGACATCACCGCCTGGTGGTTCATCCGCAAGGGCGAATCATGGCGGCTGCGCGTCCTGCCCGCCGCTGACCACGACGCGGCCGCCTTCCTCGCGCGGCTGACCACGACGCTCACCAGCAGCTCCGTCATCCTTCACGCCGAAGAGGCCATCTACGAGCCAGAGACCCGCCGCTTCGGCGGACCGGAAGCGATGCACGTGGCCCACGGCCTGTTCCACGCAGACAGCCGCCATATCCTGCACCACCTCACCGGCACGCAGGAGGGAAGAGACCTTCGCCGCGAGATCGGCGTACGGCTGGCCACCCGCATGATGCTCGCCGCCGACCAGGATTTCTACGAACAAGGGGACGTCTGGGCCCAGGTCTCCGAGCACCGCATGAACGAGGGACAGACCGAGCCCTCCCCGGCAACCCTCTCCGCGGTGCAGACCCTCATCACCGCCAAGAGCGACAATAAAGACAGCCCCCTTGCCCTGACGCCCGCCTGGGCAGCCGCGTTCGAAGACGCCGGAGCCGCCCTCGCCGACCTGGGCCGGCGCGGGCGCCTCACCCGGGGCCTGCGGGCCGTGCTCACCGACCATCTGCTGTTCGCCTTCAACCGGCACGGCATCTCCGCACCCCACCAAAGCGCCCTGGCCACCGCCGCGAGCCGCGTGATCTTCCAGCGGGCACCGATACCGGGCCCGCTACCGCAAAGCGGCCATAACGACCCCGTTCGCCCCACTACAGTCAGGCACGTGACCATGCACTCCACCGACGCCCCGGTCCTCGACCCGCACGAGCTGATCGAGAACCTCATCGCCCGGATCGACCGCCTCGGGAGCTTCCGCACCCCCCAGGTCAAGGACGCCTTCCGCGCCGTGCCCCGGCACGTCTTCCTGCCCGGCGTGGACCTGGCGACCGCCTACGCGCCCAAGCCCGTGGTGACCAAGCGGGCCGAAGACGGCAGCGCGATCTCCTCGGCCTCCAGCCCGAGCATGGTGGCCACCATGCTCGAACAGCTCGATGTCCAGCCGGGCCACCGCGTCCTGGAGATCGGCGCCGCCACCGGAATCAACGCCGCCCTGCTCGCGGAGCTGGTCGGCCCGACCGGCTCGGTGGTGACCATCGAACTCGACGACGACCTCGCAGCCGGCGCCCGCACCGGCCTGGCCGCCGCCGGATACGACCAGGTGGAGGTGATCTGCGGCGACGGCGCCCTCGGTGACCCGAGCGGTAAGACGTTCGACAGGATCATCGTCACCGCCGGGGCCTGGGACATCTCGGCCGCCTGGTGGCAGCAGCTCACCGTCGACGGACGCCTCGTCGTGCCGCTGCGCCTGCACGGCAGCGGCCTGACCCGCTCGCTCGCCTTCGACCGCACCGCAGAGGGCCGGATGCTCAGCACCGATGCCGAAGTCTGCGGCTTCGTGCCCATGCGCGGCGCCTCGGAAATGGGCGAACGCCACGTCCGGCTCGCCGACGAGGTCATCCTCAAGATCGACGCCGACGACCTGCCCGACGAGGCCGCCCTCGCCGAGGCCCTGCCCCACCCCGCCCACCAGCAGTGGACCGGGATCGAAGTCCGCCACGACGAACACGCCGCGCACCTCGACCTGTGGCTCGCCACCATCCCGGGCGGCCTGCGCTTCGGCCGACTCTCTGTCAGCGCCTCCGCCCGCGCCCTCGGCCTGGCCGACCCGGCCATGCGGTGGGCCGGAGCGAGCGTCTACGACGGCGGCACGTTCGCCTACCTCACCGCCCGCCCCGTCAGCGACGACGCCAACGAGCTCGGCATCACCGCCCACGGCCCCGACAGCAGCAAGCTCCTCGGCCAGGTCAACGACCGTCTGCGCCGCTGGAGCCAGGACAGGCCCGCGCAACCCGTCGTCACCGCCTACCCCGCCGGCACCCCCGACGGCCAACTCGCTCCTGGCGCTCACCTCACCCGACCTGAGACCCGCCTGAACATCGGCTGGTGATCAAGCGCAAAGCGTCGGGGCCGGGGCCGGGCCCGAGGGCAATGTGCGGGCGGCAGGACGGCGACGATTGCCACCACCAGGACGGGTCTTGGAACAGGCACTCTCTCAGCGTCGCTTTGTCGGGACCTCGCGTTCCGTCTGCGCGGTATGAGGGGGAGCGCCGCCCGTCGTGTTCGCGGGTGCGCCTGTGGAGGTGTTGCGGTGAGGGCGGGCACTGGCGGCCCGGACGCGGGCGGCGTGGCGTTCGGTGGTCTGGTGGTGGAGGCGCCAGTTGAGGACTTCGGCGGGGTGGTCGGCGGTGTCGAGTTCGCGTTGCCGGGCGATCTCGGCGAGGACGCGGCGGGGGTTTTGGCCGGCGCTTTCGGCCTTGGCGAGGGTGGTGGCCAGAGCGGGCCACGCGGGGTCGGCGAGGATGCGTGTCGCGTGTTCGGGAATGGTGGCTCGTAGGTCGATGGCGTAGCGCTGTGCTACCTGCGCGCTGGGTGTGCGTGAGGCGAGGTCGGCCAGAACGGGTTCGGCGGCCTGCTGGTAGGCGGTTTGCAGGTGGACGAGGGTCTGGTGGGCTGCGGCGGCCTGCTGCTGGTGGTGCCGGGTTTCGTTCCAGCGGGCGAGGGCGATGAGTGCGAGTACGGCGGTGGAGAGCAGTCCTGCGACGGCCGCGCCGTCCTTGTCCGAGCCGAGGGTGTGGAGCAGTTCTTTGGCTGCGGTGCGCAGGGCGGTAGCGCTGTGGTGTTCGGCGCGGATGGCGGAACGGTTGGCGCGGTTGAACGAAGCTGCGGCTGCTCGGAGTTCGGCGCGTGCTTGGCGGGGTGCGGTGGCGGCGGCGTTGTGGAGGAGTTCGCTGAACGCCGCGGCCTGCGCCTGGATCACGCTGTCCTCCTGCCGTCCGCCCCCGACTTCGTGATCGAGGAGGCTCATGCGGAGGTCGCGCAGGGCGGTGTCGGCCTGGTGCCACGGGCTTGGGCCAGCAGCGCTGGCGGTGGGCTGGTCGGTGGCGTCGTGGGCGGAGAGACGTTCACGGAGACGGTTGATGGACAGGTCGGGGGCAAGGGTGGAGCCGCTGAAGTAGACGGGTTCGCCGTGGCTGTTGGTGTCGTCGGGTGCGGCCAGGCTGTAGCCGGTGATGTCGCCGCTCTGCGGGCCGAGCCGGTATGTGATCTTGATGCCGAGGGCGTGGAGGGTGGAGAAGTACTCGGCTTCGTCGCGTGCGGCTGCCGCCGCTGTGTATGCATGGTCGCGCAGCCATTCCCGTGCTGTCTCGGTGTTGCCCGCGCGCAGGGCCTTGGCCTGTTCGGCGCTGGTGGGCATGGGTGCTGCGGTGAAGTCGCCGGATTTGAGGCGGCGCAGGCCGAGTTCGGCTTCGATCTTGCGGCATTCTGCTTGGGCGCGTTGGCCGTCGCGGTTGGTGCGCGGGCGGCGGCCGTCTTCGCGGACGCTGGTGGCCATGATGTGGATGTGGTCCTCGGCGTGGCGCACCGCGATCCACCGGCACGCGGCGTCGTCGCCGTCGGGGGCGATGCCGGTGGCGTGTACGACCCGCCGGGCGACCTGCGCCCATTCCTCGTCGGCCAGGTACCGGTCGCCCGGTGCGGTGCGGACGGGGCAGTGCCATACGTGCTGGGGAACCTTCTTGCCGGTGCGCTGCTCGCGCACGCGGACGGGCTGGTCGAGGTAGTCGGCCAACTCGTCCAGGAGGGCGTGGTGCTGGTCGAGGGGTGCGCGGCCGGGGTCGGGGATGCCGGGCATGGCGAAGGCGGCGACGATGTGGGGGTCGGTGTGTTCGTCGCGGCGGCCGGGGCCGTAGAGGTAGGACAGCAGGCCGCGGGTGCGGGAGCCGGTGGAGACGTCAGGCACCATGGCGGCACCCCGAGACGACGTGTTCGAGTGCGAGGCGGGCGGCGCGGGCCAGGGCGTGGACTTCGGCCAGGACGTCGTCGGTGTGGTCAGGCCAGGTGCCGGTGTTGATGGCGCGGGCGATCTGGTTGAGGTTCATCCCCACGCGGTGGATCTCGCGCAGCAACTGCCCGCACAGCCGCGTGAGGTCCTGGAGGGCCTGGGGTGAGGGCAGGGCGGGGACGCCGTCGGGGCGCTGGTCGGGCAGGTAGGCGTGGGCGAAGGTCAGGGCGGCGTCCATCAGGAACGCCGACCGAGAGCGCTTGGCGGCTTTGGCGGCGAGGTCGATGAACTCCCGCTCGGCCTGCTCGGCGGAGGCGGTCAGCTGGATGTCGCGCTTGGTGCCGCTGCGCGGCCGGTAGAGGATCTCGCTCAGCGGCCGGCGGCTCGTGACGAGACCGGCGGTGCCGGTGTCGATGGGCAGTGCGGGGACGTCGAGCGCAGCGATATGGCGGTGGACGAAGGCGTCGGGCGACACGGTCGGCGCGAGGCGCGCGGGGTGCTCGGTCGGTTGGTCCTGTCCTGGGAGGAGGCCGCGCTCGGCCTCCCCTTCTCCGGCCGTGCCCCGCTGGGCGCGGCCCGGGTCCGCTCCCGCCGGGGCGGGGTCAAGCGCAAAGTCCGCGTCGCCTCCGGCGATGTGGACTTTGCTCCAGCTTGCTCCGTCGTTGTCGTTCCCCAGGTCAACGCCACTGCTGCTCCGTGAGGTTATCGGAGTGCTGAGGGCCCGCTCCCCGTTCTGGCGCTGTGGGTTGAGGGGAGTGGTGTGGGTGTCGTGCTGGGTGCGGAAGGGGTTGCGCACGAGATGGCTCCGTTCGTTGGTCGGCGGTGCTGGCGATGGTTGCCGGGATCGGCGATTTGGTTAGACCGGGGTTCTGGGATAGGGGCCGGTGGGGGGGGGGGGGGGGGGGGGGGGGGGGGGGGGGGGCCCCCCC